>JAEZAF010000170.1 GCA_023430545.1 Chloroflexota bacterium
CCCAGAAGCTGCGCGAAGACCAGCCCGACGCCGAATGCGACCGCATACTGCATCATCCCCAGCGCAAAGCGTGACAGCATCTTCCCAGCGATGAACTCACCGCCAGACACTGGCATCGTCATCAGGCGCTGGAGCGTCCACGTCTTGCGCTCGTTGATAAACACCGAGGTCGCCGCCAGCACGGTGAACATCACGTACATGCTGCCCATCCCCGGAACCGACTGGCGGAAGCCAGGAGCCTGTCGAGCGCTGTCGGCGGCCTGTGTATCAATGTCTGCCTGTGAAAACGCCACGCTGATCGGGTCCGTCGCCCAGATCTCACCAGCACGGTTATAGGTCGATGCGCCAAACGCCTCAGCCTCATCTGCGTCTTCGAGCGCCAGCACATCCTGTGCAATCGTATCCCCCATTTCGCGTGCAATCAGCGCGGCGCTCACGCGCTGCGTCGCCACCTGAACGAGGCGCAGCGTCGAGTCTTCCTCACCCAGTTCCGCGTCCGAACGGTAGATCAGCCCAACCTGCTGATCAGTTGTCAGCGCCTCACCAAAACCCGCCGGGATTTCGAGATAGCCGTCAGAAACACCATCGTTCAGACGGTTGGCAACGGCATCGGCATCCAGCGCTGTCCCATTCAGGCGGCAGATCTCGTCTGGCACATCCGCTGTGATCCGGCACAGCACCAGTCGATCATTCAACCCGCGCATCGTATCGAGAAACTGCTGCGAAGCCGCTGACTGATCGTGATCGACTACATCCAGCAGGATCGGCGGCGCTTCCGTCGGGCCGCTGCCAGCGAACGCACCGTTCGCCAGCCCGATTACCACCACCAATACTGCCGGGACCAGCACCATAAAGATCAGCAGCCCCTCTTCCCGGAAAGAGACGCGCAGATCGTTCAGCGCAATCTGAAAAATTTTCCTGAACATGTGAATCGCGTCTCCTATTCCGATAACCGGCGATTAAACAGCCACAGGGCAAGGCTGAAGGTCGCGATACCAGCGGCCAGCAGCACCAGCACCGGAATCCCATACCCGGTCCGGTTCATGGCAAGTTCCGTGAAGGCATCGGTCCCCCAGTAGACCACCGAGAGATACGGAATCGGCATCGGAACGCTGAAGCCAAACGCGCCGCCGGCCACCGCCATCGCCATCGAGATCACCGTGCCAATCGTCTGCGCGGCTTCCGGTGTTTTAGCGGCTGCCGCCACAATCGCGCCGATTCCTGTCACAGCCAGTGCCGACGCCAGTACGACGATCACAATCCCGATGATATTCTGCCCCCAGATGAACTGGATCTCGCCCGCCAGCAGACTGCCGATCACCGAGAAGCCGATGAACAGCAGGACAAGCTGCGTCAGCACGTTGAAGAATACACCGCCCATCTTACCCAGCAGAATCTGCGTGCGTGTAGTCGGCGTCACCAGCAGGCGCTGCAAGGTCCATGTCCGCTGTTCTTCGAGAATCGTCGTCGCGTTACCGTAGGCGGTGAACAGCGCGAAGAAGATCGCCTGCGATGCCCCAAACAGCACCAGCATGTTGAACTGCACTTCCTCACCTTCGACCGTCTGCCGGTCGATCTGAATCGGTGCGATCGAGCCAGTCGCTGCACACTGAATCGTCTGCGTAAATGCCGAAGAACTCACCACCTGAACCAGCCGCGCTGTGCCATACTGGTCCGTGACAGTATCCAGCGTCGCGACCAGCCCGATATTGACCGTCGCAAGCTGCGTGCTGATGCCATCGACAATGCCGCGCACGATCTCGCCTGAAATCGGTGCTTCAGGATTGGCATAGACTTCGATCTGCGTGGGCTTAATATCCTGATTCGGGCCGCTGTAGGTCAGATTGCCCGTGAAATCCGCCGGGATGATCACGGCGGCAGCATAAGTGCCAGCCTCAACACCTGCACGGGCAGCGGCTGGATCATCCAGCACGGTCGGTTCAAGCAGTGTCTCCAGCGACAGTGCGCTGTTGGCGGTGTCACTGCCGGTCAATGTCTCTTCGGAGGTCGAACTGGCAACTGTCGCGTCCTCATTCGTCGGGCAGTCCGCCTCATCGTCAGTTTCAGCGCCGACTGCGGTCTGGGTAGTCATCTCGCCGGTGAGGATGCCCGTCAAAATCTCGCCGTTATTGATATTCGGTCCACCCGCGTCAAGATTGACAATCGCGACCGGGATGTCCTGCACCGGCGCACTGTCGGCACTGATGCCGCCAAATGTCACCGCGATAATCGAGGCAATCGCCAGCGGCGCGGCAAACATCATCAGCAGCAGGTTGCGATCCTGAAACGTAGACCGCACTTCCTTGAGTGTAATCGTCCAGATTTTATTCATCGATGTCCTGTCCTTTTTGGTTGAAACGGGATGACTGCATGGCCTGTGGCTTAATCACGCAGCGCACGCCCCGTCAGCTTCAGGAACAGGGACTCCAGATCCGGCTCGCGGACTTCCACCGACTGCACATTGCGTCCGGTATCCGCTGCAATCCGGATGATCTCCGGCAGCGCGGTGCGTCCACGGCGGGCATACACCGTCGCCTTGCAGTTGGTGGAATTGTCGTGCGTCGGTTCCACCTGAACGTGCGTCACTGTGGGGGCGGCTTCCAGCTTGGCAATGAAATCCTGCGGCAGATTCGACTCTGCGAACGTGATAATCAGGCGGTCTTCTTCCCCGACCTGCTGCATCAGTTCGTTTTGTGTCCCCATCGCGATGATCTTCCCCTGATCGATGATCGCCACGCGGTCGCTTAACTCCTGGGCTTCTTCCATCAGATGGGTGGTGTACAGCACGGTCATGCCGTATTCGTCGCGCATTCGCAGCACCGTTTCCAGGATGCGGCGGCGGCTCTGTGGGTCAACACCGACCGTCGGCTCATCCATATACACCAACTGCGGCTCGTGCAGCAGCCCGACACCGATATTGACGCGCCGCTTCATCCCTCCGGAGAACGTCTCGACACGGTCGTTCTGACGATCCTTCAGGTCGATGAAGTCCAGCACTTCATCCATTCGACGATCCAGTCCCTTACCGCTCATGCCGTACATCTGACCGAAGAAGCGCAGATTCTGCCGGGCGGACAGCGTCTGATAAAGCGCGATTTCCTGCGGGACGACTCCCAGCAGCCGCTTGGCTTCCATCGGCTGGCGCGTGATGGAATACCCGCCGATGGTGGCGTCACCTTCGGTCGGTGTCACCAGACCGCTGATCATCGAGATTGTCGTGGTCTTACCTGCGCCGTTTGGCCCCAGCAGGCTGAAGATCTCACCCTTTCGGATCTCAAGATCGACACCATCCACAGCGCGGACGACCGTTCCATCGGCGCGTTTATAGGCCTTCACCAGATGCTGCGCTTTCACCAGCGGTGGCTGCACCGTCGCTGATGCAGATGCTGCGGGCGCTGTTTTAATATCGGGCTGCATGGTTCCTCCGTGTAATCAATAACGAACTATTCTTTACTACGCATTCTATAGGCAAGGAGTTGTGCATCAATTGTGAAAAACACGACACAGCAGCACGAGATCGCAGAAGCAGGGGCAGCGGTGGGATTGCCCAGAGGTCATAAACGGGTCTTGCCCCTGTGACGGCCTCAAGTTTATAGTGGAGACTGAACAGCTGCGGTGCTGAAACCGTGGATTTTTACTTTCGCCTGGTTCACTTGATCTGACTGCGCTCAGTCACAGGAATATTATGCCCATACGTTACCGTCAGGACATGAGTAGTACCACCCTGCTGAAATATGTCAGCGATATTGAGAATATCCTGTCGATGATCGACATCAACCCGAATGAGTCCCGCGCCCACTCGATTGAGGGCTTCCGCTGGCTCTTTCAGTGGGGATCTGCCCGCATCGAAGTCACCGTTGCCGAGCGCGGGGCCGCTGGTTATCTTCAGGTCTCCTCACCGCTGATGACCCTGCCTGACACCGGTCTGGAAGCCTTCTTCCGGGCGCTGCTCAATCAGAATCTGGAGATGACCAGCGCCGCACTCGCCCTGCATGAAAATGTCGTCTACGTGTTCAGCGAACGTCCGCTGGATGGCATGGACACCGAAGAGGCGCGTTTTATCATCACGCGGGTGGCATCCTACGCCGACGATCTCGACAATTATCTGGTCAACACCTACGGCGGCAAACTGTACGAAGACGACGCGAATTAACATGGCTGTGAGGGACACCCACACGTCATAACACTTCCGTATGGGCGGGGGCCACGGCGATTCATCGCAGCCCCGCCCACTCGCCTATCCACACCTCATTCCCTAAACTGCTGACGGAACGCCTTTTCCGCGGCCTGATAACCCTGATCGATCAGCATTCGGCTGGCACTTTCGTCATAGTCGATGATCCGCGCCACTGGCAGAAACTGCTCCGGCGCGACGATCACATCCTGTACGATCCGGTACTGCATCGGCTTGCCCTGCTGCACTGCGTCCTGTGACATCCGGCTGAAGGTACGTGCAGTTTTCAGTTCGGTGCGAAACGACGCCAGCAGCGCCCAGTCCAGCGCGAACGTCATCGCCTCAGCGAAGTCCTGAGGCAGACGCGCCCCGGCTGGCGGCGCTTCATCGGTTTCCCACCACGGCGTCATCATCACGATCACCGCTTCCATGATCTCTTCAATCGGCTGATCACTGACCGCATCAAACGCGGGACTCAACGGTGTATTCGCGACCACTGCACCATCCCAGTAAAGCTGATCGTCGGTGTCTTTCGTCCACGGGTAAACAATCGGGATGCTGCAACTGGCGATAATCCGGCGGCCTGTAACCGGTGTCTTGACCATATCGCGGCCAGTGCGCCGGTGTGTCATCGGATAATTGGAGAACAGCATCGCTTCGCCCGTCTGCACATTGGTCGCGCTGATTATCAGCCGCGTGCGGCTCTCGGCGATCTTCTGTTCATCCAGCCGCATCCGCGTCAGCATCGTCTCGTACAGCGGCGCGGTATCCAGCAGATTGTTCCAGCGGCCAATCAGCCACCGGCTCAACCGTCCAGGCAGCAACGGGATCGGCGGCCAGCTATCTTCGGCATCAGGGGAAAACGCTTTTTCCTTCGAGACGACCGGCAGTTTCGTGCCGATGAAAGAACGCATCATCCGCTGTGTCACCCACCGCGCCAGTACCCCCATCCCCGGCGGGATACCCTGTACATCGCGTTCGCGCAGCGACAGCCAGAACTGCTCCAGCGCTTCTGCGCTCATCCCCTGCGTGATGGCCGCCCCATTGACCGCGCCAATTGACGTGCCGATGATGATATCCGGCACCCACGCCCCCTGATGTGCATGGTCCACGCCGGATTTCTGCGCCTGCATCAGATATTTAAAAACCCCGGCGTGAAAGGCCCCACGTCCACCCCCGCCGGAAAGCACCAGAACTTTGATTGTCATGAAAGCAGCATCCGTTCTGTTAAGGGCATCCTTGTTGAGTCAGACCTTAAGCATAATGAGGGTGAATAAGAGACGCAACTGATGTGTAAACCGATGTTTCAAAAATCGCTCAATACGAACCTTATGGCTAACGGATCACATCAGAACACAGCCTGTAAACAGCTTCAGGGATGAAAATAGCGTAATGGACATCGCAGTCCAGCCAGTGACCGACCTCCTCCGGGTCAACCTCAGCCTGAACAAGTTTTCCATTCAGGACTGCTTGCGGATAGAGCAGTTCATCTTCGACTCCAAAGACCCTGATCATCTCAATCAATGGAAAATATCCGTCCTGACTGAACCGCTGTTGTACGGCGCGATATAAATCAGGCTGCGGAAAATGTCCAAAGGGATCAAGCGTAAAGGGCGTTATAATCGGCAGAAGATAACCCTGTTCGGTAGCAGTGGCATGCCTTAACTGGTCATCACTAAAAATTAAAACCTCGCCATCATCCCTGATCGCGATGATGCTCTTCCAACGATCACGCAGAACTGTCCACTCCAGATTTCGATTGACATGCTGGTAGCTTCTCGTCGTAGAAAAATGTTTCAGGAAGCCCGCAGCCCACAGCATGCCCCAACGCGAATGTTTCAGGCACTTGAGGTGACAATGCCCTGCTGCGTAATGCTCTGCATCGTTTAAAGCGTTATCAGCGCCATCGATTCTGTCCAGAAAATATTCCTGACAGACAATGTCCTGCCCGGACAATTCGAGCACGATCTGATGACAGACAAAGCATTCTGCGTACGTCATTCGAGACATCCTGAAATTTTACCGGCGTTTGCCCTGTTTCATTTATACACCTGGTTGCGGCCTGTGAAGAGAGAAGCGGCTGGTGCTACAATCACCCCACTGCGTTATCGGAATTGGAGAAGGATTGGAATCGCAATGCCACGCACGTTGTTACTGTTAGCCGCCGTCATGGGCTTTCTCGGAGTCGGTTTAGGGGCTTTCGGTGCCCATGCGCTGGAAAGCCGTCTGGAAGCCAACGGTCGCACCGACACCTATCAGACCGCCAATCGTTATCACCTGATCCACGCCGTCGCGCTGATTGGGGTGGCACTGGTCACCGCACAGGTCAGCCCGGAGTCATCAAACTGGATCAACTGGGCCGGGAATCTGCTGTTTCTGGGGTCGCTGGTCTTCTCAGGCAGTCTGTATATACTCGCCGTCTTCGACCTGCGCATCATGGGGGCTGTCGCGCCCATTGGTGGCGCACTGATGCTGGGCGGATGGCTGTGTCTTGGCGTCACCGCGTGGCAGTGGACGGCAACGACACCGTCATCGTCTTAAATACAGAATAGAAAGACGGGAAGCCGTACTCGACTTCCCGTCTGATGTGATCGTGCGGTAACTGCTTATTCGACCCTGGTGAGCGTCACATCCTGCGACGGGTCAATCGGATTGGAAGCAGTGGCGGTCACTGTACCATCCTCATCGATCTCGAAGGTCAGCAAAATGCCTTCCAGCTCGTCCGCGCCAATATACTGGCCTTCAGTATCGGTCGCCAGCAGTTCTCCACTGAGGAAGTCAGTCGTTGCGATGAACTGACCTTCGTCATTCAGCGTCAGGCTGACACCCAGATCATATTCGCCCAGATACGGCTCGACCGCTTCGGCATCCACCGGGTGTCCTTCCGGAAGCTGTGCCATAATCTGCGCGTAAAACGCCTGAATCTGTTCCTGTGCCGCCGCATACACCTCGATTGAATCGTGATCGAGATCGAAGATCAGTTCCAGAATATAGGCGTTCACCGCAGATGTGAAGTTGGTCGCACCGGAAGCATTCGCCAGTACGACGACACCGAAGTCAGCTTCACGGATAAACGCGAAATCGGATGTGAAGCCGGCGGTATTGCCACCATGCATAATCACGGGTAAACCGCTGTAGCTGCCGACATACCAGCCCATGGCATAACGGCTGCCATCCCCCATCACAAGGCCGGGGATCTGCGTCTCCACCAGGTTCTCGGTCGAGACCAGTTGTTCACCATCCGCGCTTTCGCCAAAAGCAAGCTGCATCTGAAGGTACTTCGCCATCTCGTTCGCACTGGACCACACCGCACCTGCCGGGGCTAACGGCTCAACAAACCGTTCCAGATCCAGTGAGACCGCTTCAATTTCGCCGGTTTCGTAATCATAGGCATACGGCATCGCATGATTGTCATCGGCGACGGCCTCATCCAGATCAATCGTCGAGCGTTCCATCCCCAGTGGGTCGAACAGCCGTGTCTGAAGCAGATCGGTGTAGACTTCCATCACATCATCACCGAAGGTGGCACCGGCGGCCAGCGCCGCGACAAAACCGCCCGTTGCGACCATCTGATTGCTGTAGTTGAACGCCTCTCCGGGGGCAGAAACCAGCGGGATCTGCGCGAGGCTCGCGATCATGTCTTCGGGTGTCATTTCCTTCAACATCAGAATCAGGTCATAGCGTGCGACACCACTGCTGTTGTTTACCAGATCGCGCACACGAATCTGTTCCGTCGCTTCAGGTTCAGAGAGGGCGAATTCCGGCAGAATGTCGGTGACGGGAGTATCCCAGTCCAGCACACCTTCATCGACCAGTGTTGCCATCAGGAAGGTCGTCATCGACTTGGTGGTCGAGCCGATCATGAACAGTGTATCTGCATCAACCGGTTCGCCATCGACCTCACGGACGCCAAAGCCATTGCTGTAGACGACTTCACCGTTCTGCACAATCGCCACCGAAGCACCATTGACGTGATAATCTTCAAGTGCCTGCTCGATATACGTCTCAAGGTCAGCCGCCATCACATCGTCGAATTCCAGCGGTTCCGTACCCGTCAGGTCCAGTGACCCGGCAAACTCAATGCCAAGAATCAGCTCGTTCAGGGCCGGTGTTGCCGAGACCAGTGCACTCTGATCCGGTGAGGTAATGTAGAACACATAATAGGCATCCCCTTCCAGACGCACCACCGAAACGGACAGGGTTCCGGAGCCATCTGCACTGGCGTACAGGTACTGCTTCCATACGCCTTTCGGTGTGATCGCGTCGTTGATGGCCTGAGCTTCCAGTTCCTGCTCCGGATCAACCAGCGCGACGGCCACCCCAGATGCGGCCAGTTCATCTTCTGCAGTGTCAGCCTCCACCCGTACGATGTAGATACTGCTGCCATCCACTGTGGTGAAGTGGGCATATTCGTCAGTGCTCTCGTTCGTCGTGTTCGCCGGAATGGGAACGGTATACGATCCATCCGGGGCAGTAAATGTCGTTTCTTCTTCCTGCGCGCTGACGCCGAATGCGCTCAGCGCCAGCACAAACAGCAACGCCAGCAGCAGCGACACTCTGTTTCTAACACTCCTGATTTCAGGACGCATATTCAAAACCTTTCGTTTTATCTCACCGGTAAATAACCTGCTTTGATCTACGCAGCAGCAGTGCTGCGGTTGCTCACTTCATCGGATTTTAATATTTAGATAGTTAGACATTCATCTAAATAATAAAACAAAAAAGGACACGGATCAAGGGGCTTTGCCCCCTAATCCGTGTGGGGATGGTGAAAATGCAGATGCTATTCTGCCAGCAGATCAATCGCGATACGAATACGGCGCAGGGTTTCCGGCTTGCCAAGAATTTCCATCGTCTCGAAGGTCGGTGTCGAGATGGTCTGACCCGTCACGGCCACGCGCAGCGCCCCGAAGACCTGCGAGTTGCTCATGCCGAGTTCTTCAGTCAGGGGTTTGACCACATCGTACAGGGTCTGTGTCTGCCATGCGGCATCAGGGACCTTTGTCAGCACTTCTTCTGATTTCTCCAGAAGCTGCTTTGTGCGCGGCGCATCCAGCTTCTTCTGGATGACATCCGCAGCACTCGGCGGGATGAAGTCTTCACGGAAGAAGAAACCAGCGATATTCACCACATCGTTCAGCGTCGTGATACGGGTCTGGATGTGCGGCGTGACCTTCAG
Source organism: Chloroflexota bacterium (assembly GCA_023430545.1). GTDB lineage: Bacteria > Chloroflexota > Anaerolineae > Aggregatilineales > Phototrophicaceae > JAEZAF01. The sequence goes on from JAEZAF010000170.1 coordinate 9,354, forward strand.
CAGGGTATCGTTATCAACTGTGAAGCCTGCTTCTTCCAGTACCGGACGCAGACGAGCAGCGAGTTCCTCGACTGTCAGCTTCTCGCGGATGTAGACGCCGTTGATCCAGTCAAGTTTCTCCATCGGGAAGGCGCTGTTGGCGGCCTGCACCTGCGTGACATCGAAGCGCTCGATAGCCTCTTCAACGCTGAAGATCTCGCGGTCATCGCCGAAGTTCCAGCCGATGTTACACAGGAAATTGACCACCGCTTCCGGCAGATAACCCGCTTCCTTGAATTCCCGTGCCAGCACCAGCACCTTACGGCCATCGGCACTAAAGCCGACATGACGCTTGCTCAGCTTCCCCTGACCATTAGGATTCAACAGCACTGGCAAATGCGCATGTGCCGGGATTTCCCAGCCAAAAGCGTTCCAGACGTGAATATGCAGCGGATAGGATGGCAGCCATTCAATCGAACGGGTGACGTGTGAGATTTCCATAAAGTGATCGTCGATCACATAAGCCATGTGATAAGTCGGGTAACCGTCGCTCTTGAGCATCACGGCATCCTGAAGCGTGCTGTTCTCAAAGCGCACTTCACCGCGAATAAGATCCATGCCGACGACTTCACCGTCCAGCGGGACTTTGAGGCGGACAACCGGCTTACGGCCTTCCGCTTCACATTCGGCTGCTAATCGTGTGATTTCTTCCGGGCTGGCGAAACGACAGCGCCGGTCATAACCTGGCGGTTCTTTCCGCGCCTGCTTTTCCTTGTTGACCTCTTCCAGCCGCTCTGACGAGCAGTAGCAGTAGTAGGCCTTGTCGTTATCCAGCAGGTACTGCGCCCACTTCTGATACAGATCGAGGCGCTCCGACTGGATGTAGGGGCCATATGCCCCTTCCGCATCTGGGCCTTCGTCATAATTCAGGCCGAGCCAGTTCAGCGCGTCGGTAATCAGCTCAATCGCGCCTTCCTGATAACGCTTCTGGTCAGTGTCCTCAATACGCAGGACGAACTTCCCGCCGAAATGCCGCGCCAGCATCCATGTAAACAGCGCCGTCCGCACACCACCGATATGCAGCGGACCGGTGGGGCTGGGGGCAAAGCGGGTCCGTACAGGGCGGCTGCCCGATGGTGCCGGATCACCTGACGATGATGTACTCGGATTCAGATCGCTCACCAATACCTTCTCCTTATCGGGATCATATTTCGATCGGTTGGACATATTATCAGGCAAAAAAAACGGGTGCAGTCCGCCGCACCCGTGTGACACTTCAGTTGACAAAGCAGTCAGGCAAGTTGAGGCAACGCTTCAGCCGGGTCTGATCGATATCTGTTGTTGCTGAGCCTGTAAGCTGTTCATCTGCTGCACCGCTTGCTTAGACTTCGTTGATGAGATTTTACCACAGCCGAATGCCGTTTGTCGTGCTGATTCTGGCCTATCGTTCAGGCTTCGGGTTCATGTTCTTCGTAGGCTACTTTCAGCGGTGTTGGCAGACCGTCCAGGCTGACAAAGTTCTTCTCCTGATGATAGGCTTCGATGCCGTCTTCACCTTTATGATTCGCCCATTTGATTAACTGATCGCGCTCACCCTGATACTCGTACAGCGGGACAGCAAAGCCACATGAAGTCTGGGCCAGTTCCACATCGACTTTGATAATCTGGCGCATCCCCGGTGTCGGCGTAAAGTGAACGATGAGTTCATCCCACTCCGGTGTATCTGGCAGAATGGTCGTCCCACGACCAAAGAGCCGCATGATGTTCGGTGCACCTTCAAATGTGCAGAGCATGATGGTGATCCGACCATTTTCCATCAGATGGGCCGAGGTTTCGTTACCGCTGCCCGTCAGATCGAGATAGGCGACCTGATTGGGGGACAAAATCCTAAGGGCATCCAGCCCTTTTGGGGAAACATTCACATGGCCGTCCGCACTGAGTGGGGCACTCGCGACAAAGAAAAGATGCTGTGCTTCGATCAGCTTACGCAGCTCCGGTGTGATTTCATCATAAAATTTAGCCATCTGAACCCCTTTGTTCACTATCGGGAAGGTGTGAAATACTGAGTTCAAGTATAGTCCCTGTGCTAGCGGAATCAACTACACAGACGGAACAGATTAACCGAAGAAAAAATGGAATGTTTATAGCGATTCAGTCAGTTATTCACTATATTCAAGATGAGTTGGAATTAATTTGACACGTTTGGAGTAATTATGAAACAATATTCAGTGGAGCTTGACGAGCAGGATGGCATCATTCTGCGCGAACTCCAGCAGGACAGCAGCATCAGCAACGTCGAACTTGCGCGGCGGGTCAGCCTTTCGCCCCCGGCTACTCACTCACGCGTTCGTCGTCTGCGGGAACTGGGTTATATACGAGCCTATGTCGCGCTGCTGGACCGTGAACAACTGGGCTACGACATGCTGTGCTTTATCACCGTCAGCCTGCAGATGCACAAGCCGGATGAGGTACAGCGCTTTCACGACACCGTCATGGAAATGCCCGAAGTACTGGAATGCTACCACGTCACCGGGGACTCGGATTACATCCTGAAGGTGGCAGTCCGCAACCGGCGGCATTTGCAGCGCTTTCTGATGGACCGGCTGACGCCAAACCCCTGCATCGCCCGTATTCATACACGGCTGGTGCTGGATGAGATCAAAGCGACAACCATGCTGCCGCTCGAAGCAGACGACGAAAACGCCGATCAGGAAAACGTCGAATAACCGGTATACGAGCATCTGAATAGTATAGGGGCGGGTAAAAGATTTCATTTTTGAGTCAGGAAGCGCTTATGTCTGCAAGAGTCCACAGCACAGCCCCATCAGGCACGTATTCATCCTACTCTGGAACCTATGCAATCAGTCGGGAAGCCTCACAGCTTCAGCGCTCGGTGATGCGTGAACTGCTGCGTCGTGCTTCTGATCCAGGTGTGATCTCGCTGGCGGGCGGCCTTCCTGACAGCCGTCTGCTACCGTACGAAGCCTATTCCGAAGCCGTGCAGCGTGTGATTTCCCGCGAAGGCGGAGCCGCCTTGCAATATCGTCCACAGTACGAACCACTGCGCGAATGGGTGGCCGCCTATATGCAGGAACGCGGCGTCCGCTGCACCTCCGATCAGGTGCTGATCACCAATGGCAATCAGCAGGGATTAACGATCCTGTCGCGGCTGTTCCTCGATCCGGGACAGCCCGCCGCTGTCGAAGCGATCACCTTTACCGGCGTCCAGCAGGTGACCAGCGGACGCAGTGCACAAGTCCACGCCATACCGGTCGATCTGCAAATGGGTGTCGATACCGATGCACTGGAAGCGGTCTTCGAGCAGCACCGGCCCCGAATCGCAATCCTTATCCCCACTTTTCACAATCCGCTCGGTGTCAGTATCACGGATGAAAAGCGGCGTCAGATTGCTGAACTCGCGGGTCGGTATCGTATACCGGTGATCGAGGATGACCCATATGCCGCGCTGCGCTTCCGTGGACAGGCCCTGCCCCCGATCAAGGCTTATGCTGATACACCAGACGCAGAAGCATTCACGTTCTATCTCGGCTCTTTTTCCAAGATGCTGGCCCCCGGTTTGCGACTGGGCTGGATGATCGCGCCTGCTGAACTGATGCCGCGCCTTGTCACGATGCGCGAGTCGATTGACCTTGAGTCGTCTGCACTGACACAGCGTGCGGTTTATGAACTGGTCTCGCAGGGGACGCTGGACATCCATTTACCACAGCTCAATCAGGCGAACCGGGAACGCTGCGATGCCCTGCTGGATGCCTTGCAAACCCACTTCGGCGGCCCCAGGCCAGAGGTCCACTGGACACGACCGGATGGCGGGCTGTTCGTCTGGCTGACGCTGCCTGAAACCATCGACACGTTCGAGCTACTGGCGCAGGCTATCGAGCAGGAGCGCGTCGCCTATATTCCCGGTGGTGCCTTCTCCGTCACCGGGGGACACCGTAATACCATGCGCCTGAACTTCAGCGCCGTCGATGCCGCGACCCTTCGCGAAGGCATCGAACGGCTGGCGCGTATCGTCCATATGCACTCTATACAGACCGATCAGATCGCCCACGGGGCGATATAACGCCCTTTTACCACGTCCGATTTAAATATTTTTTCGATATAAGGAGAAAACTGATGGTAGACCAGCTTATTAACCAGCAGGCCGAAACCCGCGCAATTACCGAAGAAGCCGATCACCTTAAAATCAAGGCAATTGACCATGTGCACTGGTGGGTCGGGAATGCCAAGCAGACGATGTACTTCTGGTGGAAGGCCTTCGGCTTCAAGCCTGTGGCCTATTCCGGGTTAGAAACCGGCAACCGCCGTTATGCATCGTATGTACTGGAAGCTGGCACGATGCGCTTTGTCATCTCATCTTCCTACCGCCCGACCGACGAGATGGCCGCCCATCATCTGCTGCATGGCGACGGCGTCAAGGTGATCGCACTGGAAGTGGACGACGTGGCCGAGGCTTACGAAGCGACCACGTCACGCGGGGCGACCGGCGCATGGGAGCCACGTGACGAAAGCGACGAACACGGTGTACTGCGCACCGCGGCGATCCGCACCTATGGCGAAGTCCTGCATGTGTTTGTCGATCGCAGCGGGTACAACGGCACTTTCGCACCAACCTACCGTCCGCTGGACCTGCCGTATGAATCCGCCGGACTGGCCGCCATTGATCACATTGTGGGCAATGTCGAACTGGGCAAGATGAATTACTGGGTGAATTTCTATCATCACGTGATGGGCTTCCGGATGCTTCAGGGCTTCAGCGATGATGACATCAGCACGGAATACTCGGCACTGATGTCGAAGGTGATGCAGAACGGCAATGGTCGTGTGAAGTTCCCGATCAACGAACCGGCGGAAGGCAAGAAGAAGAGCCAGATCGAGGAATATCTCGACTACTACATGACACCCGGCGTCCAGCATATCGCCATGAGCTGTAAGGATATTCTGGAAACCGTGCGCGAACTGAAAGCTCGCGGTATCGAGTTCCTGCGTGTGCCCGATACGTACTACGAAACCCTCCCGGAGCGCCTTCAGGGGCAGAACATCAAGGAAGACCTAGACCAGATCCGCGAACTTGGCATTCTGGTCGATTATGATGACGAAGGCTATCTGCTTCAGGTCTTCAGCCGTCCACTTCAGGACCGTCCGACCTCGTTTGTCGAGATCATCGAACGGCATGGCTCACGCGGGTTCGGTGTCGGCAACTTCAAGGCACTGTTTGAAGCACTGGAACTGGAACAGGAACGGCGCGGTAATCTTTAGCGAACAGCGGACATCTCACAAATGAGGTGAAGCGGCGGTTTGAGCTTCACCTCACTTACCCGACATCAGGTGCAGTACGCGATATTAAGGCCAATCATCGGTGAATCGACGGGTAACGATAAGGACATTTGCGACCTTAGCGGATTTAACGCGGTATAATAGTCAGATCTTCCTCTGCGTGGTCTTTATCTGAAGGCTTCCTTATGCGTTTAGTCACCGTGAGCCAACTCAACAATCGGCCCTATATCGCGACGGTCTTTTACGATCGTTTCGTTACCCAGTTAACCGGCGGTCTCAATGAAGAAGCACACCTGCGTACGATGGTGGACTTCATTCGCGGTGGTACAGCCGTGTGGAATGAGTCCTATGCCCGTGCGAAAATCCCGACCGATACCGCTGTGATGCTGAAAAAATGCAAGCTGCATGCCCCCATCATCCCCCGCAGCCTGCGCGATTTTTATGCCTTTGAAGAACATGTCAAAACGGCTAACGCCAACCGTGGACGTGAAGTACCAAAGGAATGGTACGAAGTCCCTGTCTTTTACTACTCCAATGCTTCAGCGATTTATGGTACAGAAGAAGTCATCCCCTATCCGAGCAACAGCAAGGCACTCGATTACGAACTGGAAATCGCCTGCGTGATCGGCAAGGAAGGGAAAGATATCCCGGCGGAAAAGGCCGAGGAATATATCTTCGGCTATATGATCTTCAACGACTGGTCGGCACGTGATATCCAGAAGCAGGAGATGGCGGTTGGACTTGGACCGGCCAAAGGCAAGGACTTTGCCTCGTCGTTCGGGCCGTATCTTGTGACGAGTGATGAGCTGGCCGAGTACCATGCAGGCCGCCCCGGTGTGTATGATCTGAAGATGATCGCCCGTGTGAATGATAAGGAATACTCACGCGGGAATATGAAGGATATGCACTGGTCCTTTGGCGATCTGATCGCACGCGCATCGCAGGATGTGACGCTTTACCCCGGCGATGTGATCGCCTCCGGGACCGTCGGCACCGGCTGCCTGCTGGAGCTGACCAAAGGCGAAGGCCCGTGGCTTCAGCCGGGAGATGTGGTTGAACTGGAAATCGAACACCTCGGTATCCTGCGCAATGTCGTCGGTGAACGTCCGGGAACCGGACCGCTGATCCAGCGCCAGACGGCAGAACAGGATACGGTACTGGTCGTCACACCGATTGCAGAGATCGAACCGGCATCAGAGCCATCGACGCCGGTCAATGCACCGTCGTCTGCGCCAGCAGAAACGCCGGTTGGTTCGCCTGCTGCCAGCAAACCGGCTGACGGCGTACCTGCCTCGCTGGACTCACTGTCACTGGTGGATACTGAACCGTTTGACAAGACTCTGATCATCTCGGCACTTGAGAAGGCCGCCCTGAAAGAGAGCCAAACCAACCAGCCGACTGAGCAGGTGACTACTCCACCAGCGGATGCTCCGGCAGCGGATGCTCCGGCAGCGGATGCTTCACCAACATCGACCGAAACAGGGCCTGCAACCTCACAGGCGGGTGAGACGGTGGATGAGACGGCACCGGCAGCAGAGAAACCTGTTCAGGCAGAGAACCCGACAGCCACGACGGATACTTCAGTCAGTTCGACCGATTCGGCTGAAGTGCCACCGAGTGAGGCTGCACCGGCACCCACGACAGTGACTGAAACCCCTTCGACGGAACCTGCCACGGCAGAAACCCCGACGGATACGGCTGGCAACACAGATCAACCGGACCAGACGCCAGAGGCCAGTGTGATCGCCTCTATCCCCGACAGGCCGGACACCGAAGACAACACTGACAAAATCAAAGGGGACAGCCATGACAAACGCTGATTATCATCTCGCACAGGTCAATATTGGCCGGATGCTCGGCCCGATTGACGGGCCAGTGATGGCGGATTTCGTCGCCCAGTTGGACGAAATCAACGCACTGGCCGAATCACAGCCGGGTTTCGTCTGGCGTCTGGCGGGTGAAGAAAATAACGCCACCCACCTGCGCGTTTTTGATGACGAGATGATGATCATCAATATGTCGGTCTGGCAGGACCTCGACGCGCTGTATCAGTTCACGTACTACAGCGGCCATGTCGAGGTCTTTCGGCGTCGGCGGGAATGGTTCAGTATGATGACCACACCGTATATGGTGATGTGGTATGTCCCGGCTGGCACCCTGCCCACTCCGCAGGACGCAAAGGCAAAACTTAACTATCTGGAACAGCACGGCCCAACCCCACTGGCATTCACCTTCAAGCAGCGGTTCACAGTAGAGGAGATGCTGGCCTGCATGCCCATGCAGTCTGGCTGATCCTTCGACATACGGCTGAACCCTTTTCCTGTCCAGAAGGTGATACGTAAAGTAACCGAACAGATTTATTAAGGAGAAGGAAACGATGCCCTTTTACGCAAAGCTAGGCGAAATCCCACACAAGCGGCATACCCAGTTCCGCAAGCCGGACGGCAGCCTGTATCGTGAAGAAGTGATGGGGCTGGAAGGCTTTCATGGTATTCAGTCGATCCTCTATCATCACTTCCTGCCCCCGCGTGTGATGGAGACAGAACTGCTCGGACACACAAAACCGGAATATGTCGAATACGGCGCACTGCGTCACCGCGCTTTCAGCACGGTCAACGCACCCGCTGGCGGTGATCCGGTGTCGGCACGGCGCATCCTGCTGGGCAATAACGATGTGACCCTCGGCATCAGCCGTTCCACCGAAAAGATGGACTATTTCTACCGTAATGCCCAGGCCTACGAAGTCTGGTTCGTCCATGAAGGGACCGGGACGCTCTACACGCAGTTCGGGCAGCTTCCCTTCGAACCGGGGGATTACATCGTCATCCCTTATGGGACGACATGGCAGATGCAGGCTGACGGCGAAGCCCGTTTCTTTGTGATCGAGTCCCCGTCACAGATCGAACCTCCGAAACGCTATCGCAACGAGTGGGGCCAGCTTCTGGAACATGCCCCGTACTGCGAGCGTGACATCCGCGTGCCAGAAATACTGGAACCGCGCACCGAAAAAGGCGAGTTCGAAGTCCGTGTGAAGGTGCGGGATACGCTCTCGCGCCATACCCTCGACCATCATCCGCATGATGTAGTCGGATGGGATGGCTACCTTTACCCGTGGATCTTCAATGTGCGCGACTTCGAGCCGATCACGGGCCGTGTCCACCAACCGCCGCCTGTGCATCAGACCTTTCAGGGCTGGAACTTCGTGGTGTGCTCGTTCGTGCCGCGCCTGTTCGACTATCACCCGGAAGGCATCCCCGCCCCGTACAATCACAGCAACGTCAACAGCGACGAGGTGATCTACTACTGCGACGGCAACTTCATGTCGCGGCGCGGCATCGACAAGTACGACATCACGATGCATCCCAGCGGACTACCGCACGGCCCACAGCCTGGTGCGACCGAGAAATCAATCGGTGTGGAAAAGACCGAAGAGCTGGCCGTGATGGTCGATACCTTCAACCCGCTGCACGTCGCCATCGACGCACTGGAGCTGGAGAAGTCCGGCTATCAGGAGTCGTGGATCGATCCTGCGTGGGAGTGATTTAAAGATCCCTGATGCGAGTGCCGGAAAAGCATGAGATCGCGGGCCGGAAGAATCCGGCCCCTATACTCACTGGTCAATGGATGGTGGGTTGCAGCGGCGGTGGCGGCGCGAAATTTTACGCCGCCACAAGGATTTTCCCCTCAAAATGAACGGTGACGGCAGATTTGCGGCGTAAATGCGCCTCAAGACGCCACAAGATGCCACAAGTTGCCGCAGTGCGCCACAAGGGCTGCTGCTTGCTGCTGCTGCTGCCGCACAAAAATTTTGTGCGGCAACAACGGTTTTTCCCCTCAAAATGAACGGTAGCGGCAGATTTGCAGCACGATTCTGCTGCAATGTGCTTGTAGCAACCTGGGGTTGCTGCAACTACGGCGCTTCTGGCATCCATTCGAGATGTGATGTTAAGGTGCAGGAACCTCATAGTGTAGCACAGATGTTCTCAGTGTGCAGTTCGAATTTTCAAACGAAGTGGACGCAAAATGCCCCCCATCCTAAATCCTTCCCCCAGTCGCTCGCAAGCTCGCTCCGAGGGAAGGACTTTTTGTGTGCGGTGAGTCGGGAGATGCTTTCAGGGATGGCCGCGCCCCTATCTGCATAAGGGTGATGCCGTGCTTTAAGCTGGTTTTTAAGCGGAAATGATTGTTCAGAGTCGGTGAATCGTGTAACATAAGCGAAACAAACAACGGTTATCCTTCATCCAATTTAAGTTCATTTTGCTGTATGAGTGAGTGCAGGTAAGTGCATATGGACCTTTCCAATGACCCACGCCGCCAATCCCGAACCCGTGCGCGTGATCGTCAGGCTGCCCGACAGGAACGACGTAACAGCGCGATGGCCGTCCCGCGTGGGGCCAACGAAGCGCCGCCGGATCGTACACCCGAACCGGTCGCGACGCGTGCATCGCAGGTCGGTCAGCAGGTTGGTCAGGTTAGTCAGCAGGTTGGACAGAAGCTGGGCTGGCTGGCACCGGTTGGAAACGCCATTGGGCTGTGGCTGCGTGATGCGCTGTGGTATCTGACCCACCGGCCCCAGTTCGGACGGATCGCGCTGGTGATCGGCGTGGTGGGGTTTCTGTTCTTCACCGGCAGTCACCTTGTGCGTGGACAGATCTTCCCTAACGTGTGGGTGCTGGGGGTGAATGTCGGCGGCATGACGATTGAAGAAGCACAGCTTGCCATCGCAGAAGCGTGGGCGAAAGAGATCAAAATTGATCTGGCGGTAGAAGGCGAAAACCGGATTCAGGTGCCACCGTCACAGATGGGGCTGCTGGTTGATGCGCTCGGCGCGGCACAGGCGGCCAAGAATATCGGCATGGCAGGTATCCCGTTTGGCTATGGGATTGAACCGACATACAGTGTGGATTATCAGACAGCGCAGTCATTTTTAGTGCAGCGCAGCCGTGAGATCAATCTGCTGCCTTTCAACGCCGGATACGAGATGCGTAATGGTCAGGTGGTCGGTGTTCCCGGCAAGGATGGCCGTCAGGTGGATATTATCGCGACGCTTGACCGGCTGTCCGCCATCCCTTCCGATGTGGTTTATCAGCGCCGCCTGAATATCATCACCAATCCGATTGCACCAGATTTCAGCGATCCCACGCCGTATCTGGCGGATGTCCAGTCGCTGGTTGAACAGGAATTCGCCGTTGTCGGCTATGATCCGGTGACGGACACCAGCACGGCATGGGGGACAACACCGGAAGAATTCCTGAGCTGGATTGAAGTCGGCAGAAACGGCCTGAGTGTGCGCCAGGACAGCGTGAAGGCGTTTGTCAACGCGCTGAACGAACAGGTGAAAAACGCGGATGCCACGCTGTACGTCAGCCCGGAAGAAGCGATCACCATGATCGGGCGGTCGCTGGCAGAACTGAACCCGAAGATCGTGCTGCGTTACAACCATTATCCGCAGACGTATACGGTCAAGGCGGGCGATACCGGCTTCCGTATCGCACGTTATACCGGCCTGCCCTTTAACCTGATTCAGGCGGCGAATCCGGCGCTGGACTGGGAAGAACCGCTGTACATCGGTCAGGAGATCAACCTGCCATCGGTGGATAAGACCATGCCGCTGCCGCCGGTCGATGGCAAACGGATCGTGGTCAACCTCGATGAACAGTTCCTGGTCGGATTCGAGAATGGCAAGGAAGTCTTCCGCTGGATGATCTCATCGGGGACACGGGATTATCCGACGTATCCGGGGGTTTATCAGATCCTGAGCCATGAGGAAGAGGCTTACGGCAGCAGTTATACGCTGTGCAGCGAAAACAGCTGCGGTGAGTGGAAGATGTACTACTTCATGGGCATGTATGAAGTGCAGCCGGGGCTGATGAACGGCTTCCACGGCGCGGTGGAACTACCGAACGGGACTTATCTCGGCGGCAACGCGGTGGGCCAGCCGTTTACCTTTGGCTGTGTGATGTCGCAGAACGATGAGGCGGAGCGGCTGTTCAACTGGGCGAAGGAAGGGACGATGGTCGAGATCGTCTCCAGCGAATATGCCCCCCGCAGTACGCTGGGCTGGCAGGTGTGGAACGGTGGTCAGGATGGGGAACAGGTGATTGCGCCATCGGAACAACCACTGGCGCTGCTGTCTTCTACCGCCAGATTACCCTTCACTATGGGATAGTACCGGCGTCATGGTGTGGTAATACGAAGTCATATCGCAAAGATGAGAGGACCGGCTGGTCCTCTCATGTTGTATATAATGTATGAAGTTCGGTTTCTGGCTGTGATTATTAAATGAACTTTAAAAAAATGCGCTTGTGACAGATGAGAAATATGTGAACGCTCTCATATCCCATTTATCCTTAATGACTCTATAAAAATGAATAAAGCAGGCCGTTGCATGAATAAAGCATTGTCAAAGATATAATTTTCAACCGTGTGAATTATCGATAGTGCAGTGCTGCACAAAAGTTTCACGCGGGAAATTCTGTTTTGAGTGCTTGACCATACGATTGAGATTGGTGTATCCTATAGACAAGTTAGAGGTGCGGAGACACCAAATAAAAAATAGTTCTTAAAAAACAATTTTCCTTTCCTCCGCACGAACTACTAAAACGCCCCACACACGTGGGGCGTTTTCATTTCCCCCGAATGCCCCACTTTCGTTATACTCACAGCCGTTGATCCTACAAACCCAGAGACACACGCCCCGGTTGAAGTGTATGGGGCGTGCTGCATATCGCATCAGAGGTGAAGACATGACAAAAATCTCCCACACCTACGGCCTTTGGTCCAGCCCGGTCAGCGCGCAGCAGGTGGCGGCATCGTTCCGGCTGAATGATGTACAGTGGGACGGGGACACGCTGCTCTGGCATGAGAGCCGAGGCTCGCAGGGGGTGGTGATGATCCAGTCCGGTATCGATGCCCCGCGTGAAATCAGCGCTGACCTCTCGGTAAGGGGGCGCGTGGGATACGGCGGCGGTGAGTTCGCAGCGCATCAGGGCATTCTGTACTTTGTCGCCAATGGCAGGATTTATCGACAGACCATCGCCAGCGGCAGCGCCCGACCGATCACGCCAGCTTTCGGCGGCGCAGCATCTCCGGCGGTGTCCCCGGATGGACGGTGGATCGCGTTTATCCACAGTGACGGCGGGGTGGATGTCGTCGCACTGGTGGACAGCGAAGGCCGCGAGTGGCCGCGCAAGCTGTATCAGGGTGCAGACTTCTATATGCAGCCGGTATGGCATCCGGATGGCAGACGGCTGGCCGTGATCTCGTGGAATCATCCGCATATGCCGTGGGACGCGGCGGAACTGCATCTGCTGACACTGGATGAACGGATGGAGATCACACAGGATGATCTGATTGCAGGTGATGCAGATACGGCGGTGTTTCAACCGGCATTCTCAGCGGATGGGCGCTGGCTGAGCTATCTGCGCGATCAAAACGACGACACCGATACCATGCAGATTTATCTGGTCGATTTACAGGGGAAGGCCGCCGGAGATCATCAGCGGCTGACAACGTTCCCGGAAGATCACGGCGCGCCGGCATGGGTGCAGGGACTGCGCACCTACGGCTGGTCGCCTGACAGCCAGAGCATCATCAGCCTGCGGAACGAGAACGGCTTCTTCAGTCTGTGGCGTTATCCGCTGGAAGGCGGAGCAAACAGCCAGTCGCAGCAGATCGGCGGACTTGAGGCGTACGGCTATCTGTATCAACCTGCGGTGTCATCCAGCGGACGAGTGGCAGCGATTGCGGCGGCATCAGGGATTACGGGGCGTGTAGTGAGCGTTGATCCAAACAAGCCGGATGAAGGCGCACGCATCCACCGGCGGACCAGCGCGGAGAATATTCCAGCGTCGGCCTATTCGCAGGCAGAGGCGGTCGAGTGGCAGGGTGAAGACGGCGAAACCGTCTACGGGCTGTACTATCCGCCAACCAGCGAGCGATTTGAGTCCGCCGGACAGCCGCCGGTGATTGTCATGGTGCATGGCGGGCCAAGCGATCAGGCGCGGGCGCGGTTTGAAGGCGAAATCCAGTTCTTCGCCACGCGGGGATTTGCGGTACTGGCGGTTAATCATCGCGGCAGCAGCGGCTACGGACGTGCCTATCTGCGTAAGCTGTACGGCCAGTGGGGACATTATGACGTGATCGACTCGATCAGCGGCGTGCAGTGGCTAGCGAGTCAGGGGCAGGTGGATGCCAGCCGCGCCGCGATCATGGGCGGCAGTGCGGGTGGATTCACGGTGCTTCAGGCGCTGGTAGATTATCCGGGGGTGTTCCGTGCAGGGGTGTGCCGCTACGGGATCAGCAACCAGTTCGCCCTGATTCAGGACACGCACAAATTCGAGGCGCACTATACCTTCTCGCTGATCGGGGATCTGCCAGAGGCGAATGCGCTGTTCCGCCAGCGGTCACCGATTTTCAATAACAATCGGATTCAGGATGCGCTGCTGATCTTCCAGGGCGGGCAGGATACGGTCGTGCCGCAGAATCAGTCTGAGGAGATGGTGGCGGCACTGCGCAGTCGCGGTGTGCCGGTGGAATATCATCTGTATCCGGAAGAAGGACACGGCTTCCGCAATCCGGAAAATGTCGAGCATTATCTGAAAACGACACTGAAGTTTTTACAGACGCAGTTGGTGTATAGCTAGGGGGTAAGGGTGGTATCAGGGCGCAATGATATCGTTTTATAATTCAATACGGAGATAAACGGGCGACCACACAGGGGCGACCCTACAGCGGAATCGCTCCGAAAAATGATCTCCCTCGTAATTTGTGAAAGATCATTATTGCGCCCCGATATTGGGCTTAGGCAACGGTTTTGCTGCTGGGCTGGCGACCGAGGATGGTTTCGATCTCGCGCATCTGGTCTGATTTCAGTGGGCCAAAACGCATCGCGCTGACGTTCTCCTCGACCTGCGCGACGTTACGGAAGCCGGGGATGGGCAGTGTTTTGTCACTGCGCGCCCACAGCCACGCCAATGCACCCTGTGCCAGTGTCCGGCCTTCAGAGGTCAGGATCTCGCGGACGGCTTCCATCTTCGACAGCCATTCGGGATTTGGCTTGCCATCCTTGAAGTACTTCATCCAGTCAGGTGCATTGGGGCCGCGCACGTCATTTTCCGGCAGGGCGGTGTCCAGCCGATATTTGCCGGTCAGGATGCCCATTGCCAGCGGCCCACGATTGAGCGCGGCCAGATTATACTGTTCGCACAGCGCCAGCACTGCGGGGTTATCGTCGATCACATTTTCCTCGACCTGAATGGCCGAGCAGTTTTCGCCCTGCGCGAAGACTTTCACGCTCTCCGGGAAGTCGGTGCTCCAGCCATAGGTGCGGATTTTGCCCTCTGTGACCAGCGCTTCGAGCGTTGCGATCGCGTCGCTGACCTGGGTTGGATCGTACTCGTTGATATGGAACTGGTAGAGGTCGATATAATCGGTGTTGAGCCGCCGCAGCGACTGCTCGCAGGCCCAGCGGATATAGTCCGGTGAGGTTCCGCGCTCGTTCGGCCAGCGTTCGCGGTCGTAAACATTGCCGAACTTGGTGGCGATCACGACGTTCTGACGGCGACCGCCCTCCAGCGCACGGGCGATGACGCGCTCGCTGCGCTCCGGCCCATAGACATCAGCGGTATCGATCAGCGTCGCGCCCATCTCCAGACCACGATAAATCGCCCGCACCGACTCGTCATCATCGACTTCACCCCATCCACTGCCACCAATCGCCCAGCAGCCCAATCCCATCGCACTGACCTGAATCCCCGAACGGCCCAGTGTACGGTACATTACATCTGCCATTTTTCGCTCCTTTTAAGTAAAAAGTTCATTCAAAATTGTGTGCTGACAGAAGCATCAGCCGGTTTTTTCGACTTCGAGTTCCCGTTCGAGCAGCCCTTCGTAGACTTCGACTTTCCAGTGGATGATGTCGAGGTTTTTGCGCAGCTCGGCCATGTGGGCTTCGACGGCGTCGCGATGCGCCTTCAGCATGGCGACACGCTGCGCCAGCGTCGAATCCCCTTTGCGCTGAAGTGCGGCATAGGCCTGCATCTGCTGGATCGACATCCCCGTCGCGCGAAGCTTGTTGAGGAAATCGACCCAGCCGACATCGTTTCGCGTGTAACGCCGGTGCGAGTTCTTCTCGCGGTTGATGGGATGAATCAGCCCGATGCGCTCGTAATAGCGCAGGGTGTGCGCGCTCAGGCCGGTCTCTTCGGCAACCTGTTGTATCGTGAGTTTTTCGTTTTGAGTGTCCATGATTTCGAATATACAACTTAGAGTGCGCTCTAAGTCAAGAGGTTTGGGGAAAGAGATTTTATCTGGCCGAAAATGGTTCAAAACCGGAGGTGATGTGCTGCTTATTCGCAATCA
This sequence comes from Chloroflexota bacterium, assembly GCA_023430545.1. Taxonomy (GTDB): domain Bacteria; phylum Chloroflexota; class Anaerolineae; order Aggregatilineales; family Phototrophicaceae; genus JAEZAF01. The sequence continues at coordinate 24,990 of JAEZAF010000170.1, forward strand.
GCGAATGGCACCGTGAGGCAGAACGGCATGAACACCACGCACACCGTTGACAACCTGCGTGATGTGGAAATCGACGGTGACGCTTGCCAGTGCGAGGGCATGAAGCCGGTCCAGACCGTGCAGGCGATTCATGAGCAGCAGCATCGCTTCCAATGCGATCACCAGTGCTTCGTCGAGGTCTTCATGGAAGCCGAGCGCGATCCAGCCTGCAGGTGTATTGGCGACAGGCGTGGTGAGCGGCATATCGTCCAGTAAATCAAAGGTGAGATCGACGCGATCCATCGGGCATTCTATTGCCGTGATCGAGATCTCACCGTCGCCCTGCGCGGCGTGTCCATCGCCAACACTGAACAGCCCACCTTCCACCGCAATCGGAAGATAGAGTGTGCTGCCTAGTGTCAGCTCCTTGCAGTCGATATTGCCGCCGGTGGGACGAGGTGGGATGGTGGTATGAATGCCGGCTTCGGCAGGGGGCATCCCGTAAATCCCCATAAAGGGGCGAATGCTGACGGTATGCCCATGCTGATTGGTCGCGGTCTGGGCTTCGCGGTCAAAGGTCCAGATGTGGAAGACGCCCTGATCGGTGATGCCCAGGCGCTGATTCCAGTAACTCGGCCAGCCACCCGCCATCGTTGTGCCCCACTCGCCGACTTCAAGCGCATCGACTCGAACGGCCAGCGTCATCCCTGGTCGGGCACCTTCGATATAGACTGGCCCGGTCAGCGCGTGGCCGTCATCGAGTACCGGGTCGCGCCCTTCCAGCTCACGCCGGTGAATATCGATACCGTTATGCGGTTCGAGTCCCCAGCCGGAATCAAGACACTGGAAGCGCACACTGTCACCCGGCTGAATATGCAGCACCGGCTTCAGGTCCGTAGAGAAGTGGCCGTGCAGGGTGGCGCGTTCAGCCTTCAGGTGATGTAGTGTGCCCATTGCTGACCTCGGTTCGTTTAGTTGCTGGCAAAAACCTGTTTTGCACCTTCGATGTATTCAAGGCTCTGGTGGCGGAAGTAGGTGTCATAGAGTTCGGCGTAATGGCCGCCCTGTTCCATGAGCTGTTCGTGGCTGCCCTGCTCGATGATCTCACCATTCTTCAGCACGATGATGCGGTCAGCGCTGCGGACTGTACTCAAACGGTGTGCGATCAGGATTGAGGTGGACTGCGACAGGATCAGATCCAGCGCTTCCTGAATCTGTGTCTCGGTAAAGGGATCGACACTGGCGGTCGCTTCATCGAGGATGAAGACTGACGGACTCTGGAGCAGCACGCGGGCCAGCGCAACCAACTGACGCTGGCCCATGCTCAGACGCGCCCCACGCTCACCGACATCACTGTAAAGGCCATCGGGCAGAGTCTCCAGCCATTCACCTCCACCGATGCTGTTAGCAACCGCTGTGATTTCGGCATCGCTGGCATTCGGACGGCTGTAGCGCACATTGTCGGCAATCGTCCCGCTGAACAGGAACGGCTGCTGCGGGACAATCCCCAACTGGGCGCGGAAGCGCTGAAGGTCAAAGGTGCGGATATCCTGTCCGTCGATCAGGATTTCACCCTGCTGGAACTCGTAGAAGCGGGTAATCAGCTTGGTGATGGTGCTTTTGCCTGCGCCGGTATGCCCGACAAAGGCGACGCTTTCACCGGCTTCAATGGTGAGGTTGAAATTCTTCAGGATGGGCTGATCGTCACTGTAACCGAAGGTGACATCCTTAAACTCGATGCGGCCTTTGAACTGCTGCGGCGCACGGTTATCGGACTGCTTGACGGTGTTTTCAGTATCAATCAGTGAGAAGATACGCTCGGTAGAGCTTAGGGCCTGCTGGAACTGGCTCCAGAACGAGGCCAGATTGATGAATGGGAACCAGAAGCGGTCCACACCCTGAATGAACAGATACCATGCGCCGGTGGTAATGGCCCCCCACAGCACCTGCTGCGATCCAAAGTACATGATGACCGCAAAGGCGATCCCTGCGAGCACATTCAGAAACGGGAAGACCGTCGCCAGCACAAAGCCGCGCCGCATGTTGACATCATAGGACTGGGTATTCACCGCCAGGAATTCATCGTAGATCATCTGCTCGCGGCTGAAGTTCTTCGCGACACTGATGCCGGTGACGGTTTCCTGAATATTGTCATTGACCATCGCCATTGCCCGCGATCCCTGACGCGTGACATTACGCGCCAGCACGCGGAACATGGCCGCCGCCGCCATCGGCAGCAGCGCCGTAATCATCAGGATGATGGACAGCGGCAGTGAACGGCTGATCAGAACGAACAGCAGCACGGTCACCGAGAAGAGCTGTGTCAGCACATCACTGGCGATCATGAAGATATCGCCGAATTCCTGTGTATCGCTGGTGATACGGCTGACGATCTTGCCGGACTTGTTGGTGTCATAGAAGGCGAGGTCGCGGTCAAGCGCGGCCTGGAACGCATCCTTGCGCAACTGTGAGACGACATTACCAATCATGTGGCTGACAAACTGCCGACGCACCCATCCGGCGAAGTACTGAAAGATGGCGGTACCCACCAGCGCGGCGATGAAAATAACAATCATGTTCGAATTCTGATCGCGCTCCAGCTCGTCCAGCGTCGCGGCGATCCAGACGGGCTGCAAGGCACCGACAATCGCCAGACCGACCAGCGCGGCCAGCACGAACAGCATCTGGCGACGAAAGGGTCTGAAGTAGCTGGCGATGCGTCTGATCAAATACGTGTCCGTGTAGGCACGGTCGTATTTGTCTTCATTCAAGCCGTAAAAAATCCCCATACCTGTTACCTGTGTTTCCTTATCCGTTCGAGATCAGCTTCTCGAAGTCATGTTCGGGAATACGCGCTTACTTCAGCGCGTTGATGTACGAATTACTGTGCTGCCTTACCCTGATTGGGTGAAAGTACTGCCGACAGTTCCTCGGTAGACCGGCGCTTCTCGCGACTCTCGTAGCGGGCAAAGATGCGCCGGTAATCCACAGAGGATTCGAGCAGCGCTTCGTGTTTGCCCTGTGCGGCGATCTGCCCTCTGCGCAGGACGATGATGTGATCGGCCCAGCGAATCTGCGAAATGCGGTGCGTGATCAGAATCATCGTGCGGCCCTCAGACGCAGCATAAATCGCACGCTGAATACGGTCTTCGGTCGCGCTGTCGATGGCGCTGGTGCTGTCGTCCAGAATCAGGATCGGCGGATTGGTCAGGAAGGCGCGGGCAATCGCGATGCGCTGACGCTGCCCGCCGGAGAGGGTCACACCACGCTGACCGATGACGGTATCATAACCTTCGGGGAAGGTCATGATGAAGTCATGGGCCTGTGCTTTCCTGGCCGCCTCGATGATGGCCTCGCGGCTGGCGTCGGGATGGCCGAAGGCGATGTTATCCGCCAGTGTACGGCTGAAAAGGAAGATATCCTGTTCGATAATGCTGATCTGCGAGCGCAGGGCTTCGAGGTTCCAGTCGGTGACGTTGATCCCGTCGATCAGGACGCGACCGCTGCTGGCATCGTAGATACGGTTGATCAGCTTGGTGATCGAGGACTTCCCGGCACCGGTCTGGCCGACGATGGCGACGGTTTGCCCCGGCTGGATGGTGAAATTCATATCGTGCAGCACCATCTTCTCCGGCGTGTAACCGAAGCTGACGTTTTCGAACTGGACTTCGCCGCGCATCTTACCATCGTGACCGGCAACGTTACGGTCGAGATCGGTTTCCGCCGTGATGATATTGAGGATACGTTCCGCGCTGGCGTAACCGAGTGAGATACGCGACAGGGCGCTCAGTGAGCTGAACACCGGAAAGCCGAATAATCCAAGCAGACCTTCGTAAGCGACTATCGAACCGGCGTCAATCGCGCCTTCACGGTACAGGATGATGCCGTGCACCAGACCGATTACGAGCGACAGCGGGAACAGGAAGTTCGACAGGTATCGCGCTTCAACCCGCCCCTGACGCACAAACTCGTCACGGACGTTATCGGCCAGCGCATTGAAATAATCGGTTTCCTGCTTTTCCTGTGCCGCGCCCTTGATCACCTGCAGGCCGTCCAGCGCTTCGGCCAGTCGTGAGTTCATCATACCGAAGTTGACACGGACACGCTCGGCAATCGGGTTCAACTGGCGCACGAAGCGGTACTGCACCATAAAGTGGATGATGACGAAGACCAGCGGCGTCAGGATCAGCGCCGGATGAATCAGCGGGGAACCGATAATCGGGACGACAAGGAACATGGTAGACCCGACGAGCAGGTTCACACCGGGGTTCATCATCAGATTCATCTCGCGCACGTCATTGGTCACACGCGCCATGATGTCACCAACCGGCTGCATATCGTGGAACATCATGCTTTTCCCCAGAAGGCTGGCATACAGCTCATCACGGACATCGCGTTCGATGCGCTGGCCGTAGGTCTCCGACGAAAAGTTACGCATGAGCTGAAGGACCGCACGCAGGACCTGTGAACCGATCACCACCAGAATCATCTGGACGGTGAATGACATGGCCTCGTCGCTGTTGACCACACCGGCGACAAACCGGTTCAGTTCGTCGTATACCTGGCCGAACGCATACGGGACGACACCAGCCAGTGCAGCGTTGCTGAACGCACCGATCAGCATTGAAATCGACAGCCACCAGTGACGGCTGATATGCGACCAGATGAAGCGACCCGTGCTGCGATGGTCAGTCGTATACACTCTGTTTGCAACAAATTCAGATGCCATACAGTTTCCTTGAAATTGAGGGTTTTCAGTGTGCTGGTGAACTACAGGGCGCAGGATCTGCGGCGTGGGCAGAACCTGTGATGCCGCAGGATCGGCGACATAGTGCCAGATCTGCGTGATGCACACTCCTATCTTCCATCCTATACGATTATGAAGCGGCGTGTTAAGTCCATTACGGTTTCAGGCATGAACCAAAGTTACGACTTAAGATACTTCCAAGCTGCTTCTGCACCTTTCTCATTACACCTGAAACCTGTGAATACTGGATGAGAAAGCGCAGCACATCAATGCAGCGCAGCGGGGTGACACGGCGGAGCATACAAAACGGCGGATCGCTGTTGTGCGGTCCGCCGTTCTGCGCTGTCCATTTTATCGCTGTCTGCTCTGTTATTGGAGGTTGTGTTCTTAATAAATGCGAGATCTACAGGTTCTGGTTGATCTCAACGATATTACTGTCCGGGTCATAGAAGTGCGCTGTGCGAATGCCCCATTCCTGCCGGTCTGTCGGAGGAGTGATGGCCTTCACACCTTTTGCTTCGATGTCTGCACAGACTGCGTCCACATCATCGACCGCCATACACAGCACCGCGCCGGGTATGCCTAACGTCGCATTTTTAACAGGACTCTCACCCAACGTTTCGAGCATCGCAGCACGATCGAAGAGGGCCAGCACGTGCGCACCGGTGTCGATTTCGCTGTAGATTTCGTCCGTGCCGCCCTGTTTCAGTGCGAAGCCGAGGACCTCGGTATAGAAATGGATGACTTTGCCATATCGGAAACCAGCAGACGGGTATAGTCGAACACAGGTGGCATAATGCTCTCCCTCTGGCAGTGACGCAGAATAACGAAACATCTGTTCTAGACAAGGAGGTGAATTTTACGCTATCAGGGGCAGACTGTCAACAAAAAAGAGACGCAGATCTGCGTCTCTTTTACGATCATATATCAGCTACTCATGTACATTCCGGCCTAAAGCGGCGGAGATGTATCAATTCAAGCCTTCATACCCTTCTTCATCTGCTGACAGATTGACGGGCAGATTTTTCAGAGCATCAATCAGTTCAGGAATACGCTCGGTAACGGTCTTCCATACGGTCTCATCATCAATACCCAGATAGTCATGCACTATGCGATTGCGCATTCCGGCCATGGCTCTCCAAGGAATCTCAGGTTGGCTAGCCTGAAAAGCAGCAGAGACCTTTCCTGCTGCTTCTCCAATGACTTGCAACCAGTATCGACACGCCGCCTGTATGGTCTCATTCTGATTATATTGTTCGCGCGTCGTTTTACCTGCCAGTACGGATAACTTCGACGCATACTCAAGCATATGGCGTAGATAGTAGACGTCATCTTTCATATTGCACGACCGCATTCTCAAGCACTTCAGCGCGCAGATGACGATTGAGCGCCTTATACGTGACCAGATCCACTGCGCGGCCATCGAATAGCTCTGAAAGCGCTTCCTCGATCTGGTACAATTGGAAGAAGTCAGGCGTATGACCCTCGTCGAACTCAACCAACACATCAACATCACTGGTAGCACTGAAGTCCTCACGCAGAACAGAACCAAACAGCGCCAGCTTCTGGATATGATACTTCTCGCAAAATGCTGCGAGGTCTGCCGCATCCACGGCGGGTTGATGATTGAGAGCGGACATTCTGATCCTGCTTAATCCCCTGCGGCGATGGCGTCGGCTTCGTTCTGCCAGAACTCGGCATCGTAGGCGGGCATCTCACAGCGCAGATTGCCATCGTGACGGTAATCCAGCGCGTAATCGGCCTGCATCAACTGGTGAATCTCGCTGGTGCCTTCGTAGATCACTGCGCCCTTGCTGTTACGCAGGTAACGCTCGACCGCATATTCGTCACTGAAGCCATATGCGCCGTGAAGCTGCACGGCTTCCAGCGCGGCCTGCACGCTGTGATCTGTCGCATACCACTTGGCGACACTGGTCTCGCGGGTGTTGCGCAGACCGGCATTCTTCATCCAGCCCGCACGCATACACAGCAGCCACGCGGCATCATACCACTGCTGCATGAAGCCAATCTTCTGCTTGATGAGCTGATGCTGCGCGATGGGCGTGCCAAAAGTCTCGCGCTCGTGCGCATACTTGACGCTGTCTTCCAGACAGGCACGGATCAGACCGGTCGCGCCAGTTGCAACGGTGTAGCGGCCATTGTCGAGGCAGGACATGGCGATCTTGAAGCCTTCGCCCTCTTCGCCGAGGCGATTGCCGACTGGCACTTCGACATTTTCCATCTTCACCCAGCCGGTCGAGCCTGCACGCACACCGAGCTTGCCGTGAATATCACCGGTGGTGACGCCGGGCATATCACTGGTGACGATGAAAGCGCTCATGCCGCGATGTCCGGCATTCGGATCGGTCTTGGCGACGACGAGGAAGTGATGCGCCTTGGTCGCCAGACTGATCCACATTTTCTCGCCGTTCAGGATGTAGGTGTCACCGGTGCGTTTGGCGGTGGCCTGCATCGCGGCGACATCACTGCCGGCGTTGGGTTCGGTCAGGCAGAAGGCGGCATACTTCTCACCTTTGGCCTGCGGGGTGAGGAACTTCTGCTTCTGTTCCTCGGTGCCCCACTGCAAAATCGCCATGCTGTTGAGGCCGTGATGCACGGACATCACCACGCGCAGGCTGGTGTCGGCGCGTTCCAGTTCTTCGCAGACGAGACCGAGGGTGATGTAATCGAAGCCCTGACCTCCGTAGCGTACCGGGATGCTGATGCCGAGAATCCCCAACTCCGCCATTCTGGGCAAAAAGGCGGGGTTCATCTCCTGCTTACGATCCCATTCACCGATGACCGGGATCACTTCCTTGTGCGTGAAATCACGCACCATTTTGCGAACCTGAATATGTTCGTCGCTCAGGCCAAAATCCATTGTCTTCCTCTTCCTTGTGAATAGCTAAAAATTTTCAGGATTATATCATGTGCCCTTCAGACCATCGCATGCCGAGTTTAGCAACCTGGGTTCTGTAACTTTCGGACAAGGAATCTAATGTGATTCTGTCACGGATTGCACTTCACATCTGCTACAATCAACGTTTAAATAGATTGAAAATAGTTTGTTTGGAGTTTCGAAATGAGTGCAGTGCCTTCAACACCCTCCGCCAGCGTCGCCCCTGTGATGCCCCCAATGGCAGCGATCCCCGCCGATGGCCTTCCCGTTGCCGTACTGCCCGATACCCTGATTACCACCTATCTGGAAATGACACGCCGCATCGCCTTCCGCCCGGAATACGTCAACGGTGATCACTTTAACATCCAGCGCATGGCACGCATGGACCTGCCCTTTTACCGTTTCCTTTACAGCACGGTCGGAGCGTTGTGGCGCTGGCGCGATCGCACGCATCTGTCGGATGCCGAGCTTGAGACTGCTCTCAACGGTGCTATTATCGATATCCTGTATGTCGATGGTATCCCCGGTGGTTATATCGAGCTGGTACCGCAGGGGACCGATACCGAGATCGCGTACTTCGGCCTGCGTCCGCAGTTCTTCGGGATGGGTTTAGGCAAGCATCTGCTGAGCTACGGCATCGCGCAGGCATGGTCATATGGGGCGAAGCGCGTGTGGCTGCACACCTGTAATCTGGATGGACCTTACGCACTGGAAAATTATCTGAGACGCGGCTTCACGATCTTCAACGTCACTGAAGAGCCAATGCCCGATAAATATCATGAGCTGGCGTAACTGCTTCACCCGGATGACATCTGACCGAGAGCGCACGATCCCTGTGCGAAATATGCAAAATGACCGCTTCTGAAGCGGTCATTTTTGTTATCACGATGCTTTTATCGCTCAGCAGGATGACTGGAATCAGGCGGAGGCGGTGTCAGCTCGAAAAAAGGACGTGGACAGCATCGGATTCGCAGCGACATTGGCGACATCCGCTTCATAAAGCAGGGTGCTGCCCCGCAGGACTTCGACACGGCGCGGCACCGTCAGGCCATCGAGCACCGTCTGTTCACGTGACGGACAGATTGAGATCGGCTGACGTGTCTCTTCCGACAGCATCGGGCTGGAGAAACGGATCGCGCGGACCAGATAGTCGTCGTACAACAGCACTTCGAACTGGTCCTCGTTTTCGGTATTGTGGATGATAAAGCTGTGGTCAGTCCGGGACTCCAGATAGATCGTCGGCTGGCTCAGCGGCGTCAGCATCAGCGCCCCCATCGCCCAGATGGACAGCCGCAAATGCTCCAGCATGGTGCTGTGAGTCACCGGGGCGGGCTGCTGCTCGCTGTAGAATGTGCCTTTGACGAAAGATCCGCTTCCCCGACGCAGTGTGACGCCCAGCGGTTTGATGGTGTAATTCCAGCGCATGGAGTCCGGGAAGTGGAAGAAGAGCACGGCTTCCAGCGGTACCCACGAGTGCATATGACCAAGTTTGACATGTCCCCGACCACGATAATCCACGCGCAGTGATTCGAGCGCGGGCGGAGAGATAAAATAACGGGCGGCAATCGCACGGCGCAGCAGGTTGAGCGCCGCCGGATCACCCTGGGTTAGCAGAAGGGTAGACATGATGCTTCCCCCTTTCCTTTCACCATTCTGCCTTCAGGGCGTGAAGCTCCTGAAGTGCGGCCAGCATTTTCCGGGCTGGCATCCTGTGTTTACGATTATTTCTGGCACTTAATGTTCAATATACAGAGTAACTTAAATTTACAGTAATAAACCGTAATAAAACATTGAATTTACATCACAAACCAAAGATTTACGATTACTCAGAATTTGGTCGAAAGAGGAAAAAAACAGCAGGGATACACAGAAGGAAATATGTGTTGAAGTGGAAATGATGCAGAAGATAAAGGGCCGGACAATGCCAGCCCCTTATGCGATGGCGTCAGATGTTGGCTAGTACGTGGGTAGTGAGGGATCGACCTCGGCGGCCCATGCCAGAATACCGCCTTCGACATTGACCAGCTTGTCGGGATCGTAGCCGATCTCGCCGAGCATCTCGATCACATCGGCGGAGCGCTTTCCACTGCGGCAGTGGACGACGATCTCACGGTCGCGCGGCAGTTCCGCCAGCACGGTCTCGCTGTCCAGTTTGCGGCTTGCCAGCACCGCATTCTTGGCGGCCTGAATATCCCCTTTAGGAATACGCAGTGTGCCGTCAATCGCGGCGATTTCCCACTCATGCGGCTCACGGACATCCAGCACCAGCAGATCGTCACCGCTGTCCAGACGCGCCTTCAGTTCCTGCACGGTGATGGTGCGCATTCCGTTGGAGTCGTGCTCGGTACTGGCCGAGAAGGTGCTGCGGTCATGGGCTGGCATGCCACAGAACATCTCATAGTCGATCAGCTCGACTTCTTCCTTCGGGACACCGCACACCGGGCAGCCTGGATTCTTGCGCACCTTGATAGTGCTGAAGCTCATCTCCAGCGCATCGTACAGCAGCATCCGACCGATCAGCGGATCACCGATGCCGAGGATCAGCTTGATCGCTTCGGTGGCCTGAAGCGTACCGACGGTGCCGGGCAGAATCCCCAGCACGCCGCCTTCAGCACAGCTTGGGACCAGTCCGGGAGGCGGTGGTTCCGGGAACATACAGCGATAGCACGGGCCATGCTCCGCCCAGAAGACGCTGGCCTGCCCTTCGAAGCGGAAGATACTGCCATAAACGTTCGGCTTGCCGAGCTTCACACAGGCATCGTTGACCAGATAGCGCGTTGGGAAATTGTCAGTACCGTCGATGATCACATCATAATCGGCGAACATCTCCAGCGCGTTGTCTGAGGTCAGCGGGACGTTGTACTTCTCGATGATGATATGCGGGTTGATGTCCAGAATACGCTTTTCGGCACTGTCCAGCTTGGAGAGACCGAGCGTGCTTTGACCATGAATAATCTGGCGGTGCAGATTGCTTTCATCGACCACATCGTAATCAACCAGCCCGATGCGGCCAATCCCGGCGGCACTGAGATACAGGGCAGTCGGGCTTCCCAGCCCGCCGGTGCCGATAATCAGCACGCTGGCATTCTTCAGGCGGCGCTGGCCTTCAATACCGACTTCCGGCATGATGAGATGGCGGCTGTAACGGCGGACTTCCTCATGCGAGAGGTCGCCGAGATCTGAAACGAGAGGTTGCATTCCGTGAGTTCCTTCTTTTCGCTGATCCAGTGGGATTGTGGGCGGGATCTGGCCCGCCCCTACATCATTTGACGAAGTTACTGCATTTCACGTGGTTCAGTTGTCCTACTCTTCAGACGCTGTGACCTCGTGTTGATTTACAGTTTCCGGTTATGACTATGCCGCTTCAGTGAAGCCTAACTGCTGTGTCAGCACGGCTTCGGCGACAACGCCATTATGCACATGCTGCGTCTCGCCGTGACTGTCCAGAACAAAGGTGGTCGGGACAGAAAAGACGCCCCATTTCGAGGCCAGTTCCGGGTATTCGGTCGCGTCGATCCGCACGATGTGCAGCCGATCCCCCCAGCGATGTGCAAGGGTTTGCAGGATCGGTGTCTGCTGTAAGCGACACGGGGCGCAGGTCGGTGTGGTGAAGTAAACCAGTGCCGGAACACCCTTCGGCAGCACGTGTGCAAAGGATGTACCGGTTTCGCTGGCTGCGCCGCTGTCAGCAGTGTCGTTTGATACAACCTGCATCATCTCCTGTGTCGCCAGCCGCGCCTTGCGGAACTGGTTCCACTTCACAAGCTGATACAGCCCATAACCCAATGCGGACGCAATGATCAGAAAGATGAAACGTTCAACCATCAGCGCAGCGGCCCCCGAGGTATTCTGGACTGGGTGAATCCGGGGATGCCGAGCAGGTTGAATTGATAGTACATCCAGCATCCGGCGCAGAAGTTCAGCCAGAAGTTGAGATTCGCCAGCACCACCACGATTCCTACCAGTGTCCAGCCGAAGACCTGGGCACCTACAATATGCGCGCCAAGCAGGATCAGCACGGTACCGGTGATATTAAAGGCGGCACCGACCAGTAAAGCGAAGGCATGCGGCTCGAAGTGATCCGGCTGCGGATTGCGCCGTACCAGCCCAAGCGGCAGCACTACATACTGATAGATCAGTGAAAAGGGTGCAAACGGCAGTCGCAGCGCACCGGTAAACTGCGCCACCGCGACAAACGCCACGATAACCGGCAGATTCAGGATAAAGGCGGCGACCAGCAGCAGAATGGTGAGTGCCTGCCCGGTCTTCAATGCATTCTGGTCAACCTGTGGAACCTGCGGACGCGGCTCCTGATGAGGCTGCTGACGAAACCCTGTCGCCATAACCATGTTACTCCGTTATTAAAAACCACCTGCAATGCTGGGGATAATGCGCAGGTTATCCTTAGCGTCGACTTCCGTCTCCATTCCCTCAAGGAAGCGCACGTCCTCATCCCCCAGAAAGACATTGACGAAGTTACGCAGTTCGTCGCCGTTGAACAGATGCGGCTTCAGATCAGGGTACTGTTCGACCAGTGCGCTCAGCACCTCGCCGACAGTTGCGCCTTCAACATCGAGCTGCGCCTGACCATCTGTGTAGGCTCTCAGCGGGGTCGGGATTTTGATAGCTGGCATCGGAAATTCTCCTCAGTAGTGACTGATTAAATCGATTAAAGCGTTTAAACGGACAGGTAAAAATCAGATGTTATGACATCGATCGGGTGAAAGCGGGTCTGTGACAGGCGCAATCGGTTCGACGGACTCCATCTCCTTCGAGTGGGCATTCAGATAACCGCCTACAAGCTGCGTCATCGTCTCTACTTCGACCAGAAATGAGTCGTGACCGAACGAGGCTGTGACCCGCTGATACTCGACGGGCTTGCCGAGTGCTTCCAGCGCATCCACCAGATCGCGGGACTGCGCGTCAGTGTACAGCCAGTCGCTGGTAAAGCTGATCACCAGAAAGTGCGCCTGACTGCGCTCCAGCGCTGCTTCAATCGAACCGTAGCCGCTGGCGACATCGTAATAGTCGAGGGCTTTGGTGATGTACAGATAGCTGTTGGCATCGAAGCGCTCGGTAAACTTGAAGCCCTGATACTGGAGATAGCTTTCTATCGCGAAGTCAGTCTCGAAGCTGTAGCTGAGTTCCTGCTGCGCCTGCAGACGCCGCCCGAACTTCTCTTCCAGCGACGACTCGCTCATATAGGTGATATGGCCGATCATCCGTGCCACCGCCAGACCGCGATCCGGGCGGACACCAGCATCGTAGTTACCCTGATTCCAGTTCGGATCGGCGTAGATCGCCTGCCGCCCAATCTCGTTGAAGGCGATATTCTGCGCAGACGCACGCGGCGTACTGGCGATAAACAGCACATGGCCGACACGCTCCGGAAAGTCCACCGCCCACTGAAGCGCCTGCATTCCACCCATGCTGCCACCAGCGGTCGCGAACAGCTTTTCGATGCCAAGTGAATCGATCAGGTAACGCTGTGCCTGCACCATATCCGCCACGGTGATGACCGGAAAACGCAGCGCATACGGCTGACCATCCGGTGCGAGTGATGACGGCCCGGTGCTTCCCCGGCATCCGCCAATGACATTGGTGCAGATGACGAAAAAGCGGTTGGTGTCGAACATCTTTCCCGGCCCGACCGCCTCATCCCACCACCCCGGCTTCTCTTCCGGATCGTCGGTGTAGTAGCCTGCGACATGCGAGTCGCCTGACAGCGCATGGCAGATCAAAATCGCGTTGGTGCGGTCGGCATTCAGCTTACCGTAGGTCTCATAGGCCAGTGTGAAGCCTTCGAGCTGTCCGCCGGAACGGAGCTGCAAGGTCGCGTCGAATGAGCGATACTGCCGGTCCACGACTCCAACAGAGTGCGGATCATAGGGGCGTACAGGTCGGCGGGGCAGCAGACCGCGCAGCGAATCGCCTTTGGGTGTATCCGTTTTAGGTTTTGCCATTCGCTCCTCCTTCCTGTTCTGCCTGTTAATCTCTGACAAAGCACCTGTACAGGTGTCTCTATCGGACGCTGACCTGTGGACTTTTTCTACGAACCTTTAAGCAAACATCAACGAACCTTACTGGCGGCTGTCAACCTCGGTACTGCGAGCATTTCAGCCGTGATCTGAATGCAGATCAGGCGCGATCTGAATGCAGATCAAGCAGCAGGTGATGGCACAACAGCACGTATCCCTTATTCAGATAGAGACGGTGCGCATCAGACCGGGTGTAGCCACTGTCCAGATGCACGACATCACAGCCTGTGGCTTCCGCCTGCTGGCGGACATAATCCAGCAGGCGACCGCCGTGACCTCTGCCCCGTGCTTCCGGCAGGGTGCTGAGATCGTCGATGTAGATGGTTTTGCCCCACGCCAGACAGTCCATTGGTCGATAGCCGATCACACTGACATAACGTGCGCGGGAGTCGCTATCATCCCGTATCCCTGCCACGCGATAACCGGCCTGCTGCTGCTGTTGTATGCGACGTACCAACTCCTCAGCCGAGGTCAGGTGTGGTCGCAGTGCCTGAAAAACCTCAAAACACGCGGCGATCTGCGCCGATGTTTCGACTTCCTCAATCTGTTCGACAGACGGCTGAAACGCTTCGCCCATTGCTGCTGTTACCCTTTGTTCAAGCAGGGATACACCTTACGGCATATCCCGGTGATTCGCATGGATTGTCTAAAACCGCAGTCTAGGAAACGGTATGCAGTGTCTTGCCCTGCGCCACAGTGAGCGCCTGATCGAGATCCCAGAGGATGTCGTCGATGTTCTCGATCCCAATCGACAGGCGGATATAGTCGTCGCTAACACCGCTGATGGTCTGCTCTTCCGCGCTCAACTGGCTGTGGGTCGTCGTCGCAGGATGAATCGCCAGCGAGCGTGTATCGCCTACATTCGCCAGATGCGAGAACAGCCTGAGGCTGTCGATGAACTCACCACCGGCGGCACGTCCACCCTTGATGCCGAACCCGATCACCGCACCCGCGCCATTCGGCAGGTACTTCTTCGCCAGATCATAGCTGGGATGGCTCTCCAGACCCGGATAATTGACCCATGACACCGCTGCATGGCTTTCGAGATAGCGGGCAACAGCCAGCGTATTCTCGACATGGCGCTGCATACGCAGTGCCAGCGTCTCCAGCCCAATCAGGTTCAGGAACGAGTTGAACGGGGCCTGACTGCCACCGAAGTCACGCAGGCCGACAACCCGCGCGCGGATAATGAACGACGCCGGACCGGCAATATCCGCGATTACGGCGTTGTGATAAGCTGGTTCCGGCGCGACAATACCGTCGTGGCGACCACTGGCCTTCCAGTCGAATTTGCCGCTGTCCACAATCGCGCCGCCAATGCTCAGACCATGGCCGCCGATCCACTTGGTGGTTGAGTAGAGGTTGATGTCTACCCCGTGATCGAAGGCGCGGAACAGATACGGCGTCCCGAAGGTGTTATCAACCACCACCGGCACACCCTTGGCATGGGCGACTTCCGCGATGCGCTCAAAATCCGGGACTTCGAGCTTCGGATTGCCAATCGTCTCCAGATAGATCAGCTTCGTCTTCTCGTTGATCAGCGAATCGATCACGTCAGGATCTGCACCCTGGACAAAATGCGTCTTGATGCCGAGCCGCTTGAGGCTGTGCAGCAGCAGGGTATAGGTGCCGCCGTACAGCGCACTGGACGAGATGATCTCATCACCGCTGTTGCACAGTGACAGGATGGTCAGCGTCTGGGCGAACTGGCCGGAGGCTGTCACGAGTGCGCCCACACCACCATCCAGCGCACTGAGACGTTCCTCGAATGCGCCATTGGTCGGGTTCATGATGCGGGTGTAGATATTGCCTGATTCCTGGAGTGAGAAGAGTGCAGCAGCATGTTCGGTGTCGCGAAACTGAAAGGACGTGGTCTGGTAAAGCGGCACAGCACGCGCCCCAGTCGTCGGATCAGGCGAGTAACCTGCATGCAGTGCGAGTGTTTCCGGGCGAAATGCGCGTTCCTGTTCCTGAGACATTAACCTGCTCCTTTGAAGCGTTCAGATAATCATTTGTTGCGCTCACTGCAAACCGCTGAGCACGGCGGGTATTTCACTGCCTGAGTGTGATAGATATTTCAGTCGAGGAGGACAAGCTGGCCTTCATCGAATGCGGTGCGATCGGTCCGGAGCCGCCAGACACGCATCTCGGCGGCCTTACCCTGCATCACCGAGGTGATGATATAGACGAAGTTCGGCAGCGCGTGGTCGCGATCATAGATGGAAGGGATCGCCGGGGAATTGGGGTGACTGTGATAGTACCCGACCAGCGTCAGCCCGCGTGCATCGGCCTCATCTTCCAGACGCATCCAGTCCTGCGGGGTCATGGCATAGCGGTGGAACTGTTCTTCGGTCTCAAACACGTTTTCCACCTGGGTGATGTCTTCAATGCGGATGCTGTCGCCCACAAAGTGACCGAGCAGGAAGCCGCCGCCCTCGTTGGGGAAGGTGCCTTCCATCTGCTCAAAGATGCGCGCCTGTAGTGCCTGACTGAGTTCAATCTGCTGCATGAGTAGTGTGCTGTCCTGTTGAATTTACGCTGATTTACACGGTCTGGAAGCTAAAACTGCAAAAAAAAAGGCCAACCGGACGGTTGACCTTTCATTTACAGGCTGCGCGTCTTATCGACGCGTCGAACTGGTCAAACGTCCCTATGGAGTCGCGACTGCATACACATGCACATGACCATCGTCATGATACAGGGTGTGGGGTGGGCGTCTGGTGTCATTTCGTTCATGTGACAAAGCGTAACGCGCCTGAAATAAAATTGCAAGTACTGGATCAGAAGTAGGAGGCAGATACCAAAGCTGTGTTAGGTGCGATTCAATCAGCAGCCCTGCATACTGTTAAAAGCCTGAGGCATTCTGTTATCCAAATTTAATTATTATTGCACGGAGTAAGCATTGTGACCCCTTCCCCGCAATGTTATAATTTTCACGATAATGATTGTGTTTCGAACTTGCCATCCTGCGTTCTGAGGCTATCTGCGCCCCTGCTGGGTAATCCCCTGCTGCGTCCTGAGGTGAACGATCAAACGCCACTCGCAGCCTGACAAGTGATAAAACCACCCGAAGTTTTGGGTCTAATTGTTACCCCACTATAAGAAGGAGCTTTTACGTAATGGCAGAGACTGCAACTGCACAAAAGGGTCTGCAAGGCGTCATCGTTGGTGACAGCACCCTGAGCCTGGTCGATGGCGAAAATGGCCGCCTGATTTACTCCGGTTACAAAATCGAGGATCTGGCTGCAAACGCTATTTATGAAGAAGTCGTTTACTTACTGTTCAACGGACGCCTGCCGAATAAAGCCGAGTTTGAAGACCTGCGTGCGACCATCGCCCGTGAAGCCGTGCTTCCGGCAGAAATCCTCGATGCCATGCAGCGCCTTCCGAAGGATGCCAATGGGATGGCCGTCATCCGTTCCATGACCTCGATGCTGGCGCACTATGATCCCGACGCCGAGGACATGAGTATCGAAGCCGTGCAGCGCAAGTCCTTCCGCCTGATCGGTCAGATCACCACACTGTGCGCGGCATGGATGCGCATCACCAAGGGTCAGCAGCCGGTTGCCCCGGACCCTGACCTGAACCTCGCTGAAAACTTCGTCTACATGATCACCGGTGACAAGAATCTGGATCAGGCCGCGGTCGAAGCGATCAACGTCTATCAGGTGCTGCTGGCCGAGCACGGTATGAACGCCAGCACCTTCACCTCCCGCGTGATCACCGCAACCGGTGCTGATTACCACAGCGCGATTGTCGGCGCGATCGGTGCACTCAAGGGGCCGTCACACGGCGGCGCGAACAGCGAAGCCATGCGCATGTTCCTCGAAATCGGCGAGGTGGACAATGTCCGCCCGTGGTTCGACAAGTACATCAAGACCGGCGAGCGCCGCATCATGGGTATCGGCCATCGCATTTACAAGGCACTCGACCCACGCGCCGCTATCCTGAAGGAAAAGGCCGAAGCCCTCGCCCGCAGTTCTGGCAATGACAAGTGGTTCGAGATCGCCAGCCAGCTTGATGACGCCGCCCGTGGTGATGATTACTTCATCGAGCGCAGGCTGTACGCCAATGTGGACTACTACAGCGCGATTGTCCTCTATACGCTGGACATCGACATCGACCTGTTCACGCCGCTGTTCGCGATGAGCCGTATTGCAGGCTGGTCGGCACACGTTGTCGAGCAGATGAAGAATAACCGCCTCATCCGCCCGGACGTGAATTACGTCGGCGCAAGCGACCTTTCCTGGACGGCGCTCGACCAGCGCTAAACCCTTCAAGTCAGCCATCAACCCAAAGCGCCCTGACATTACTCAGGGCGCTTTGTTTTCTCGTCCACTGCACTAAATCCTCATCTCAGGCGGATCAGGCGCTATAATCCGGCTTTGCCCGCAATCACCCAACGGTTACATCACATGCCTGACGTACTTCGCCGCATTAAATCCCGACTCCTGACCACCGCTGCCCACCAGATCCCGAGACTGCTCGACCGCACCGGCACACGTCCGCATTTCGCTGCATGGGAAGCCGCAGGCTATCACATCACGCCGGTGCATTTCTATCAGCCGATCCCGAATACTGGCGAACTGGCGCAGCACTATCCCGAACGCACTGCACTGGCCGGCATCGACTGGAATACAGAGGCGCAGCTTGCACTGCTCGATCAGCTTGCCCAATTCGCGCCAGAGACCGCCGCTTTCCCCAGCCATCGTCCCGCGGATGCATCCGATGAGACGTTTTATCTCGATAACGGCCTGTTCGTCGGCATCGACCCACATCTTTACTACTGCATGATCCGGCACTTTCAGCCGCGGCGGATTATCGAAGTCGGCGCAGGGTTCTCGACACTGGTGGCAGCACAGGCCATCCAGCGGAATGCCGCGAGTGTCGCGAATGCACCGCAGACCACGCAGCTTATCGCGGTTGAGCCGTATCCGCGTGACTTCATCCGGCGCGGCGCATTCGGGATTCAGCATTACCAGCAGCGGGCGGAAGCGCTCGGTGCGGCATTTTTTGATCAGCTTGAAGCGGGTGATCTGCTGTTCATCGACAGTTCGCATGTTGTGCGGACCGGCGGCGATGTCAACTTCCTGATACTGGAAGTGCTGCCGCGCCTCGCACCCGGCGTGATCGTGCATCTGCATGATATCTTCCTGCCTTATGAGTATCCACGGGAATGGCTGCTGGAAAAACGCTGGTTCTGGACAGAGCAGTATCTGCTGCAAGCCTTTCTGATCCACAATTCGAAGGCGACCGTGCTGCTTGGCAATCATTTTCTGGAACGCGATCATCCGCAGCAGTTGAAAGCCCTCTTCCCGCAGGCATTGGGCTGGACGGGTGGAAGCTTCTGGTTCACAATAAATTCTTAAAGGTTCATAAGGGTTCAAATGACCCTTGTATCGTGTGATGATCTGGCCGACAATGGCTGTACCGTAAAGTCAATGGAGGACACACAACGAATCATGAACCCTGCAACCCAGACACTTATCGAGCAGCTTCGTCACCCGGACCGCAATGTGCGCAGTCAGGCCGCCCTGACGCTGGGCCGCCAGCCAGATGCTGACGCCCTGACTGCACTGCTCGATGCGCTTTCCACCGATCCGGACTTTTTCGTCCGCGAGGATATTACGTGGGCGCTGCTGCGTCTGGGTGAAGCGGCGGTTGATCCGCTGATTGATCTGCTGCAAAGCGAAAGTGCTGATGCCCGTCATCACGCCGCACATGCGCTCGGAAAAATCGGTGCCCCTCGTGCGGTCGATGCGCTGATTGCCGTGCTTGGAGACGCACATCTCATGGTGGTGATGAAAGCGGCTTTCACCCTCGGTCAGTTGAAGGACCCGAAGGCCGTCCCGGCACTGGTCCCTCTGCTCGGTCATGAGGATCGCGAAGTGCAGACATCGGTCACAAGGGCAATGGAGTCCTTTGCTCCAACGTCGATTCCGTATCTGATCGAAGCGTTGCAGTCGGAGCGCTGGCAGGCCCGCGTCCATGCGGCGGACATCCTTGGCTGGATTGAGGCTGAGGCAGCAGTCCCGGCACTGATTCAGGCACTGGGCGACGCTCACTGGGAAGTCCGGTTTGCGGCGGGGACTGCACTCAACGAGATCGGTGGGCCGGATGCAGTGGCAGCGCTGATGCATCTGCAAGGTGACGAGCATCCGAAGGTAAGCGAACTGGCGTCAATTGTGCTGTCGCGGATGTAATTGCGCCGCATTGCCTCAACGTCACACTGTCCAGCACATCTGATACAAAATAAAAAGTGAAAAACCGGCTCTGGTTTTTCACTTTTTGTATCCCTGCACTTCTTCAGGCACAGACAGCACCGGCGGCTATACAATGAGGATATTGTGGTGTGTATTGGTGTGAGCGATCGGCTCCACTCTGAAGGATTTTCATTTTCATGTCTGTTCGCGGGATAATTCGTCGGCTCGGGATGGTGCTTGCCATCTTTTGTTTATGTCTTGCTTTCGCTCCGTCGCAAAAGGTTGAGGCGGTGACAGTCACAACAGTGTGTACAAGTGAGGTGATCGCAACGCATCAAGAGGTTGATTACCCTCATACGGACGGCATCCATGTGACCTGGCAAGCGAGAGGGCCAGATCATCACACTGATGTCTATCTCCATAATATTGCTACAGGAACAACAACCAATATCTCTGCTAATGTGGCAGACTACAATTCACCGGCAGAGGTGAATGGAAATTATGTTGTCTGGGTAGGTGAAGGTGATATTTTCCTGCATGATATTCTAGCGGGAACGACGACGAACCTCTCAAATAATCCGGGTGGCTATACTTATCAGGATGCGCCCGTTATCGATGGTCATTACGTGGCATGGACGGGTGTGCCTGAGGCTTATGCTAAAACAGATATTTTTCTGCATAATATCAACACCTCAACTACGATCAATGTATCAAACAGCCCTGATACCGGGGAAATTTATCCACAAATTGCTGGCAGGTACATGATCTGGATATATCATGATGAGGATAGCCATGAGGTCTATCTCTATGATCTGGTTGAGGGCACTGGAAGAACGATTTCCGGCTCATCCGAGAGATCAAATTACCCAGCCAGGATTGATGGGCAGTACGTTGTCTGGACTGGTGAAGAATGGCACGGAGATCAGTTCATTGATACCGAGATTTATCTCTATGACATTGTTACTCAGACCGAGAAAAATATCTCACAGATCGCTGCCAGCCCTGATTACGATCCGAAAATTAGTAGGAATCTTGTTACCTGGCGCAATGACACCGGTGAATATGATTTTGACGCCCATACCTATCTGTATAATCTGACGACAGACACTAAAAAAAGCATCGCCAATTTTACAGATTTTAATCTACACATTGACGGTGCGCGAGTAGTGGGGGATGGTGCCTGGCTTTATGATGATCAAAGTGGGATGCTACAAGTGCTCGCGCACAACCTGGATGATATGAGTGCCAGTTACGGTGCATATATTTCGGGCGATACGGTGGTGTGGGCTTCTCGCTCTTATTTTCCTTCTATCGGCAGAATTTATCTCTCCATCTGCCAGAATGGTGAGCCGCCGGTCATCACCGACCAGCCAGCCAGCGTGACGATCCATCCAGACGAAACGGTGACACTGTCCGTGGCTGCGACAGGTGATGGATCACTTACCTATCAGTGGTACACCGGTAACGCTGGTGACACGTCGAACCCGATCCCCGGTGCGACATTCAGCAGCTATACAACGCCATTCCTTACCGAGAATGTATCCTACTGGGTGCGAGTGACTGGCACATTCGGCTCCGCAGATAGTACGACGGCGATCATCAGCGTCCAGCAGACACTGCCGCCAACAGAGGTAACGCCGTCTCCAACCACTGAGACACCCGTTCCCACAACGGAAACGCCGCTGACAGAGGTAACGCCGTCTCCAACGACCGAGACTCCGGTTCCAACCACTGAGGTTCCCCCTACAGCGACAACGGTCCCACCAACTGCGACCACTGCGCCGACCATCAATCTGCTGATGAATGGTGGCTTTGAAGTCGATGCCGATGGAGACAAGCTTCCGGATGGTTGGACTGGCAAGAAGACCGCCACCGCGAATCCAGACAAGATCAAGTGTGACAAAGCGGACAAAAAATTTGCCCACAGTGCGCCGTGTGCGTTCATGTTCAAGGGCAATGGCG
>JAEZAF010000180.1 GCA_023430545.1 Chloroflexota bacterium
TTCTGAATCACAGAGACCTCTGACCGTTCATTAACGCTTCATTAGCCTGATTATAACATTTGTGTTTGAAGTGGGGTAATTTTGTGGCATATTTTGAGTGTATAGAAATATTAACAAAGGGCTTTACATCATGTACAAAAGGCGCATGATCGGTTTTACACCAAGGTCCCTGCGCCGGAATTGAGAGTGCCTATCGTGCTGCCAACGGTGGTCCCGCCGCTGCCGCCTTCCACATAAGACAGGTCACCATATCAAAAACAAAGAGGATGGCCTGCGCCGTCCTCTTTGTTCTCTTCTGTCATGCAGCGGTCGGAGCCTCTAGCTCTCGTCGCCTTCGTCGCCTTTATGCTCGTTGACCCATTCGATCAGCGCGTCGTAAACCGGGCGATGCACCCACTCCGGCCCGATGATCGAATACGGGACATTGTCATTATTCGGGTCCCAACCCGCCTGCGGCCCGTAGTTGAAGTTCCACACGAAGGCCAGCCAGACGAAGTCCCATTCTTCCATGTTGTTCAGCGCTTCGATGGTCCACTCCGCCTGTTCTTCCAGCGTATTATCCGCCGCGAACTCGAAGCCAGGGGGTGTCCCGTCGAGGTCTTCTGTCGATGCCCATCCAAACTCGGTGATGCACAGCTTCTGGGTGCCGCCTGCGAGCTGAATCTTGCGGTTGTATTCTTCCAGCGTGCTGCGGAAGCTCCAACTGTGATGCGGGTTATCGAACGGCCCACGGAAGGCAGCGTCGGCGTCGTTTGTCACCTGATTCCACAGCACACTCGGCCCGATGTTGTAGCCGTTATGGTGTGCGCCAACACAGTCCGCGTAATCCAGCAGACCGGCGGAGATCATGCCGTCGAAGTAGGCGAAATCGTCAATTGCCGAGACGCGGCCATCCGGTTCCGTCCAGCCGCCGCCTGGGGACAGCGCACCGCTGATGACGATGATATCCGGGTTAATTGCCTTGACCGCCTGATGGGTCTGGCGGAGCAGATCGACATAGTTCGCCGCGTTCAGCCCACCGTTGGACATCCACTCGCGGTCGAGGTTCTGCTCATTCCAGACTTCGATGGCGTGGATGTCGTCACCGAAGCGGTTGAGCATCTCGGTGACGAACGTCACATAATCCTGCGCATCGGCAGGCGGACCGTGCTTCTCCGTATCCACGCCGGACTCACGTGCCCATTCCGGCGCGGTGACAACCGAGACCATCACCTTGACGTTGAAGCGGCGCGAAGAGCGGAAGACGTAGCGCAGCGCGTTCCAGTCATATTCACCCTGTTCCGGCTCGATGTCTTCCCATCGCACCTGAATTTTCACCCAGTTGAGGCCGATCTTTTCGCTCACCTCGCGCATCCAGCCGTCCTGATATTCTTCATTGCGACCGGGGTCCGGCTGGACCTGTAAACCGACCTGAAATGAGGTGTCCTCAATCGGCGGGACCGTTGGCTCCATCTGCACCTGCGCTGAGGCGTCGATGTCGCGGCTGCCGGAATTACTGCCAGCATCCGTCTCCGAGCTGTCATCGGACTCGCTGGTTTCATCGCCCTCTTCGGTCGGAGTCTCGGTGCTGGCCTGCGCGACGACGGCTGCTTCTTCGGTTTCAGCCGCTGGCTCCTCAGCCACCGGTTCTTCAGTCGCGATGGTCGGTGTCGCGGAAGGCGCGGCGTTGGCGGCCAGTGTCGGCGGCTGCGTGACCTGAAGCGCGACCGATGGCGCTTCCTGCGTGGCAGTGGAAAGCGGCAGCGCCACATTGCGCGAACCGAGGTTGAAATCCGGGCCGCCGTAGGTCAGATAAATGGCGAAGAAGGTGGCGACCGCGATCACGGCAGTCAGCGCCGTCCATGCCGTGACAAAACCACGAAGCTGTTTACGTACAGGGTTTCTTGCTGCCATCAGATCAAAGTCCTTCTACTTACTGACAAGGTATTTGCGACATGTCTTTATTACGCGAGTGCGTATCGGGAAATCTGTTATGGATGTGGGCCAGAAGATCCGGCCCCTGTATGTTTGTTATGTGTAAACGCCGCATACCAAAGACACTGCTGTGTGTGCCCGTGCTGGCTAGTTTTCAGATTGCCCTAACCACTGCCGGAGCAGGGCGGCGCTGGCGATCACATCTTCGGTGGGATCAGAATGTTCTGGCTCGTGCTCCACGCTGATGGCACCGGTATAGCCAATGTCCTTCAGCGCCTGCACACAGCCTTCGATATTGGCGACCCCTTCACCGAAGCGGCAGGTTTCGTGTGTGCCGACCTCGCGCACATCCTTCAGATGCACGTAGATCAGATTCGGGCCGAGTTCGCGCAGGGCGGTCGGGGCGTCGTAGCCCTGTGTCGCCCACCAGCCTGTGTCGGCGGTGATGCCGAGGATGTCCTCGCCGCTGTCCGTGTGACGACGGCCATCCCCGCCGAGATGAAGTTTATTCAGCGCTTCCTGTGGTGTCTTCTCCGGGTGATTCTCGTAACCAAAGCGCAGGCCGTACTTGCGCAGGGTGGCGATCAGCAGCATCCGGTCTTCGCGATTCGCCAGCAGCCCGCATCCGCCGCCCAGAATCTCGCATCCCAGTTCGCTTGCCAGACTGCATGAGGCCTCAAAATCATCGGCGGTATTGCCGAAGTATCCGGCCAGACTGCTGACCTTCAGCCTGTACTGCTTCAACAGACGGCGGGCAGCATCGATATGTTCCTCCGTCGCCCACACCGGATGCAGGATACCCGTCCACAGGTCGAGGGTATCGAAGCCCATCGCCTGAATGTCTTTCAGGTAACCCTCGAAACGCTCCGGAAATGTTTTCGCAGACCGGAAGTATTCCTGAGAGGAACGGTCACCGTGGCCCCAATCCCCTTCGCCGACATCATAACCGAGCTGACGTGCGAAGTAATTGGCAGTCATAAAGGAGATCTTATTCATGGTCCAGTTATTCCCTTTGATCGACGATAGCCCACACGACGAAATTTAACGTACTCTCGCGCTGTGCGCCATTGGTGCTGTGGGCTATCGTCTTGTGATGGCGTGCTTATCGCGCTCCGGCAATCGCACCGCAGGCGGGGCATCCGCCGCCGGGACGTACAATCGCATAACCCGCCATCGGGTCCGAACCGTAGTTGCTGAAATCGACATTCCAGACGATCAGCAGCTTGACTTTGCCGCTCTGCGAGGCCATTGAGATCGACTGTGCCAGCCATGCAGACTGCTGGGCGACGGTCGTATTCTGCGCCCATCCGAAGAACGGGTCGAGTGGGCCGTAGCCTTCCGGTGTCAGATAGCCGAGTTCGGTAAAGCACAGCGGTTTCGCGCCGGCGGTGATGCTCCAGTAGGTATCCATCATGGGCGTGAAGTAGCGCGTATAGTAGTTGTCACGCGGGTCGCCGCTGGACTGGCTGGGTGGGACAATCCCCTCGTTGTAATGGACACCGACGCAGTCCATGTAGTTCATGGCACCGGCAGCGACCATCTGGCCGAGGAAGTTGTTATCGTTGACGACCTGACCGGGGAACGCGGCTTCGGCTCCGGTGGGGGCCAGTGCCGCGCTGATGACCATCACGCTGCTGTTGCTGGATTTGATCGCCTGATACGACTGCTGGAGCATGCTGGTGTAATTGGCACCGCTGATCGCACCTTCCGGCCATTCACGGCTGAGGTTCGGCTCGTTCCAGACTTCGATAGCGTCCGGCCCCAGTGCCGCCACGCCGCCGAGGAACGATGCATATCCCTGAATATAACCCGCGCCACCGGCGGCCAGATCATTCGGGTGACCGACGATGCCGAGCAGGATCTTGAAGCCGCGTCCGTGTGCGTCCGAGATCTGCGCGGCGACATCGCCCGGATTTTTCCCCGGTGTATACCCGACCTGAACTTTCATCCACGTCATACCCGCCTGACGCATGGCATTCGCGGCGACTTCGCTGCTGGTCCCTGTCACATGACCGCCGTACTCAAAGCCGGAGACGATGCTGCCTGCCCCCGGATTGACGGCGGCACCGCCTCCACCCGATACGACGGGCGGTGCGGTCTGATTGTTCGCGGCGGGCGGCTCTGTCGGGATGATCGGCGCGAGTGTCGGCGTGGCGGTCGGTTCCTGCGTCGGAGTCTCGGTTGGGCGCGGTGTCGCGGTAGCCGTCGGCAGGTACTGCGCGACCGCCGCGCCACTGCGGACACTCGCTGAGACACCGTTGAGGACTTCCACATTCACGGCGAAGTTGCCTTCAACCGCTTCGAGTGTGACGGTCAGCGGCTCATTCAGGCCGGTTTCGACTTCGCTGATCAACCCGCCCTGATCGGAGATGCGCCAGCGCAGGGTCAGTTCGTTCTGCTGTGTGCTGGATGGAAGCTGGAGTTTATAGGTCGCCACCGCATCGAAGATGTCACGCGCCAGCCCGGATGCGTTGAGATCATCCAGCGCGACACCGCCAATCCCGAACTGGTCGAAGCTGTCCAGACGCGCACGCAGGGCGCTGCCAGTCATCAGCCACACCAGCGAGGCGCGGGTGTCATCGGCGTTAAGGTATTCCACAAATGGCATCTGGAGTTCGGTATCGAGGCCGGGATTGGCCTTGAAACCATTCAGTCGGGCGGTGATAACCGAGCCGGGGACGGTGATGCCGCTGTCATTGGTCTCGGCTTCCACCTGTACGTCACCGAGGCCAGCCAGCGCTTCATCATAGCTGACGGCACTGTAATCGCCGTTGAATTCGCGTACTGAGCTGGTGTCGATGCCTGCGATCAGTTTGTAACGGCTGATTTCGCCGACCGTCCAGCGCAGCATGGCTTCGACCAGTCGATCCGGGCCGGGGCGGTAGATCTGTGGATCAAGGCCGAGATTGATCTGCACATAATCGGCATACTGACCAATCGCACGCCAGTCATAAGCGCCGGTTTCCCAGATGCCGTCCTGATTTTCCGCCGCCGGGACGACGACGCCAAGCTGAAGCCCCGCAGAACGGAATGCATCTTTGGTCTCACGGATCAGCGCGGTGAAGTTCTCGCGCTGGTCGGCAGGCAGGGCGCGGTAATCGATAAAGACGCCGCTGAAGCCGCCCCCACCCGCAAAGGCGGCGAGCTGCTGCGCATGCTGGCGGCGCACACTACTGTTTGAGAGAATAGCGCTGACGGTTTCAGGATCGAGTGCCAGCGGATCGAGGAAGTTGCGTACGACCGGCATCACCCGATAGCCGCTGCTGGTATTGAAGCCGGGGGCAAGGCTGCCGACCAGACGACCGTCAATCGTGGGCTGCATCCCGGCTGGTGAGACCACCGTCGCGACCTGTGCCGCGCCTTCCACCAGCGTCTCGGTGATGTCCACCGGTACGATCACGGTCGGATCGGGTGCGGATGCCTGAAACAGTGCCAGACGATCTGGCAGCGGCGATGCCTCGACGGTCAACGAACCGGCTTCGTTAGGCTGTGCTGGTAAGAAGGACCAGCGTCCGGTCGAGATCTCGTAGCCGTAAACATCCAGCGCATCGCGGTTGGTGACAGTTGACGGGATCTGGACATCGAAGGTGGTGCGCTGTGGTGCGGTGCCGGTGGTCTGAAGATCGTAGACCGGGCTTTGCAGCGAGAGATAAGGTGGGATGGCAGCACGGGCAGCCGTGATCCATGCGTTAGGCTGTCCGGCGACAGCGTTAGTGTTCTGGAAGGTTTCACGCGGGACGGTGACCAGATTCACGCCAAAATCCTGCCCTGCGTCTGCCGGATCGAGGACCAGCGTCACCGCTTCATCGTCACTGCGGGTTGCGTTGTTGGTGCTGTCCAGCATGACGTACTGCGTGCCGAAGAGACGATCCGCCAGGCTGAAGGGTGGCAGCAGCAGGCCGATAATCACCAGCGCGGCGGCGACCAGCAGTGCGAGCAGCGCGATAATCCAGCAGCCAGCACCACCGCTGCGCCGATGAGTTGCTGGAGGTTCGGCAGGATACGGTGGCTCGGAAAAGGCAGTTGCATTCGGGTCTGGTGGTGCAACGGCATGAACGCGTGAAGGGTCACCCGGCTGGGCTTCCACTTCGGGCAGATCCTGTCGGTCAGGGAATGTCGGTCTTTCTTCCATGGGTTAACCTCGTCTTGTGGCCTGCATCGAGCCTCGCCTGCAGGTCGTCAGGGTGATACATGCTGTCACATAAGATCAGATATCTTACATCGCTTGTACACGGTCGAGTGTACCAATGGCATGGATTTTCGTGTAGGGTTGGGCAAAAATGAGAGGGATGTTGTTTCATGCAGCATTACAAAATATCTCCTGCTTAGGAGCAGGTGAAACTCCGAGGGATCTCGCCAGAATATTCAGACCGGCGTGCCGATTAGTATGGTGACGATGGTCGCTAGAGGTCGGAACGCTAAAGCATTTTTGGATACCAATTTTCTCTTGCGATACTTTGCTGACATTGAACGTGGATGATTTCAAAGGATTTCAGGATAGAATCAAACTGGTCTCATTAAACTGAGACCCTATCCCTATATGACGGATCGAATGTTGGAGCAGGATAAAGCCTGCCTGTATGCTTCTCCGCACAAGTCCTACCAGTTATCCCAACTATCGTAGACTTCGTGCATCTCTTCGTCCGGGCGGGGATAAAAGCGCTTGTGGACGTTGCCGTCGCGGATCGTGTGGTGATCGCTTTCCTCGTAGCTCACATTGCGGGCGATCACACGGCGCTCGGAGGACGCCACCAGCACCACGTCGGATTCGATCATGCGACCGGGGAAAACCACCATCCCGGAGCCGAGACGACAGTTATGGCCGACGGCGCTGCCGAGTACGATCTGGCCGACGCTCTGGAGTTCACCGTCGCTGTTGGCGGCGCGGATCGGCTTCTGCGCGACGAGGTTGAAGTCGGTGAAGGTGCTGCCCGCACCGATGAAGCTGTTGCGCCCGACCACGCACATCTGAAGACAGGTATTCTGTGCGATGATACTGTTTTCCATGACAGCGGTCAGATACAGGGCGGCGCGGAATGGCAGGAAGCAGTTGTTGCCGATGGTACTCATCATCAGCACGCAGCCAGCGTCAATCGTGACATTATCGCCAATCGTACAGTTGTCGATCACGACACCCGCCCCAATCGAGCAGTTGTTCCCGATCTTGGCTGGCCCTGTAATCACGGCGGAAGGGTCAATCGAACAGTTCCTGCCGATCTCAACCGCCGCGGATGACTGTAGAATCTGGCGCTGTTCCAGCACGGCCTTCCACAGAAAGCGGAGTTTGGCAAAAAGGCTGTTTTCGATCATGGTATCCACACGGCCAGCCCGCCCGAAATTGCTGAAGATGATGCTGGCGAAATACACATGCACCCAGCTCTCAATCGACACAATCGAGCGCATCGGCGCATAGTGTGTCAGGTCGCCCTGCCGCATTGTCATGAAGTCCGGGACGCTGTAAAAGCCGATCTCGCGGGCGTCACTGGGGACGATGATCGGCACCACATCCGGTGTATAGCCATTCGGGAAATACCACAGATCAACCAGAAACAGCGTACTTTTACCATCCGGGCTGAGCGCGAGTTCGAAGCTCTTGGTCAGGGGGACAGTGTAGGTGTGGAAGGCTTTATCGCTGGCGGCAAACGCAGCGCGGCAGGCGCGTCCCGTGCGGCGGGCTTCGCGGATAAAGTAGTTGAAAAACTCACTGTCAAACCATAGATTGTCACGATAGACAATCGCCTCACCTGCGACATACACCAGATCCTCTCGGCTTTCGAGTGTGCGGCCAAGCTCGATATTCGCGCCGTAAGTATTCAGGATCAGATTTTCCTGATGCAGCTTGAGCGGTGTCAGCCCGATGGTGAGCTGGCTGGCTGGTTCATTAAATGGCGGCACATGCCGTTTATCTTCGATAATGTAACGGTGCATTGCCCCGGTTCTCCAGTTGCGCTTGTTGGTTGGATTACAGTTGGATTTCTTTCAAGTATAACAGGAGTTTATCCACACAGATGCGTAATGCCTATCGAATGCCGCCAAAGTGCCCGCCGATTGCCCTGCGTGTTGTGATAAGGCGACCCTGTGTGAGAAAAAAGTGGGCGTCTCTGTCTGAGCGCGCCCACTGATGATAACGGATGGATCATGGATGATAGTATGACTGGCTGCATGATTGCTGGGGCTGCATGGCAATATGCTAGCCGTTTTTCAGGAAGTCGATCAGCGTATCGTGAAAGCGGCTCGGCTCATCCATCATGGGAAAGTGACCCGAACGCTCGAACCATGCGATCTGACTCTGTGGGACCACCTGTTTCAGGACACGTGCCTGTTTGGGGTTGACGATCACATCATGCTTACCGTAGATCCCCATGACCGGCATGCTCAGGTCATCCAGATGATGGCTGAGGTCGGTATCGCGCAGCGTGCCGATGCTCTGAAAGAAGGAATCGACGGTGATCTTCGAGACGTCTTCAGCGATCATCTTGCCGACGGCGTTGCCGTCCTTGGCGATGAAGTGCGCATAGCCCCGCATGAATGTTCTGAGCAGGGCAGGACTCATCCATGCGATGCGTGCCGTGCCGCGATACCCGGCCAGCTTGAGCAGCAGGTTGAGCGACGAACCCTGCACGGGTGACCCGATGACGGTGGTCTTGACGACTTTTTCGGGGAAGCGTACAGAAGCCGCCAGCGAGACGGTCCCGCCCATGGAGTGACCGACCAGCGGGGCTTTGACGATCCCCAGCCGATCCATGAACTGCTCCACCGAGTCGACGTAATTATTGACTGAAAAATTGGCAGTGCGATCGAACGACTCACCAAAGCCAAAGAAATCGAGTGCATACACTCGAAATTCCTTGCTTAACACCTCAATGGTGTGACGCCACAGCGCCCACGAACCCAGCCAGCCGTGCAGCAGCAGGACTGGTCGTCCACGCCCTAACGTCTCATAGTGGACGATGCCCTGTTCTGTTACCAGAGTTGGCACGTTAACCCGCCTGTACTGATGTTAGCTTTCCATCTCTTCGAGGATCGAGTACAGCAGTTCCAGCAGCACGTCGCGGACGGTGTTCTTGTCCTTGGCGACGCACGGCAGCAGCTTGACTTCCGGCTCGATACGAAGGGCGATACGCAGATCGTCCACAGCCCAGGCATCGGGATGATCCTGTTTGTTGGCGGCAACGACGTAAGGTGTGGGGGCATAGGCGCGGAACGTTTCGAGAATGCTCTTGGCTTCCCGGAAGGTCTCCGGCTTGGAGCTGTCCACAAGGACGATAAAGCCGAGCATGCCTTCAGCCAGAATTTCCCACATGAAGTCGAAGCGGCGCTGGCCCGGTGTACCGAACAGGTACAGAACCAGTTCGTCATCGACGGTGATACGACCGAAGTCCATGGCGACCGTCGTGGCATCCTTTTCGCGACGTTCAGCTTCTGTTGTGACCTCACGCTCGGTCGAGACAACTTCGATCTCGCTGATCGACCGGATAAACTCTGTCTTACCAGCGCTAAACGGCCCGGTGACTACCATTTTTACTGTTTGCATAGTGTACCCGTTCTTCTGGTGTGATAAACGCGATAGCAAGTGACCACTGTTCGTACCGCTTGATATAGCTGATAAAAGGACAAGATTAAATGGATTTCAGTTTATCAATCAGTCGATTGACAACAGCACGCTGAACCTGTGGCTGGGCCTTGGGCTTAGTACGGCTGTTGACAATGCGCTCTGACTGCGGACGGACCAGTTCAACCAGCCCAGCCTGATGCAGCCCGTAGACTACACGCCGGATCTCCATCTCGCTCATGTTGTTGGCTTTGGCGATGGCCCGGATGGTATTCTTCGGGTTGACGAACGACACCACGCGCCATTCTTCCACACTAAGCTGGACGCCTTCGAACTTTTTCTTTGGGTCTTCCGGGAACTTCAGGCACATATCGAGATTATCGATCACCTGCGTGATTTCATCGATCTCGATTTTGCGCCGCGAACCTTCGACGATGATATTCTGGAGGTCCACCGGTACGAGGATGATTTCCTCACCGGGCTGCTCGTTATCATCAAAGCGGAACGGCTCGCGATTCCAGCTCATCAGGTTGAAGACAATGTCGGTGATGAACTGCTGAATGCTGGCGACGATATCATTCTTGCTGACGTAGTTCGCCCCGATCAGACGCACGGCCAGCGCTTTATCGCTGTTGAACTTCGCACGTTCGCGCAGCATCTGCGCCTGCTGGTCGTTCAGCTTTCCGGCCTTGTTCAGGACGGCGATCAGATCGCCCGCCTGATCATTCAGGCCAGCATAGACCAGTTTCCCTGTGCGAAAGGCCACGCGTGCCAGTTCCTTGCCCGGTGCGAGCTTCTCGTTCTGCATAGCATCGCGTTCACCGGTGGGAAGTCCCTCATAAATCTTCAGCATCCCGGTGCGGCCTGAAAGATTGATCAGGTTCAACAATTGTGTTGTGCTGAAGTCTCGTAAATTACCTTGAAGCGGCATTGAAGCCCCCTGCTCACGGATGTTCGTGCTTGATAGTGCCAGGTGAAGCATCGATCCGATGGGATCGTGCGTCGATCGCTGCCATTTCAGACGTGCCTGCCCTGTGCTGTGTGCATCTTCCCCAGCATGACACAGGCTGTGGTATGGTGTCGGCCAGCAATCAGCTATTTCGGAGCATCACCGGCTGATGCCAGTGACCTGCTCCGCAGCTTTGATTAGTAAATCATGGAAATTCGATCCGTGCCAATAAGATTTTCTGGCAGGGATAAAATTAATGGTTAGCACTCAGTAAACGCGTTGTTTTTGATTGATTGAGCCACAATCCATTGTTCTGGATTATAGCCGTGCCTTAAATACGCGTCAACTTAAGGGTCTTAAGGGTCGGTTGGCTCGGCTGCTTCGCTATCGCCCTCACTGGCGGCGGTTTCCGGCTGCGGCAGGCTGAGCAGATAAACCGTCAGGGCTTCGACATCCTCATACGGGATGGTGGAGGTCAGTTGATGCTCTCCGGGCAGCACAAAGACATCGAACAGGGTTTCGGCGCGGCCATCATGAAAGTATGGAGCGCTCTGCCACAGCCAGCGCAGTACGGGGACACGGAATTCGCCGCCCGTGCCGACATCGTAAAGCTGATCCTGATTTTCGATGCGATGACAGCTTGTACAGTCCATCGATTCGAAGACCTCGCGACCGCGTTCGATCATTTCGAGGTCCTGCGGTGGGGAGACGGTTGGGCCGTCCAGTGAGAGCAGATAGGCGGTCAGGGTGTCGAGTTCCGGTGAGATGCCGCTGTGAGGGCTGTCCAAGGGTGGATTGACGCGGTTCACACCGGGTTCTGCTTCGGTGATGAGTCCGGTACCGGCCTGCAATCTGCGGATTTTCAGTTCGACATCGGCCAGTTCATCCCACGAACCGTCCCATGTATAACGGGTGTGGCCTTCCAGATCGTAAAGGGTCGGGGTGTTGCGTGGGCCGCTTGCCTCGGAGATGATCCCCGGCGGAAGCTGCCAGACGCGGCCATCACTCTGACCGTCGAAATGACAGCTTGCACAGCTCACCCACTGATCGGTCGTCATGCGCGGGTCCGCTGCGCTGTGGAATAACTGTGCGCCGATGTAGATATCAGTCGGGATGCTCAGTCGGCTGACCGGGATCTCATCGACGACGGTCAGCTCGGCAGTGTCAAAGACCGTCACCGTGCCGTCGATCATATTGTGGACGTAAACCTGACCAGCGTTATTGCTGAGGATCATCCCGCGCGGGTTGGATTTGACGGTAAAGGTGGTGACGCTCAGCCCTGTCACCAGATCGATCACCGAGATGTTGTTGCTGCCTGCATTGGCGACGTACAGCCAGCGCCGTGAGATGTCCACGACGGCGGCGAATGGCATATTGACCGGCTGGTCAGCGGTGCTCATCCTGATCTGAAGGGTGGGATCAATCGAGAACGATGCCAGATTGAGGACGGCGACATTCGGCAGGACGGTCGAATCGACAGTCAGGGCGGGGTTATCTGAATTCAGCCGTGACTGTGGCAGATAGGCGATGCCGCGCTGCGGGTCAATCGCGACCGCCTGTGTCAGCGATGCATTGACCGCGCTGCTGATCGTTTCGACCGTGCGATTCTGGGGGATATACAGCAGGCTGAAATTTCCACTCCACAGATGCGTGACATAAAGGAAATCGCCCCAGAGTGCCAGCCCCGCCGGTGCGTCCGGCACGGAGATGCGTGCCTCGATCTCGCCGGTTGCCAGCGCGATGCGGATGACCTCATCGGTCCCTTCCAGTGTCACCCATGCCGAGCTGTTGCTGGAAGTCACCACACCATACGGCAGCAGACCGACCGGATAGGTGGCGGTGACAGTCATGGTCAGTAAATCGACGACGGACAGTGTGCCGTCTCCGCGATTGACGACTACAATGCGCGTATCATCCGGGGTGATGGCGACGGTGCGCGGATCACGGCCCACCGTCGTCTCGATCACGGTATCCCCCCGCGCCCGGTCGATGCGCGAGATGGTATTGTTCAGCATATTGGCCGTGACCAGATAGACGTTATTCGAGTTCGATGCCAGACTGCCGCTGACGAAAAACGGCGTGCGGCTCTCCGGCAGGCGGTACAGCCCCTGATCTCGGCCTGTATCCTGCGCCAGTACAGGCTGCATCACCGGAAGCGATCCCCCAATCACCAGCACGGCTGCCAGCAGAAGCGCTAAAGGCAGACAGAAGCGCAGGATGGCTCGAATGCAGTGAGAAAGCATACGCAGCATTACGATTCGCCTTCGAAAGAGAGGATCCGGTTCGTGAGAAACTCAAAGGTGCGGGTATACAACTGCCGCTGACCATCGCCATCCAGACCGGTGACGACCAGGGTCACCGTCACAATATCCGAAGCGGCTGGCCCGGTGGCGTTCCCTTCAGTTTCCAGTATCGGGAAGCTGTCCGAGATACGCGGCGGGCTGTACTGATACGGGAAAGTCGTCGCAGCCGGGGTGATCGGGCCGTCGTCCAGCACATAGCCGGGCGTTGTCACGGTGCGATAAACCTGCACATCCTGCAATCCCGGCGGCAGATTCAGGGTGAAGTTGAAGAATGCACCCGCCGGCGTTGTTGTGTCAATATCACCGCCCCGGTTCCAGTCCAGCGGCGGTGTGGTCGCCCCTGTGACATACACGGCAAAGCGGTTTTCCACCGCGCCCAGAATGCCCCCGACCGGTGCGTGCTCCACTTCACCTTCCGAGGTGCGTGCCACGGGTGAAACCCGCACCTGAAGTGTCCATACACCTACTTCATCGAGTGTCAGGGCGGTGGTCGGGTCAAAATAGTAGCCGATGATGTTCGACAGTCCCTCGAACTGGTGCACCTCACCAGAAGGTGAAGTGACCATCACCGAGACACGGCTTTGCAGCGCGGGGGCGGTCTGTCCGGCAATCGACAGCGTTTCCCCCTGTACGATGACCTGTCCGGGATGGATTGAAGTCAGGTGGAAGAAGGTCCCCTGAACCGCATTCGGGATGCCGTTTTCAGTCGAGATGGGCAGCCACTGTGAACTGCGATAAGGGGGATACACCCGCGCCCCCAGTGGATCTCCGTTTACAAGGCCGACTTCCCCGGTCGCACCGTAAATCAGCGCTTCTTTGAGATCAAGCGCGCTGTTTCGCACAATTGCCCCACCGAACAGGAACACCATATCCCCTGTATTACCACCCTGTGCACCCGCGCCAATCTGCTGATTCAGCGGATCGTCTGCATCCCAGTTGAGCGGCAGCATCGTATCATCGCCACTGTAGACGAACTGGCGCACACTGACATTGGGGCGGACGGCGCTGATGTAACCGTAGGACTGCTGAGTCAGGCTGTCGGCGGACATCACCGGATTATCCGCAGCGTCCTGCGACAGCATCAGCAGCGGCAGCGCGTCCAGCCGCACGGCGTCCTGAAGCATCGGCAGGCGTTCCAGCAGCCAGCTTTCATAGGCCCCATGCGTGTCCTGTAACTGAAGGCGCGGCTCGATGCCGCTGGTGCGTGTCGGCCCGTAAGTGACAATATCCCCGGCGAAATAGGGATAGTAGAAACGCGGTTCTGTTACACCCAGTGCTTCGCGTGGATACTGGCGGATGTTGAACCATGCCGGGCTTTCTTCCAGCAGCGGGTCGTAACCGTCGATGCCGCGCCTGCCGTGCAATACCAGCGTCGGTTCCGGGCTGGCGATGATTCCAGCGGCACGCAGGCTGGCCGCCCACAGCCGTCCATCCGACATTTCGTAACGCGCTTCGTAATCTACAATATATTCACCGGGGATGTCGAGCGCGAAGATGTCGTCGTTATCCGGGATGAAATCGCCATAGGGATTGGCCTTCCCCTCGATGTGCTGGATCACCGCATCACTGCCGTCCAGTGGATAGATTCGCAGTTCCACGCTCACATCGGCGGGCAGTCCGGGGATCACGCGGAAGCCGGGATAAAACGGATCGGTGGTCTCAAATGGAGTCCCCGGCAGCACCCCCGGCAGCAGATCGAACAGCTCGGCGATCAGGATCTCGTATTGGCCGCCGCCGCTGTAACGGTGCCCGAACTGGTCTTCGAATTCGGCGGTCAGGTTGATTGCATAGGG
>JAEZAF010000099.1 GCA_023430545.1 Chloroflexota bacterium
ATGCTGTGCGGCACACCGGTCGTGATGACTGACACGCCCGGCGGACGAGTCCCGGTGCAGAAGACGGGTATGGGGCGGCTCAGCCAGCGCGGGAATTACAAATCAATGGGCGAAGAAATCGTCGCCGTGCTGGATAATCCCGACCAGTACCGCAAGAGCCGCGAAGAGATCGAGAGCGTGTTCTCCTTTAAGGAAACCGTAGACCGCTATGAGCAGCTTTTCCTTCAGTATGCGGCAAAGCACTAGCGGCGAAGGGCTAACAGACGAGATGACTGAAAACACGGTACAGCAGACTTCAGCCGCGCAGAAACCGGTCGTGGATCGCGCCCTGATCGCCCACATGACACGCAACGAAGCCGATATGGCCTTCAAGAAGCGCGTCGAGACAATTTTCGAGTGGGTACAGCCGAAAACCGGCGACCTGATCCTCGATATGCCGTGCGGACGCGGCTTCTATCTCAACATGATGCGCTATGCCAGCGGCGCGACACTCGTCGGCGCGGAACTGGATACTGAAGTCCTGTGGAAAGCCAAACGCAACGTGGGCCATCTGCCGGACCTGATGCTGAATCAGGCCAATATCTATGCGCTGCCCTATGCTGACAACACGTTTGACGCTGTGATCCTGTCTGAGATTCTGGAACACATCGACGATGATGTGGCTGGATTAAAGGAAGCGCTGCGAGTGCTCAAGCCCGGTGGGGTGGCCGCTATCACCGTGCCGAATGCCAATTATCCGTTCTGGTGGGACCCGATCAACAAGACGCTGGAAAAGCTGTTCGACACACACATCCAGCACGGGCCGTTCGCCGGTCTTTGGGCCAATCATGTGAGGCTGTATACCCAGCGTCAACTGCGTGAGGCCGCGATTGCCTCCGGCTTTGAGATTGAAGAGGAACGGGCTTTTACGCATCACAGCTTCCCGTTTATCCACAATCTGGTTTACGGCTTCGGGATGCCGCTGCTGGAATCCGGCCTGATGCCGAAGAAGATGGCGAATGCCGCCGACCGCACGACCTTCGACCAGAACGACGGCAGCCTGCTGAATCCGATCAATCTGGGGCTGAAGGTGTTCAACTGGTTCGACCGACACAACGTGATCAGCGAACCGCCGGGACGGACAACCGTCAATCTGGCGATCAAGTTACGCAAACCGCAGGTCGCAGATGAACCATCTGGTCGCAGATGAACCATCTGACGGATAAAACCTGCTAAACTGAACTTTTTATCGGGGCGAAGCTGACAGGCTGTACTTTAGACGCATGACCGAGAGTCCATACGATCCCCAGAGCGACAACGAGATGGCCGACCACGCGGATAACCACACGGGTTATCAGGCTGACGATGTGCCGGTGACAGGCGGCCCTTCGGTGAACGATCCATCACAGGATGCTTCATCAACGGAAAATCTGTGGCAGGAAGAGACAGCACCACCGGGGGAACCGGAAGCATCGATGCTGGTGCCGGATTTCCCGCTGCGCCGGGGGATGACTCAGCGGGAATTTGAAAACCTGACGCTGGCCGAGATGCTGGGGCTAATGCGCCGTAAACCGCTGACGACGCTGCGTGCCGTTCGTGGTGTGGCATTACAGAAGCGGGCCGGAAGCGCCAGCAGTTCACGTACACTGACGATTGGCGGCCTCCCCGCATCCACCGCGACCAGCGGCCCTCAGCGATCCTCAACGACACGGCCCGATTTCTACCTCGACAGTCGTACACTGCTGGCACTCGGCCTGCTGCTGGCAGCGATAGCGCTGGCATGGTGGGGCAATCGGGCCGTGACTGCTGGCGCGGTGAGCAGCTTCGGACTGGCCGATACGTCTGTTGACGCCGGTCTGCTGTTCTGGATTAGCGCACTGGTGCTGGCTGTGCTCGCGCAGCTTATCGGCGGCATTCGCTCCAAACAACCGACACTGGCTGGTGAGGCTCAGACCGAGGTCGAACCGCTGCGACTGCGACTGCTGCCGGTGGTGATCCTGCTGACCGCCGGAGCTTACTTTTTCAATGGTGATAACCGCTTCAGTCTGCCGGGGGTCGTGGCATGGATCGGCAGCATCATCGCGGTGATCGTGCTGTTCGCCCCACGCTTTGATCTTTTCGCCGCGCTGTCCCGCACATGGCGCACCGTGACTGGCTTCCCCCACCGTGAAACAGGGACATTTGTCCTCTTACTGCTGATTATTGGGCTTGGGGCTTTTGTGCGCCTTCAGTATCTCGACATCTCACCGCCGGAGATGACCAGCGACCATGTCGAGAAGCTGCTGGATGCGCAGCAAGTCGCGCAGGGCGAATACCGTGTTTTCATGGAGCAGAACGGCGGGCGTGAGAGTGCGCAGTTCTATCTGCTGGCGCTGCTGGACAAGCTCCCCGGTATCACGCTGGATTTCATGGCGCTCAAGATTCTGGCCGTGCTGGAAGCGCTGATCACGATCCCGATCTTCTGGTGGCTCGGACGTGAATGGATCGGCCCACGTGACCAGCGGCTCGGCAATCTCTTCGGACTCACACTGGCGCTGGTACTGGCACTGGCTTACTGGCATCAGGAACTCTCGCGGATCGCGCTGCGCATTGTGCTGACACCGCTGGTCGGCAGTCTGCTGCTGATTTATCTGGTGCGCATGATGCGTTTTAACCACCGCGCCGATTACATCAAAGCGGGGATGGTGCTGGGGTTCGGACTGTACACCTATCAGGCCGTGCGCATGATGCCGCTGCTGGTAATTGCAGCAGTTGTGATCGCGGTCCTGTTCAACGTCCGTCACTGGCGGACAATGCGCAGCTATGCGCTCAATTTCGTGGTACTGGTGGCCGTTTCCTTTGTGATCTTCATGCCGCTGTTCCGGTATTCCGTTCAGTATCCGCAGTTTTTCTGGAGCCGTACCAGCGGACGACTGCTCGGTCCCGAACAGATCGAACGCATCAATGAGGTCGGTCAGGTGGTGCTGGAAACGCCGACGCTCAATGACCGTCTGACAGCGATGAGCGAAAACCTCAGCCAGTTGGCCGAAAATATGGTCAACGCACTGCTGATGTTCAACTATCGCGGCGATGTGATCTATCTCCACAATGTGCCGGATTATCCCCATCTTGATCCGCTGCTTGGAGCGCTGCTGATCGTCGGCGTCGGCGGGTGGCTGGTGTGGATGGTACGCCGACGCGACCCTGCCGACTGGCTGCTGCTGCCCGGTATCCTGATTCTACTCCTGCCGACGGCGCTGTCGATTGCGCTGCCGAGAGAGAACCCCAGCGCGACCCGTGCCAGTGGTGCGCTGCCACTGGTGATGATCCTTGTCGCATTCGGCGCAGTGACGCTGCTGCTGGTGGTGCATCGACTGATCCCCAACCGCCGCGTTCTGCTGCGTCAGGCCGTCACCGGCGTCATGGCGCTGCTGCTGATCGTCGGCGCATATGGTTATACGTCATGGGTTTTCGCTGAGCCGTACCGCGAGATCTATTTCCAGTCATGGCATCCGATCAGCACGGGAGGACGGATTATGCGCGGCTTTGCCGAAAGCGGCGGCGCATATGGAAATGCCTTCATCCTGCGCTTTGATTTCTGGTGGGATTATCGTGCGGTTGCAATTGAAGCCGGTCTGCCACCGGGAACCTGGACCAACGGCGACATGCCGGTGGATCAGGTCCCCAAACGCATGGCGGACTCGTGGACCGGTCAGAATGTCTACCCGCTGAGGGCGGATCGCGATCTGCTGTTCTTCTATCACCGCGATGATGCGGCAGCCGAAGAACAGTTCCGCCAATGGTTCCCGCAGGGTTACTCGACGTATGTCGAAGTCACGCTGCCGCCGGTTGATCCCGCCGATGGCGAAGGCAACCCCTACCCGGACAAGGACTTCAAATATTATCGCGTCCCCGCACTGGGCGAAAATGCCCTGACGGAGTTCCTGCTGACGTACAATGTCGAAGGATAGTGTCAGTGGGGAAAGCACCGGGCATGGGGTGTATATGGGATAAGTCAGTCTTACAGACTGCTATGACATCATGCACCCAATTCACTGTAAATCTGATCGTATCCCGCCGGACAGTTCATGTCTGCGGGGTACGTCATTCTGTAAACCATCAACCATCTGTGTACCCGTCGGTGATGCACGTCACCTGACGACAGTCAGCAG
Source organism: Chloroflexota bacterium (assembly GCA_023430545.1). Classification (GTDB taxonomy): domain Bacteria; phylum Chloroflexota; class Anaerolineae; order Aggregatilineales; family Phototrophicaceae; genus JAEZAF01. Next base: position 4,131 of record JAEZAF010000099.1, read on the forward strand.
CCTTTACAGGGTTTGATAAACGATGCAAGAAACGTTTCCGTCATCTGATGCGCCCCATTCACCAGCACCGGTCAACTATCTTCCCGTGCGGAAGCCCCGGCGCACGATCGCGCTGCCACGCTCACGCAGTGATGTGCTGGTCGCGGTCCTGCTGCTGCTGACACTGGCGCTGGCCGCATATTTCCGCTATCAGGGCAACAACTGGGATGACTACATCCGCTTTCACCCCGACGAGCGCTTTTTTACGGGTGAGGTCGCCAGCGGTATCAACACCGGCATTCTCAGGTTCACACCATTCGAACTCGACGCCGAACAGCGTGCTGCCTGTATGGCACGCTATCCTGAAAGTAATGGGGTAGGCGGCTATTTCGATGCCCGCTGCTCTGACATGAACCCGCATAACATCGGCAAGGGTGATTTCGTCTACGGGACGCTGCCGGTCTTCACCCTGCGCTGGACGGCGGAACTGCTCAACCAGATCACGGGCACGAACGAATGGACTGGTTACAACTCGATTCAACTGGTCGGGCGGGCGCTCTCCGCGACGTATGACCTGCTGGTGGTGCTGATCGTCTTCTTCACCGGCCTGAAACTGCATAACAAGTGGGTCGGCCTGCTGGCGGCGGTGCTGTACGCCGGGGCGGTGCTGCCGATTCAGATCGCGCACTTCGGCACAGCGGACGCCATGACGACGCTGTGGGTGGCGCTGACGCTGCTGTTCTCCGCCCGTATCCTGAAGGACGGCGGCCCGCTGGATTACGTACTGGCAGGGCTGGCCTTCGGTGCATCACTTGCCAGCCGCATCAATGTCGCGCCGCTGGTGGTCGTGATCATCTTCGCCGCTGGTATCCGGATGCTGCCGTTTTTCGATCAGCGTCTGCTGTGGCCGGAACGTAACCGTGCGCTTGCGCGGCACTTCGGCGGACTGGTCATGGCTGGCGTCCTGACGATCCTGACCTTCCGTGTTTTCAATCCCTACGCCTTTATCGGCCCCGGCTTCTTCGGCCTGAGCATCAACGAGAACTGGCTTCAGGACCTCGGTGTCGCGCGTATGCTGACCAGCCCGGTCTATGATGGTCCACCGGCATGGCAGTGGATTGGCCGCCCCGCGTACTGGTTTGCATGGTGGAACATGGTGATGTGGGGCATGGGGCTGGCCTTCGGTCTCACCGGATGGTTTGCGTGGCTCTGGTCCGGCCTGCAGTTGATCCGTGCACGTGGCGACGGTGTCCGCAACGGTTTCCTTTTCCTTTGGATTCTGGTGTATTTCGGTTGGGTCGGTGGCAATCACGTGATGTCGATGCGCTACTATCTGCCGCTGTACCCGGCTTTTGCCATCCTGAGCGCGTGGCTGCTGCTGGAACTGATCAAACGCGCTTCGGTCTATGTCCGTGAGCACAACGGCAAGGGCAGCCTGCGCCGAACACTGGCCGTCGGCCTTGCCGTGCTGGTGCCCTCGCTGACGCTGCTGTGGGCCGGGATGTTCACCAACATCTACCGCCACATGGCGACCTTCACGCAGGCCTCGCACTGGGTCTGGGAAAATATCCCCGGCGACTTTTCGATGAAGATCGACGGCACCGAACCGGGATTGGAACCCGACAGCGTGCCGCTGATCAACATCGCCTTCTGGAACAGCGGCGGCCTGCGGAACGATATGCAGACCAAAGCGACGCGGCTGTCTCCGGGTATCCCGCAGAGCCACACCTTTACCGCACCGGCTACCGGCACGATCAGCAGTATTTATGCGCCGCGCATCGGCTCCACCGATCCCGCCGGGACACAGGCTTCGATCCAGATCACCATTCAGGATGCCGCGAACGAGGCTGTCCTGAGCGAAAATGTACTGACGGATAACTTCCCGTATCGTGATCAGCAGATCGGTGATCCCTATACCATCTCACTCACACCGCCGCTTCAGGTTGAAGCAGGGAAGGCGTATCGCTTTACAGCACAGTTACTGACACCGCAGAGCGTGCTGGTCGGCGGCTCGATCATGGCACGGGATGGCGACTGGGAAGAGGTGCTGCCCGCTAAAGTCTGCACCCTGCCGTATGACATGACCCTTAAGGATGATCCGCCGTCAGGCCTGTTCAGCCCGCAGGAATGCGAAGGTCGCAGCGCACTGGAAAC
>JAEZAF010000300.1 GCA_023430545.1 Chloroflexota bacterium
CGCCAGCGTCCGAGATGATGCATCAGTTGATCGATGCTTTGTCCGAAGCCGGGAATGCCGCCGAGATCTGCACTGCTGCCTATCAGGTGTTTGAGACACTTACTGCGGGTCAATTTGATTACAGCCTGCCGACCCAAATCATTGTTGGCTTTGACGAAGAATATATTTCTCTGCCATTCGTCCGCCTGCCAGGTCCACGTCCAGCCCGTGCAGGCTGTGATATTACGATGTTGAATCCGCCGGAGGCGACTCCAACAGCCGCACCTGTCACCCCACGGCCTGAACCCACTGCCGAAAATCCGATGCAGCGCACTGAAACGCAAACCGCCTTTTACTGTGGGACAACCGGTACAATGTTCTGCCCCTTCTACCTGACATTTGAAGATGACGAACGGGCGCTTGCAATGGTCGATCAGCGATTGAGCCAGAATCAGAGTGATGTAAACATGGGTTTTGCGCTGCGCTATCGTCGCGCACTTGCCCTTGAGTCACTTGGCCGCGCTGATGAGGCTTTGGCGGAGTATGTCGCCATCTATGAGGCCGCACCGAATTCTGCATGGGGGATGCTGGCCGCGCTGCATTTTCGCTGGCTTTGAGGCGGATCATAGAATCCGCCTCTGTGAAACCTGTCTATGATCGGGTCAGTGTGGGCTAACCACCCGGATTGATTTCATGACCCAGTGTACTCATCTGATTCCAGTAGCGCTGTAACTCACGTTTGCCCTCAGGGGTAATGCGATACCGGGTCACGGGTATTTTGCCTTTGTAACCCTTTTCGATCTCGATGTAGCCTGCTTCTTCCAGCTTTGCGCTCTGCTTGCTCAGGTTGCCTTTGCTTAATCGGGTGGCTGTCAGCAGAAAGTTGAAGTCTGCCCAGTCGATTTTGCTTAGCACCGCCAGCAGAAGCAGTCTGGCCGGTTCATGGATCAAACGGTTTATCTCCAGCGCCTGCTGCAGGTGTTCGAATTCGGCACTATCCGCGTCTGCTTCAGTCTCCTGATCCACTATATCACTGCTCATTCTGCGCTCCCCAGTTGAGCTTTCAGACTCTGGAACCGCTGATGCTCCTGCCAGCCCATGCGGATGAGCACGATTGACCCGAGGAAGGGTGACCACGTCGCACTGATCATCGCAAGTTCTACAAAAGATGTATCAGCCGGGATCAGGCTGTAGGCTCCACCAGAACCATGTATGGCACAGGCGGCCAGCAGGAAGACCCCGACGACGAATTCAATGGGTGTCCGCAGGAAGAACCAGGTTAGCACAGGCATGAGAATTGTGAAGAACAAATAGATCCACGTGTGATCCTGATCAATCTGGCGGCCCGTTATCAGAACTGCAATCACAACCAGTAACGAAATCAGTGCGACAAATCCGGTGAGTGTCACATGCATCTGGCGTTCTGAAGGACTCCAGTTTTGAACTGCCTGGCCAAAGGGTCGGTACAGTCTGGTGCGGATAATCTCCTTACCAAACAACCAGATGAGCGTCAGGGCAATGGTAAGGATGCCCGTCCATGTTCCAGCGCCGACCAATGTCCCCATTAGTACGATGACAATTCCGATGACGCCGCCCAATACTTTCCCTAGTCCACCTTTGCTCAGAGAATAACTGGCGTACTCTTCGACCCGTGCCTGCTGTTCAGTGATACGCTGCATGGTAGTATTCATGTCAAATCCTGAAATCAGTTTCCTATGTAAACCAGTTTCAAGAGTAAAGTATTTTTGCCGGTATGTCAACCCGTGTAATCGCGCTCTGAAGTGATGAAAACCTGATAGAGAGCCATGCGTTAAAAAGAACTGCCGCCACAAGATATATTCAGTGGCGGCAGTTTCATCTGACGTCAGCAATGACAGAAAACGGATACTGTCGTTAATTAACCCGGCTGGCGTTCCTTGTCCATCAGCACGCGCCGCAGGATCTTGCCGGATGCAGACTTCGGGATCTGGGGTACGAACTCCACCCTGCGGATTTTCTTGTGTGGGGCCACACGTTCGGCGACAAAAGCCATCACGTCTTCAGCGGAGATCTCGCGATTGGGCTTTAGCACCACGAACGCTTTCGGCAGTTCACCGGCTTCTTCGTCCTTTACACCGATCACGGCTGCGTCGGCAATCGCCTCATGGGTGAGCAGCACGCCTTCCAGTTCGGCGGGTGCAACCTGCATCCCCTTGTATTTGATCAGTTCTTTCAGGCGATCAACAATATAGAGATAACCGTCCTCATCAGCGTAACCGAGGTCGCCGGTATGAAGCCAGCCGTCCTCATCCAGCATATTTCGGGTGGATGACGGGTTGTTCAGGTAACCTTTCATCACCTGTGGCCCGCGAATCCAGATTTCGCCTTCCTGATGGGGTCCAAGGTCCTCGCGGGTACTGACATCTACAATCCGCACTTCGGTATTCGGCACACTCGGCCCGACTGAACCGGCTTTCACCCGTGCCGGGTCATTCGGTGTCGCATGGGTCACCGGGCTGGTTTCGGTCAGGCCGTAACCCTGAACCGCCATACATCCCAGCCGCTGCGCCACCGCCTGCTGAAGTTCAGCACTCAACGGGGCCGCGCCGGAGAAGATCTGTCTGAGGCTGGACAGATCAAACTGATCAACCATTGGATGTTTGGCCAGCGCGAGGATGATCGGTGGGACGAGGGCCGCACGGGTGATCCTATAGTCCTGCATGATCTTGAGGAAGCCCTCAAGATCAAACTGAGGCATCGTCACCACCGTCCCTTTGAGGTAGAGGAAGATGTTCATCACCACGATCATGCCGTAGATGTGGAAAAAGGGCAGGATGCCTATCATCACATCGTCTTCCTGAAAGTCCGCATTGACCAGTGTCTGAAGCACGTTCGCGGTCAGATTGTGATGCGTGAGCATGACGCCTTTGGGTAAGCCGGTTGTCCCACTGGAGTAGGGCAGCACGATCAGATCTTCTTTCGGATTGATCTCGATGGAGGGGATCTGTCCGTCACTCTGGAGCAGAGACGCGAACGGGGTCGTACCTTCCGCCTCTCCAAACACAAAGATCTCCTCAATCGAGGATTTACCCTGTGCCACCTGTGCCTTCTCGACAAACTGCGGGATCGTCACCAGATACTTTGCCTGACAATCATTGAGCTGGACGGCGATTTCGTCCGCCGTGTACAGCGGATTGATCGTCGTGATGATCCCACCAAGTACGGCGGGCGCGTGAAAAGCAACAGCGTATTCAGGGATGTTCGGGCTGAGAATGGCGAACACATCCCCTTTTTTGAAACCACGCTGATGCAGGCTGGCAGCCACCCGTCGGATCGCGCCTGCAAGCTGCTGATAGGTCAGGGTGCGTCCGGTGGGGCCGTCGATCAGCGCAGGCTTATCGGCGTGGGCTTCGGCATACTGAAAGATAAAGTCGGTAAAAGCGATTTCTGGAATTTCAATATCGGGATAGGGACTTTTAAAAATCATGAGCTTCAGCCTTTAATTTGAGCCTAAAATCTTTTGGCTGAAACTATAGCGTCCGTTCTCCTCTTCTGCAAAAGGGTCAACGGCGGGCTCACAGACCGCTATGCCGTGTCCATGGTTTTGAACGCTGTCAGGAGATGGTGGGGTTATAATACCGCTCGAGCAGCGCTTCTTCTGATTCGTTTTCCATGTTTTCTGGCGTCAGTTGTAATGGCATCTCATACAGGCGGTCGATGACCTCACGCGGGATAACACCTGTGCGGATATGCCGGTCCAGATAAAGCGCGCCGCAGTCCCCGACCGGAATACAGACCACACTACGCAGGTTGGAAAAGCTGGTATTGGTTTTAGGAGCTTTGGATAAATCCGTGATGATGTTATTGGTGATCACGGCCTTCCGATCTTCGAGGGCGCGTGTCAGCCAGGTGGTGGCGAAGGACATGAACTCTGGACTCTGTAGTGTCTGATCATCAAGCTGGATCTGACTGATGAGGCGCAGGGCAGGATCTACGGCGAAACCACGTTCTGCTCCAGTTACCTTCAATGCGAGCCGGAGATACCGACTGAGAAAGCTATCGTTCATCATAAAGCCTCTGGTTAATATCACAAAGGCGGACGGGTTCAGAACCTTAAAAATCAAGCATAACAGTTCGTTATGTTAAAGTCGATAAACTGCGGACATGAGAAGCGTAAATTTTCGACATGATACGGTATATTACCCGATTACAATAAGGACTTTACAGACATGACCATTCATCGAGGAGCATAATGAATTCAGACATGCCAATCCTGATCATTCTCGCGGGCGGGGCCTCATCCCGGATGTGGCCGCTGCGAGAGAAGTCACTGCTCCGTTTTGGAAATACACCTCTGCTGTTATATCAGCTTCAGCGTTATATCGCCCTTGGGTTTGAGCAGGTGATTCTGGTCGGTAATCCCGAGAATGCACAGACGCTGCGGGAACTGACCGAAAACATCTCCGGCGTCCGCATTGATGTTGTCGTGCAGACGGAGCCGAATGGGATGGGTGATGCCCTGCTGCGGACCGAGTCTGTGCTGTCCCAGTCCCGCAATGGCCCGCAGCCGATTTATATTACACAGGTGCATGATGTAGTGGATGAGCATCTGCACGGTGATATCCTGCGCCATTTCCACAGCGACCCTTCGCGGACATATCTGGCAGCCGTCGAGATGGCCGATTATTTCCCCGGTGGCTATCTTCAGGTGGACGATGCTGGCCGGGTGGTGAGCATTGTCGAGAAGCCGGGGGCCGAGAACCGACCGAGCAATCTGGTCAACATCGTGGCTCATCTGCACGCTGATGCTGGCCCTCTGCTGAGCGCCATTCGCGAAGAATATGCCTCGGCTCCAACCCCGGATGACCATTACGAGCGTGCGATGGACCGGCTGATGAAGCAGACCATCTATCAGGCGGTGCCGTATCAGGGGCCGTGGAGTGCATTGAAATACCCATGGCATGTGCTCGATATTATGGACGACTTCCTGAATCGGATCGAAGGCCAGCAGATCTCGCCGGAGACCTTTATTGCACCGACGGCCAGTATTGTCGGCCCTGTGATTATCGAAGCCGGGGCGCGTATTTTCCCCGGTGCGGCGGTGGTTGGCCCCGCCTATATCGGACATGGGACGATTGTCGGGAACAACGCACTTGTGCGTAACTCGATGGTACTGGATCACTGCGAAGTCGGCTATACGACGGAAGTCGCACGGAGCTATGTCGCGGATCATTGTTCCCTGCACGCCTGCCGTGTGCTGGACTCGGTGTTCGCTGAGAGTGTCAATTTTTCGGCGGGCTGTACGACGGCGAATCTCCGCATCGATCATGGGACGGTGGGATCTCGCATCAAAGGGCAGAAGGTGGACAGCGGTCGCACCAAGTTCGGCGCAGTGATCGGAGATCATGCTTTTCTCGGTGTCGATGTGATGACCATGCCGGGGGTTAAGATCGGAAGCCATGCACAGGTTGGCCCCGGAACCCACGTCCATCAGGATATTGCCAACGGACAACGCGTTTATGTGAAACAGGTCCTTGAGATCACCGAAGCGCCGAACACCTCATCCACGACAAAGGATTAATGCCGAGATGATGCGTAATGTTCCAAAGGGAATATTCAAAAAATACGATATTCGTGGAACGGCGGAAGGCCCGGATGCCGTTATCACGCCGGAAAATGCGCGCTGGATTGGGCTGGGCTTCGGGACGTATGTACAGCGTAATGCCCAGTTAAATCAGGTGGTGATCGGGCGGGATAACCGCCGGACCTCCTTCGCCCTGTATGAGGCGTTTGTCGATGGCCTGATGACCAGCGGGTGTAACGTGATCCGGCTGGATCTTGTCGCAACGCCGGTCGTTTACTGGCATGCCGTGCGGCGCGGCGGCGTTGGCGGTGTGATGATCACGGGCAGCCATCTCGCGCCGGACCAGAACGGGTTCAAGCTGTGCATCGGTAGCAAGGCACTGTTCGGGACGCAGATTCAGACCCTGCGCAGCTTTATCGAGTCTGGTGACCTGACCTATGGCGCTGGCACACAATCCCTTGATCTCTCCTCCTATACCCGTTATGTCGATGATCTGGCCGAGCGCCTGCCGATGTCGCGGCCACTGCGGGTGGTCGTGGATGCCGGTAACGGGATCGCTGGCCTTTTCACTGAACGCCTGATGAAAGCCTTTGGGCATGAACTGGTTGACTGCCTGTATTGTGAACTGGACGGGAGTTTCCCGAATCATCCGGCGAACCCGCAGGAAGCCGAGAATATGCGCGACCTAGGTGAAAAGGTGCGTGCGGTCGGCGCTGATGTTGGTATCGCGTTTGACGGCGATGCTGACCGCATGGGGATCGTCGATGAACACGGCGAACCGGTGGTCGCGGACCGGGTGCTGGCACTGCTGGCCCGTGATCTGCTGCGGCGTAAGCCCGGTGCAGCGGTGGTGGCTGATGTCCTCAGCAGTCAGGCGCTGTTTGATGAGATCCAGCGGTGCGGCGGGAAGGGCATTATGTCGGCCAGCGGACACTCGCTGGTTAAGGCGAAGATGGCGGAAACCAAAGCACTGCTTGGCGGTGAGATGAGCGGCCATCTGTTTCTGGACGAAGATTATTACGGATTCGACGATGGCTTCTTCGCGGCGGGACGCTTTTTACAGTTCCTTTCGAGCGAATCACAGTCGGTCTCCATGCTGGATGCATCGCTCCCGCACTACTTCAGCACACCGGAATACCGGCCTCACTGCCCGGATGCGGAAAAGCGGCGCGTGATCGAAGGTGTACAGGCCGCGCTTCAGGATGCCGGTGAAGTGATCACGGTGGACGGTGTGCGCATCCAGTTCGAAAGCGGCTGGGGCCTCCTGCGTGCCAGTAATACCGAGCCGGTCCTGAGCCTGCGCTTTGAAGGCAAAACTGAGGCTGATGCGCTGCGCTATCGCGATATCTTCTTCGAAGCGCTGGTGGAAATCTATCCACAGGTGAAGCTGGGCGTTTAGCCGGTTGCTGTTGGCAGTTTATCCGTTCAGCTATTGAGCTTGCAGCGGCGGCAGCGGCAGCAGCGTGAAAAAAATGTGCTGCTGCAACAGGCGGACAACGACATGCAAGCATGTTGGGCGTTGTCCCTACACGATTGCTGGACGCGATCCGGTGCTGCGCTGCATCCGCCTGCTTGCAGTTGCGGCTTGTAGCAGTTTGTTGCTGCTGCTGCTGCCGCACAAAATTTTTATGCGGCAGCAACAAGGAGACGATGTTAAGGTGCTAGATGAGAGGTGTCTGACCTCTTATCATAGCACGAATGTTCGTATTCTGTTGGTTCGAATGTGGTTGGAACCGGTTGGAAGCAGGTTAGGCTTTCTGACGGCGGGTGATGGCGTCGGCGTAGGCCTGTTCCATCGCGCTGACCTGCTTTTCGAGCGTGAAATGTGTCATCAGGCGCTGGTGACCAGCATCGCCTAACTGACGAGCGAGATCAGGCTGAGTCAGCAGGCGGGTGATGCGCTCGCTGAACTGCTCGGTATCGAACGGGTTGACGATGAAACCAGTCTCACCGTCGATGATGCCTTCTGGTGAGCCGCCGTAGCAGGTCGCGATCACCGGGGTGGATGTCGCCATCGCTTCCAGATTGATGGTAGGGAAGACATCGAGACAGATGGACGGCACGACGGCAGCATCCGCGATATGATAGGCGGCTGCGAGTGCTTCCCCCTGAAGCCAGCCGCCGGTCGTGATATGCGGCAGCAGATGGCGGTATTCAGACCGGGTGAGTCCCTGCTGCTCCGGCGTGGCGCGGGTGAGCGTGAGAAGCTGTACGTCAGGGACCTGCGTGACCACTTTATCCAGCGCTGCGAGAAGCTGGACACTGCCTTTGTCTTCCGAGAGGCGACCGGCGAACAGGATCACCTTTTTTCCGGTCAGGTGGAGACGTTCGCGCAGCGCCTCGATGGTTTGCGGTGATGCGTGGAAATCGCCGGGGATGACGCTGCCATAGATCACCCGGAAATCATGCAGGCCGTTGGCATCGAGCGCCTGACGCAGTGCCTCACTGCCTGCGATGCGTATATCCGCGCCCTGATTGATCACCCGCCGGATGAGAAGATTGCGCAGCGGGTTATAACGCAGGCGCATGGTGCGCAGGTTGTGCACCAGCGGCAGACGGTAATCGGCTGGTGTTCGGACTCCGCAGACTGCGGGATCGATAAAATGCGTCAGTTTGGTATACGAGAATGCCATCACATCCTGCAAAGTGATGGTGGTTGGGAAGCCCATCTGATGTGCCAGCCACAGGCTGTAGTAGGTGAGATCGCTGTGGATGTTGAAGGCGCTGACGACATCGGGCTGGATGCGCTGATAGAGCGCTTTGAGTCCGCGCATCTGTGGGTTATAGAGCGCGAAATAAGCCTGAAACCGCTGCGGATAGCTCACATGCAGGTGATAGGTGGGGATGCCGTCCCTCGTTTCATCGAATGAGGGGCCGCGGGTGGCGGAGATGACATGCACCTGATGGCCTGTCGCCTTCAGGCCGCGTGCCACCGACCATGCGATTTTTTCTGCCCCGCCTGCATTTTCTGGTGGGATACGGTCGCTCAGTATCAGAATACGCATTCTCGTGTCTTACCTTCTGGTGTTGGCGTTCAGTGCTGATTGGTACAGGGCGATCATCTGCTGCGCGACGCGATCCCATGTCTGCGACTGTGCGCGTGCGCGGCCTGCTGCACCCATTGCCGCACGCCGCTGTGGATCATCCAGCAGGGTGATGATGGCCTGTGGCAGTTCGGTCTCGATCTGCTGCTGAGAGACGAGCAGTCCGGTAATGCCGTCATCAATCGCATCCTCGACGCCGCACCCGCTGGTGCCGATCACAGGCAGACCGGCGGCGCTGGCTTCCATGTGTACCAGCCCATAGCCTTCGAACATCCAGTCCCGGTTCATGGATGGCAGTACAAACAGATCAGCGGCGGCGTACCATGCGCGGAGTTCGTCCTCGGACACAAAGCCCCGGAGTTCGACGCATTCTTCAAGCCGGAGTTCGGCAATCGCGGCGCGAACCTGCTGCGTGTAGTCTGACCCTTCCGTCGTATTACCGAGGATGATGCATCTGACGGTTGGGTGTGCCTCGCGGACTTTTGCCATCGCCCGGACGAGCGGCAGTGTCCCTTTACGGTATTTGACGCCGCCGACGCTGAGAATCAGCGGGCCGTCGGGCCGATTGATGCTGAATTCGGCTGAGGGTGGCTGTGCGAATCGGCTGGGATCAATCCCCAGCGGGATGACCTCGATGCGTGTCTCAGGGAAATGTCGCCTTGCAACCTGCGCAGTATAGTGACTGATACAGACCAGCGTCGAATGGGCGATGGCGCGTTTGGTCAGGGTGCTCAGCGGCGGCCTCTGCCAGCGGTCTACCGCGAGATAGCTGCCCACGCCTGCCTGAAAAAACGGACGAGTCCCGGTGGTGGCTGCGGCCAGCGCTGCAAACGGCTCGACACAGCAGTGGATGAGATCACAGGTGCTGAGAAGCGGCCTGACACGCGGAAGCTGAAGCATCATCTTGGCGAAGTTCAGGGGGGCACGCGGGACGAGTGCAGGGAGAATCCGCGCCTGTTCGATGTCTGGATGGTCAGGTGAATTATGTGAGGTGACACACTGCACTGCTACGCCAGCGCGTTGAAGTGCTAGGGCGAGTTCGAGACTGTAGTGTGCCCATCCATGATTGTGAGAGAGATCTGCCGCAATCAGGCCGACGCGCATAGGTCTTTCCGTAGGGGTTGTCCTGACTGTTTGACGGATTGGATATCCGTCAGGTTTGGCTGCTCAGTCGATAGAGGTAAAAATTGCATCAGAACCTGTGAATGTTATTGTTTCTCTTATAGAATGCGCTGTATCATACCAACGTTGGTCAAAGTTCGTCAGTTTAGGATTAGACATCATATGCCTGTTTATACATATCGCCGTGAAGATGGCACGACATTCGAGATTCGCCAGTCCTATCAGGATAACCCGCTGACACAGGATCCGGAGACCGGCCAGAAGGTGGTACGTCTGATTCAGAACGCCGGCGTGATTTTCAAAGGGTCTGGCTTCTACGTGAACGATAGTAAAAGCGGCTCGAAGAAGAGCACCACGACGAGCACTCCAAAGGACGCGAAGTCGGACAGCAAGCCGTCTGAGAGCGCTTCGACCGACACCACCACGTCAGCGCCTGCCGAGAAGTCTGCGGCAGTGGAAAGCAAACCGGCAGCTTCAACGACCAGTTCGGCGGACGCCGCCCGGTAAGTATCCTCCTCTATCAATAATTCAAAAGCCTGTGTCTGAATGTGAACCATTCGCGGACACAGGCTTTTTCGTGTTGTGTTATCTGCGATATCTGTCTAACAGCGGTGGATGCAGTCAGGACAGACCCCCACCTGAATCCTCCCCCGTTGACAAGGGAGGACTTTTTACACCGCAGGATGCCTGAAGTTGATACGTGTGGGCCGGAAGAGTCCGGCGTTTCGATAAGAATTCAGAGCCGGTTCAGAGATGGGCTAGAACTGAAATTCCCCAGAGGTTGGCACGATCTTCTGGCTGTAGTTCTCAACGTATTCCAGCAGACGGGTGTGAAGCCGTTTCCATTCCGGGCTGTCGAGGATTTCCCGCATGGTTGGCAGGTCGTCGGCGATGGCTTCAGCCATGATCTGCGGCGCGGGCTGGCGGCTGTAGATCGTCCACCATGCCCCGCTTGACTCGATGCCCAGACGAGTGATACCGGGTCCCCATTCCCGGATGAGGAACTGATAATAATCCTGATCCCGCCCGGATTTAATGTCCCAATACATGAGCAGCTTAACGCTCATATGTGATCGCTCCTATTGTAACTGCGGTCGCAGCACGACGACTTGAGGTTGCTCTGGCAGGCCAGAGGCTGTTATCTTGAGTATATCCTCTTCCTGAACCTTACTTACGCCCATTTCCTTAAGAAATTTGTCCACCGGGTCCAGCAGGACGGTCAGTTCGGGCAGCATGTAATGCATCGGGATGATATAGTTCGGCTCGATCAGCGCCACGACTTCGGAAGCCTCCGCTGCCTTGAGTGTATTGCCACCGCCGACCGGGATCAGCACGATGTGAACCTGTCCCAGAGCCTCGATCATCGACTGCTCCGGCACATGGCGCAGGTCTCCAAGATGCAGGATGTTGATGTCGCCGTACTCGATCAGATAGGCGACGTTCGACTGGACAACCCCATCTTCACCAATATACGGCATGGCAATGCCATTGATAAAGACACCACCGACTTCATATTCACCGGGGCCGCGCAGCACGTACGTCGCGCCTTTGACCGCCTCGACGTTGTTGTGTCCGGGGCTGTCATGACTCACCGTCACGATTTCGCCTTTGTATTTCGGTACTGGAAGGCCAATCTCGTCAGAAAACGGATCAGTCACCACCGAAATCTGCCCACGATCCGAAATGCGAAAGCTGCTTAACCCATGCCAGGTAATATCCACGAGAACCCCTCTCGGTCTGTACTCGAAAACTCAGTTGATACTGTCAATTTTAGCACAAAAATGCGAAAAAATGAGTGTGAATCCCGCTTGGCTGGACCTGACGATAGAGTCAGCGCAGCGGCGTTGGATCTATATTACCAGACAGCGGCTATGGGACCAGAACATCCACGCCGTTAATCTGCCCGGCCATCCAGCCCTGCTGTCCCGCCGCCGTCTGGACCTGCCACCATTCTACACCACCTGCCATGACAGGTCCGGCCAGAATCGCGACATAAGAGCCATTCGGCAGGCCGTTGGGCAGCAGGGCGGCAGCATCCAGCGCCGGAGCCTCCCGCAGATTAAGCTGTCCGGTAGTGGACTCTACCCGAAGCTGCTGACCGGGCTGATAACGACTGCCTTCGATCACACCGGGCGGGACATAATCGGCGGGGATATTGCCGACGCCAGTACCGCTGTTGGGTGGTAACGTCCCCCAGTTGACGGCCTGAATATCGCCGACCTGCTCCGAGATCTCATCCACACGGCCATTGACGTTGGCGATGAAGGAGCGGCCATCGGTGGTGCGGATGTAAACGGCATCACGTGCCGGACTCCAGCGGACATCACGCGGCGGTGCTGATCCGATGAAGTCGGTAAGCTGTGTGCCATCCTGACTGTACAGCGCCATGGCTCCGCCTGCATCACCGGGGCGGCCAAGCGCGATCAGGGTTCCGTTGGGCCGCTGGACACCGTTTTGCAGCCACAACCCTGATGCGGAGCCGTCCAGTGCGATCACTTCGCCGCTGCCATCTGGCAGCACAGAGCCGAGGATGACGCGGCCATCAGGACGCCGACCACTGACAACGATGCGCTGACCGTCACCAGACCAGTCGCCGTACTCGTAGCGCAGCAGCGGCGGGCGCAGATTGGGGTCACGTCCGGGTGCGAGGACCATCAGACCCCGGCGGTCGGCGTTGTTCTCGTCAATGTAGGACATGGTCGCCAGCACGTTGGTGTTATTCGGTGAGAAGACGACTGACACCGCCCGATAGTAGTACGGGAAGTCATTGCGGATGACCGCACCGCACTGAGGGGCATTTTCCAGCGGGCAGTGACGCAGAAGCTGATCTCCATCGGTCACGGCCTGACCGGG
>JAEZAF010000302.1 GCA_023430545.1 Chloroflexota bacterium
AGGGCTTTGGTCTGCACCGGCACACCAATCACCGGCAGCGGCGAATAGGCGGCCACCATCCCCGGCAGATGCGCCGCCCCACCCGCACCCGCGATGATCACGCGCAGGCCGCGCTCGTGGGCGGTGCTGGCGTAGTCGGCCATATCCCCCGGCGTGCGGTGCGCGGAGACAATCCGCACCTCAAACGGCACACCGAATTCCCGACAGACTTCAATCGCGCCCTGCATTGTCGACAGGTCGCTGTCACTGCCCATGATAATGCCCACCAGCGCTGCTTCGGCCATGCTGTGATCTCCTCAACGATGTCAGTGGTTTAACAGAATGCCCATCACACCGGACACGGCAGTGCCGTGTCCCTACATCATACACCTACAGCCCACTGATCTCCTGTCGGACGGTTTCCAGCAGTGTTTCAGCGCGGAGCTGTCCGAGGCTGTAGCACGGCCCGCCGAGATGATCGGCCAGCTTACTCGCCAGCCCCTGATCGAACGCCACATGTTCCATGTTGATCGTCACCGTGCGGATGCTGTCTTCCTTGATCGTCCGGGCGATCTTGTGCGCTTCCTCCTGTGGTGACATGTTTTTCGTCAGGCTGACGTTGCCTGCGCCGTCGGTCAGCAGGATGATCAGCGGCATAATGTCGGGATGGGCGGCCTTTTCGCGTCGGACGGTCTCATAGGCCAGCAGCAGCCCCGCCGAAAGCGGCGTCTTACCGCCAACGGGAATATCGACCAGCGCATCTTTCGCCAGCACCACCGAATTGGTCGGGGGAAGCACCAGCAGTGCACGGTCCTTCTGGAAAACGACCAATCCGACGCGGTCGCGACGCTGATACGCATCCGTCAGCAGTGACATGATCGCGCCTTTGGTGGCGGCCATACGTTCGCTGACCGCCATGCTCCACGAGGCATCGACCACGAACAGGATCAGGTTGGCGGAACGGCGCACGCGGATCTTACGCTGAAGATCCTTCTTCTGAAGGGCGTAGGCCATGCCCATTTCCTGCTTCTGGCCTTCACGTTCGCGCTGGAAAGGG
This sequence comes from Chloroflexota bacterium, assembly GCA_023430545.1. Lineage (GTDB taxonomy): Bacteria > Chloroflexota > Anaerolineae > Aggregatilineales > Phototrophicaceae > JAEZAF01. Next base: position 1,037 of record JAEZAF010000302.1, read on the forward strand.
GCCGCCGCACGCAGCGTGGCATCGAAGGCGATGTCCGTCATATTTTCGCCCGCAGGCACCGCACGGATATAGCGCCCACGCTTGCGGTCCGTGCGGGTACGGGACCGGCGGCCAGACTGCTTGCGCGTCATTTTGTCGAGTTGGGTCTGAAGTTTACGAGTGGCAAATTCAGCGCCGGAATCAACCTTCTGCCCGCCTTCCCACCAGTTCGCGTTCTGATCCTTGAACACGTCCTGAGGGGAAGGCTGCATATCGCTGATATCCGGCGACTGCTGTTCGGGGTTATCGCCTACCGGCTGGCTTTTTTTTTCCCGTCGGTCTGCTGATTGGTGCTGTTTGAGCTTGAGGATTCCTGCTGTTCTGCGCCTTCACCGACTTCGCCTTCGAGCTGGCGCATGGCCTGCGCTGCGATCGCATCCGGGTCGATATTCGCGTCCGCATACGGGCCGCGCTTCAGGCGGTGCTGGATCGCGAGGTCAAAGGCCAGACGGATGTCGTTGTAGCTGATGCGCGGTGCGCCGCCTTCGGTCGCGACACGATACGCGGCATTGGCACGCGCCGCCTTCAGGATCACGAGATCGGCGCGGTGGCCGTCGATGCGGGCGAGGCTGGTCATCATGGCGATCAGGCGCAGATCATCCGATGTGTACTGGATGGTTTCCACGATCTCACGGGCGCGGGCGATGATGTCTGACAGTTCCTGCTCACGCGGTTCCCACACCTGACGGAAGTTCTGCGGGTCGTTCTCAAAGTCGATATGACGCTGGAGAATCTCGACGCGCTCTTCCGGCGTGCTGATACCGCTGACTTCGACCGACAGCGCGAAACGGTCCAGAAGCTGCGGACGCAGGTCGCCTTCTTCGGGGTTCATGGTACCGATCAGGATGAAGCGGGCAGGATGTGTAAAGCTGATGCCCTCACGCTCGACCACATTGACACCCATCGCGGCGCTGTCCAGCAGCAGGTCAACCACATGATCGTCGAGCAGGTTGACTTCATCGACGTACAGGATGCCGCGATTGGCGGAAGCCAGCACACCGGGATCGAAGTGACGCTCGCCGCGCTGGATGGCCTTCTCGATGTCCAGCGTGCCGACGACGCGGTCTTCGGTGGCGCTCACCGGCAGATCGACAAAGCGGATGCGGCGCTTTTCAATCGGCATTTCCTTGCCGCTGCTGTAGCGTTCACGGCTGATGTCCGACCAGGTGTCGGGGTGTCTGGGATCGTCGTTAAACGGCGAATCGGCAATCACGTCGATTTCCGGCAGCAGCACAGCCAATGCACGCGCTGCGGTCGATTTGCCCGTCCCACGCTCGCCGCGAATCAGCACGCCGCCGATGCGCATATCAATGGCGTTCAGGATCAGGGCGCGTTTCATACGTTCCTGGCCGACAATCGCCGTGAATGGATAAACCCGTGATGCTCTGCTCATATTGATATTTCCAGATCGTCTTTTGTGAAAGATGGATAGAGATGTTAACAGGTGGTGTGCATTATTGCATGGGTGTGTCGCACATCATGTCCAGTGGTTATTATAGCCCACGCGAAAAGACGCTGGCAATTGCCGACCTGAACCAATCCGATATGAGGTGTAGGGACATCCGACGGGATGTCCGCAAACATCGGACGCGCCGTCGCGCATAGGCATTAAGCTAAGCACGAAAGTCCGGCTTCTCTAATTGGTGCGATAGACCCCCACCTAAATCCTCCCCCGTTGACGGGGGAGGACTTTTCACACCGCCGCGACACCGCTTTTCTCCCTTTCCCTCTAAGCGTCCGACGAATGCTCTTCTTGTCGGATGCAGAATGGGGAAAAGGGTTGGGTATAGGGGGGATTTTTCGCCGAAGAATACGTTAACTTAATGCCTATGCGCCGTCGCGCGTCCCTACGAATCTCTGATATGTCCCATGTTTACCAGGTTAAGCAAATTGCACACTCGAAATTAGGCAGCCAAAAACCCCCACCTAAATCCTCCCCCGTTGACGGGTGAGGACTTTTGTCCATACGTTAAACCTGCTTTTCTCCCTTCCCTCGGAGCGAAGTGACTGGGGGAAGGGCCGGGGATGGGGGCATTTCGCCTCAAGCTTCCTTAACTTGGTGCATATGTCCGTATCATTATCGGATTATGATTATGAACCTACCTGCCGACCCTTACGTGCCAGCAGACCGCGATACAGACTGTCGAGATCGCTCACAAGACGGTCGATACCGTAGCGGTCGATCATGGCGTGCTGCGCGACCGATGTGTCCGGCGGATTGTTCAGCGTGTCGATCACACCCGCTGCGACCGCTTCAGCATCTTCAGTCGGGACGAGTTTACCGAGCCGCCCGCCATCCAGCA
>JAEZAF010000109.1 GCA_023430545.1 Chloroflexota bacterium
TGTAAAATCCGGCGGCGCGTCGGGTCCGCCAGCGCGCTCAACGTTTTAGAGAGAATAAGATCCATTACCGCATAACCAGACATTTAGATATTTAGACAATCATCAAAATATAATCTCATTATACAGATAATCTGTGGTTTGTAAATAAAAAGAGGACGAAATCGCCCTCTTTTTACGTTATTGGGTATTTGGAATGGGATGTCGTCTGCGAGAGCTATTGGCGTGGGCCGTAAAAGCCCCCCATCAGCAGCGAGTACACAGGGCCGGATTCTCCGGCCCTACATTACGTGAGTTATCTCTTGCAGGGACAATGCAGGCATTGTCGGGCACTTCTATAAACGCACAACTGCCGTGCTGGTGTCTCAGTCGCCGGACGCTGCCGCCGGGACTGCATCGGCGTTGGGCTGCGCTGCACCCATCACCTGCGGTGGGCGGGTGTACTGGGCACGGGTGGCGTCTGCCTCTTCACGGCTGATCATGCCTTCCGAGGCCAGCACGTACTTGAAAGCGACAATCGCAACTTCCAGCATGGTGTGATCGGGCTGGCGAGTAGTCAGATGCTGGAGAGCCAGATTCGGTGTCACCATCAGGCGGATCAGCGGCTTGTCGATATTCTTGGCGGTGAAGCGCAGCACTTCGTAGGCGATACCGGCAATCAGCGGGATGAGGATAATGCGCGAGATCAGCAGACGACCAAACAGTGAGTCGACAATGGCGAAAGCCAGCATGCCAATGAAGGCGACCGTCAGCAGGAAGGCCGTACCGCAGCGCGGATGCTCAATCGGATACTGCCCGACCACATCCGGCGTGAGTTCGTCGCCGGCTTCATAAGCGTTGATGGTCTTATGCTCTGCCCCGTGATACCCAAACAGGCGGCGGGTATCGGGCATCAGACCGATCAGCCAGATATAGCCGACCAGAATACCAAGCTGGATGACGCCTTCGATCAGGTTGATGACCAGCAGCGATTCCACATTGATCAGCTTGGCGACAAAGGTGGCTGAGGCATTCGGCAGGACCAGAAACAGGCCGAGGCCGAGCATCATCGAGACGGCGACTGTGGCCCAGCCAACCGGCCCGTTGAAATCAATGGCTTTCTTCGGCTTTTCGGCGGATGCAGTGTCAGACGCCGGGTCCACCGGAACCGCAACTTCCGGGACGGTCCCTGCCAGGGCAGACGTGGTCACAGCGGCAGAGGTTGTATTTGAGGCTTCTTCGTCAAGTTCCTGCATGGCGACATCCGCCGACCACATCAGGGCGCGGGTGCCGAGTCCGAGCGCATCCCACAGGCCGATGACCCCGCGAATAAATGGCAGGCGCGAGACCGGCCCGCGATACAAGGCCTTGTTCAGCGGCTGTTCGTGGACTTCGATGGTGCCATCCGGTGCGCGGACGGCCACCGCGAAGACATGTGCACCGCGCATCATCACGCCTTCAATCACCGCCTGCCCACCATACGAGAATTTGATCTCGTTCTTCGGGTGTGCGAGGACGTCGTATTTCAGTTCACTCTGGGTTTCGCTCATTTACACATCATTTCTGATAGAGATTATGCAGTCTGTTTCAAGATTATAACCAATTACGATTTTCGCAAAGGTTACGGTTTTCCACCGTCTGCCATACGACACTCTCAGACGCCGTCCTCATAGCCGCGCATGACTTTGCGGATTCGGTCCGCCACCGGATGCGGCGCTGGTGTGAATGGCTCCCCTGTCAGACGTTCATAGACGGTGATATAGCGCGCCGCGACATCCGCGATCACGTCCGGCGGCATGACGGGCGGCGTCCCTTCTCCGCGATAGCCATGCGCGGCAAACCACTTGCGCAGGTATTCCTTATCCATGTTCTCCGGTTCCTGCGCGATCCCGTCGCCGTCGTCAGGCTGGTAGGTCGCAGCCACCCAGTAACGGCTGGAATCTGGTGTATGGATTTCGTCGATCAGCGAGAGACGCCCTTCGATCAGACCGAATTCGTATTTGGTATCGACCAGAATCAGACCGGCCTGCGATGCGACTTCCTGCCCGTATTCAAACAGGCGGATGGCTGCATCCTCGATCTGTTCCCACATGGTACGCGAGATCAGCTTCTGCTCGATGATCTGGTCACGGGTGAGCTGCTGATCGTGGCCGCCGTCTGCCGCTTTGGTGGTCGGTGTGATGACCGGCGACGGCAGACGGTCATTCTTGCGGAGGCCGTCCGGCAGGCGGATACCATAGGGCTGACGGTCGCCCTGCTCGTACATGGTCCACATCGAGGTCGAGGTGACGCCGGTCAGGTAGCCGCGCACGATCACTTCGACGGGCAGCGCCTTTGCTTCCCGCGCCACGGTGACATTCGGGTCAGGGCACGACAGCAGATGATTGCGCACGATGTCCCGCGTCTGTTCGAACCACCAGACGCTAAGCTGATTGAGCACCTGTCCCTTGTACGGGATCAGGCCGAGGACACGGTCGAATGCGGAGACGCGATCAGTGGTAACGAGCAGGCGCATGCCGCCGCGCACATAGGTATCGCGCACCTTCCCTGCGATCTTTTCGCCCCAGCCTTCGATCTCGACGGAGTCGAGTGTGTGAGACACCGCCGCAAGCAGTTGTTCATGGGTTAACATTCGACCGATCCTCTCAATCTCACAGGTTCAGCAGTTACGACGGCTGATCGACAGCGACTGCCTGTCCAAGATAGTCACGAATACTCTCTGCCAACTGACGGGCGCGGTGCGGCGCATCCCCGATGTGCCCGTCCGCTTTCAGCAGACTCAGGACCTGCTCTGGCGTCAGGTAGCGTGTCACACCTGGGTCGGTGCTCAGCGTCTCCGGCAGCGAGTTGGGCTGATCCCTCCGCAGTGCATCCCAGGCGCGCAGGCTGTGCTCGCGGATGATCTCGTGCATCTCCTGACGGTCTGCCCCGTGACGCGCCGCTTCCATCAATACGCGCTCGGTTGCAGCGAAAGTACCATAAATCCCCAGATTCCGTCGAATCGCCGCGTCGTCAATGCGCAGACCGGTGAGGATACGCTGCGAACGGCGCAGGATTTCGTCGGTCGCCAGAAATGCTTCCGGCAGCAGCATGCGACGGTTGCCGGAGTCGTCCAGCGTGCGTTCCAGCAGATGATGTGCGGCGTTATCCCATGCGATGTGCGGCAGTGAGGCCACGTACCGCGCCAGACTGTCGATATTCTCGGCGTGGATCGGGTTGCGCTTGAACGGCATGGCGGATGAACCGACCTGCTTTGATCCGAACGGCTCCGCCCATTCGCCAATCGGTGGGGATTGCAGCAGACGCAGATCGAAGGCCAGCCGGTACAGCGTCATGGCGACACCGGCCAGCGCGTTGATCACGTCCCAGTCCTGACGGCGGGGATAGGTCTGCGCGGCGATGGTGAAGCTGTCGAGATCGAGTTCACGCATGATTCGTGTTTCAAGCTCGGCGGGTGTCATGCCGGTGCCCTGAAGCAGTTCGTCATACGAGGCCGCTGTCCCGACTGCCCCTTTGAAGCCCTTGCCGCGAATACTGTCACGGACACGCTGAAGAGTCTGACAGTCTTCCAGCAGATCCTGTGCGTAGTTTGCCAGACGATAACCGACGGTCGTCGGCTCGGCAGGCTGGAGATGGGTAAAGGCCATGCAGACATGTTCGGCTTCGCGTTCGATCAGATCCGCCAGCGTGGTCAGCAGGGCACGGGTCTGATTCAGGATCAGGTCCAGTGCGGAGCGCAGACGCAGCGCATCGGCGTTGTCCTCGATATCCATGCTGGTCGCGCCGAGGTGGATAATCCCGCCGCCAACCGGACACTGCTCGGCATAGGTACGGACCTCGGCCATGAGGTCGTGATGGATCTCGGACTCGATGGCCAGCGCCCGGTCGATGTCGATGTCATGCTGGTGGGCACGCAGATCCTCGACCTGCTCGGCCTGCACCAGTCCAGCGGCAAGCTCTGCCTCCGCCAGTGCCACCCAGATACGCCGCCACAGCCGCCGCTGCTCCGCCAGTGACCAGACGCGCCGCATGTCGTCGGAGCCGTAGCGCCATGTAAACGGGCTGATAAAAGTCTCGTGTGTGAAAGGTGTACTGCTCATTGCCCTAGCTGCCTTTCGCCGCTTTGATGCCATTTTCGAACAGGCGCAGGCCGAGTCCGCCAGAGATACCGCGATGCCGCAGGGGGTTCTGCCACGGGAAGATGTGATTCTCCGGGTGCGGCATCAGGCCGAAAACATTGCCCTGGGGATTGGTCAGGGCGGCGATGTGCGCAGCGGAGCCATTGGGATTGATCGGGTATTCACCGGTCGCGCCTTCAGCATCGACATAGGTCAGGGCGTTGAGGTTGGCGTCCATCAGGGCCTGAAGCGCCGCCTCATCCCGGAAGGCAACCCGGCCTTCGCCGTGCGCAATCGGGCAGAAGATCGGCTCATCCAGCCCACGGGTAAACAGGCTCGGACTCTTCAGGTTGGGCAGCAGATGCACCCAGCGGCATTCGAAATGTCCCTGTGCGTTATAGGTCAGGGTGACATCACGCTCATGATGCTGGCCGCCACCTTCATTCACCTCAGGGCCGGAAAGCAGGCCGGACTTGACCAGTGTCTGGAAGCCGTTGCAGATGCCCAGTACGGGCCGCCCTTCCGCCACAAAGCGGTCGAGGTCCGACAGGCGTTCGCGCAGATCGAGTGCCCATAGCACACCCGCGCCGAGGTCATCGCCATACGAGAAGCCGCCAGGGATCACCAGCATATGATAATCCAGCAGATGGCGCTCGCCGTTAAACAACTGATTGACGTGGACGATCTCCGGTGCGCCGCCGGCCAGCTCACAGGCCAGCGCTGCATCGCGGTCACGGTTGGTGCCATTGGCATGCAGGATGATAATGCGCGGTGTCTGGCCTGCGGATGACGCTCGGCGCGTGATGCTGACACCGGTGACGGATTCGGCTGCATCTTTTGCGTCAGTTTTGTCCGGGATGTGTGCGCCGCTGACGGTTTTGCGCCATGCGCGTTCGAGTTCAGCCGGTGTGGTCTGGATGATGGGCTGCTCATCAGATGTGCCGCCTTCGCGCCGGACGATGAAGCGCGGCTTATAGGTCACCCTCCCGATATAGGCGATCTCGTCTTCGGCGAAGAGCGCACGCACGGCGTCGGCGTCTTCCGGTCGGACTTCGAGCACAAAGCGCGACAGCGACTCCGAGAAGAGCTGCGTCACGCGCTGTTCTTCGTATACCAGAATCTCGATTCCGAGGCGTCCGGCAAGGCTCATCTCGGCCAGTGCGACCGCGAGACCGCCTTCGCTCAGGTCATGGCAGGCCTGCACTAACCCGCTCTGAATGGCGGTGTGCAGCTTCCGCATCCGATCCAGCGCATGAGGCACAGGCTGCGGCACGTTCCCGCCTTCGATCCCGTTCAGCAGGTGATAATGGCTGCCGCCGAGTTCGTCGCGGGTCTGCCCGATGAGGAACAGCATATTCCCCGGCGCTTTCAGGTCCATGCTGACGGTCTTCGCGACATCCGGCACCGTCCCGACCGCCGAAATCACCAGCGTGCCGGGGATAGCGTGACGCTGTCCGTCTTCACCGATGTACTCGTTATTCAGGCTGTCCTTGCCGCTGATATACGGCGTGCCGTAGGCCAGCGCCGCATCATAGCAGCCCTGAGAGCAGCGGACGAGCGCCCCTAAACGGTCAGGAAGCTGCGTATTCCCCCAGCAGAAGTTATCCAGAATGGCGATCTGATCGGGGTCGGTGCCGACGGCCACCAGATTACGCAGTGCCTCATCGACCGCCGCCCACGCCATCGCATACGGGTCGATCTCACCGAACTGCGGGCATAAGCCATTGGAGAGCGCCACGCCGCGCACGGTTTCAGCACCGTCGCTAATTGTATCCATCGGGACCAACACGGTCGCATCACCAGGGCCAGCGGCGGCTGCGCCTACCAGCGGTTTGAGTGCGGTGCCTGTCTGTACTTCGTGATCGTACTTGCGGATCACATCTTCCTTGCTGCGGATGGTCGGCAGGGCCAGCAGCTGCAACAGGGTCTGCGTCAGGTCGGACGGTGCATCAGGGGTTTCAGATTCAGTCAGCACTGGCGGTTCCCAGACGGCCTTTAAATGCCGCTGCGGGATGCCATCATGCAGGAACTGCATCGACAGATCGCCCACCATCTGACCGTCATAGGTCAGGGTCAGGCGGCCTGTCGGATCGAAGGTGCCAATCGCGACCGCTTCGACATCCTGACCGGCGGCGAGCACCTGAATGCGTTCCCAGTTCTCTGGTGGGACGGCCAGCACCATACGTTCCTGCGCTTCGCTCAGCCAGATTTCCCAGGGACGCAGGCCGGGATACTTCAGCGGGACGGTTTCCAGTCGGATGGTCGCGCCGATCTCCGCCCCCATCTCGCCGACCGCGCTGGAAAGTCCACCCGCGCCACAATCTGTGATCGAGGTGTACAGCCCTTCATCACGGGCACGCAGGACAACTTCCTGCACCTGCTTCTCCATAATCGGGTGCCCGATCTGGACCGCCCCACCGGAGACCTGCGCGGTCGAGGTATCCATCTCCATACTGCTGAATGTCGCCCCACGCAGGCCATCGCGCCCGGTGCGGCCACCGATCACGACGATCAGGTCGCCGGGTTCGGCCTGTGAGCGGTGTGCGCCGTGCGGCAGAATCCCCAGGCAGCCGCAGAACACCAGCGGATTTGAGGTATAGCCGGGATGATAGGCAATCGCGCCGTTAACCGTGGGGATGCCCATCTTATTCCCATAATCTTCGATGCCTGCGATCACACCGTCCGCGATGCGGCGCGGATGCAGCACACCTTCCGGCAGACTCTCGACGGGTGTTTCCGGCAGGCCGAAGCACAGCACATCAGTATTGGCGATGGGCCGCGCTGAGACACCAAGCACGTCACGGATCACGCCGCCGACACCGGTATTGGCCCCGCCGAACGGCTCCAATGCCGACGGACGGTTATGCGTCTCCACCTTGAAGGCGATGTCCCACTGGTCATCGAAGCGGATGATGCCGGCATTATCGACAAAGGCCGAGTGCACCCAGTCCTTATCCAGTGTTTCAGTCGCCGCCCGCAGATAGGTCTTCAGCAGGCCGTCGATCTGCTGCGGGACAGAGGCGCTGTCGGGTGCAGCTCCGTGCGCGGGGCCGGTGTAATCGATTTTCGCCTTAAAGGTCTTGTGAACGCAGTGCTCGCTCCACGTCTGCGCCAGCATCTCAAGCTCGGCGTCGGTCGGGTCGCGCTGCACTTCGTCAAAATAATCACGGATGGCCCGCATCTCATTGAGATCGAGTGATAATCTGCGTTCAGCGCTCAGATTACGCAGGCCGTTATCGTCGAGACCGCGCACCGGAATGACCTCAATCGTGCTGTCTTTGGTCTGTACAGCGACAAACGGCGCACTGATCGGTGTGTCAATGGCGGCACGCTGAATCACGGAATTCGACAGCACCTGCGTCGCCAACTGCTCCAGACTGGTCGGATCGAGCGAGCCGGTCAGACGATAATGCTGACCTGTGGCCGCACGCCCCAGCCCGGTGATCCCGATGCGGTGGGCAGAACGGACGATGTTCTCCGCCACGGGGTCGGTGACACCCGGCAGCAGGGTCACTTCAATATGATGTGCCCCGGTTGCGCCATTGGCAGACATCCCATTCCCTGAAAATCCGCCGGATGACTCAACATCCAGCCGATAAGCCTCGGTCACCGGATCGGCCAGCAGTTCCTGCGCCAGACGATCGGCATCCTCTCTGGAAAGCTCCCCTTCTAAAAAGAATAACCGCGCAGGGTAGCAGCCCTTCAGCGCGGTCACGTTGAGTTGATGCGCCGTCCGGACGAGGCGTTCGTCCGAAGCTGGCGCTGTTGCATAAACCGTGAGACGGTAAACCGGCACGTGTTTTGCCTTCCTGATGTTGAGCGATATGGAGTCCGGTTAAAGTTAGCCCAAATCAGCGGCTTTCGCTATGCCTATTTGCGATGTGGTCTGCGGTGTGATGCGTAAAAATTTTTATAGAAACTGCGACCTGTATTGACTCTCTAAAAATAGTCAACTAGACTGATTATCAGTTTAACTGACTATCTGAGGAAAACGACAAAAAGTGACCACTCATGATGAGAGTGCCTATCAGATCGCGGAGGAACTGCTCAACGTCATTCATCCATTGACCCGACACATTGAACTCCACGCTCATTCTGTAACCGAAGAAGCGACGATGATGCAGGTCAGGGCGCTTTTTTATCTGCTGAAGCAGCCGATCACGACCAGTGAACTGGCGAAAAGGCAGAAAGTCACACTTCAGTCCGCAAGCGTTCAGGTGCAGGGTCTGGTCGAGCGCGGCTGGGTGGAGCGTCTGCCAGACGAAAACGACCGACGCCAGTTTCTGCTTCAGGTGACGCCGGAAGGCTTCGAACAGGCAGAAAACGCCAAACGCCATTTAATCCAGTTCGTGGCCGGTTTTACCAGCCAACTGAAAGCCGATGAGCAGGAGGCCGCCCACACGTTCCTGAAGGCCTTCCAGCGTATCCTGCTTGGGGAACAGGCCCCGATCCTGCCGTAGCGCAGGTCGGCCAGCCTTGCCCACCACCCTGACCCGTCAGACACAATCGAACCGTTACACGTTTTCCGTTTACACACTCAGTCCTGTTGAGAGGAACCTGCACGACGATGCTGAGATTAGCCCGATATCTCAAACCCTTTACCCTGTTGATCCTCGTTTCCATTGTCCTGCTGTTTGTGCAGGCAATGGCCGACCTGTCCCTGCCGGACTATATGGCACACATCGTCAATACCGGTATTCAGCAGGGCGGTGTTGAAAATGCCGTCCCGACTGCCATCCGTCAGAGTACGATGGACAAGCTTACGATCTTCCTGAATGCGGAGGACGAAGCGCGTGTGCTGAATACCTATACCCTGATCGACCAGAACTCGCCGGACTATGAGCGCTATGTCACGGAATATCCGGCGCTGGCGAATGAACCGGTCTACGTTTTCAACAACGCCGTCCCTGTTGACAGCCTGAACCTCACACTGGCGAAAGCCTTCCTCGCGGTTTCAGGGATCGAGCAGATGGTGGCAGATCCAGCCGCCGCGCAGCAAGCCGCAGAATCCACTGACACCACCCTGCCGACAATCCCTGCCGGAACCGATGTCTTCGCGGTGCTGTCTGGCCTGCCGGATATGCTGCTGAACCCGATTCTGGATGACATGGAAACCCGCTTCGACGCAATGGGCGATCAGATGGTCGCACAGGCGGCGGTGCTGGTCGTCCGGTCAGAGTACGAAGCGCTGGGCGTCGATACTGACAGCCTTCAGACGAATTACATTGTGAGAACCGGCCTCGGGATGCTTGGCCTGTCGCTGATTTCCGGTATTGCGACGGTCATTGTCGGCTTTCTGGCGGCGCAGACTGCCGCCGGTGCAGCACGTAATCTCCGGCGGTCGCTTTTCAGAAAAGTCGAGACCTTCTCGAATGCCGAGTTCGATCACTTCTCGACTTCTTCCCTCATCACCCGCACGACGAATGACATCACTCAATTGCAGATGGTGGTGATCCTGCTCATTCGCATTGTCTGTTACGCGCCGATTCTCGGCATTGGAGGCATCATCAAGGCGACGAATACCAACGCCTCGATGTGGTGGATTATCGCGCTGGCCGTCGGCGCACTGATTGTGCTGATCGCGACGATCTTCGCCATCTCCCTGCCGAAGTTCAAAATCATCCAGAGCCTGATCGACCGCCTGAATCTGGTCACGCGTGAGAATCTGTCCGGCATGATGGTGGTCCGCGCCTTCAACACGCAGGGCTTTGAAGAACAGCGTTTCGATAAAGCCAACCGCGACCTGACACAAACCAATCTGTTCGTCAACCGTGTGATGGTCAGCATGATGCCGGTGATGATGCTCATCATGAACGGCCTGTCGCTGCTGATTATCTGGTTCGGCGCACATCAGATCGCGGAAGCGAATCTGCGTGTGGGGGATCTGATGGCATTCATGCAGTACGCCATGCAGGTGGTGATGGCCTTCCTGATGATGTCGATGATGTTCATCATCCTGCCGCGTGCATCGGTCTCCGGTGAGCGTATCGCGGATGTGCTGGATGTCGAACCGGCCATTCAGGACCCGGGACAGCCGAAACGCTTCAGCACGCCGGTCAGCGGGACGATCGAGTTTCGCAACGTGTCCTTCCGCTATCCGGGTGCAGAGGAAGATGTGCTGCACAACATCAACTTCACCGCACTGCCCGGAAAGACCACTGCATTTATCGGCTCGACCGGCTCCGGCAAATCGACGCTGGTCAACCTCATCCCACGCTTTTACGATGTGACGGAGGGCGCGGTCCTGATCGACGGGGTGGATATTCGCGAGGTCACACAGCACGACCTGCGCGATCAGATCGGCTATATCCCGCAGCGGGCCTCACTGTTCTCCGGCACGATTGACAGTAATCTGCGCTACGCTGACGAAAACGCGAGTCCCGAACTGCTGAAAGAAGCCGCCGACATCGCACAGGCCAGCAATTTTATCGCTGAAAAACCGGACGGAATGGACACCGAGATCTCACAGGGTGGGACCAACGTCTCCGGCGGACAGCGCCAGCGGCTTTCGATTGCACGGGCGCTGGTGAAGCAGGCACCGATCTACCTGTTCGATGACAGCTTCTCCGCACTGGACTTCAAAACCGACTCCGCGCTGCGCAAGGCATTGAAAGAGAACACCGGTGACAGCACGGTGCTGATCGTGACACAGCGTGTCTCGACCATTCGCAGTGCAGAACAGATCATCGTTCTTGACGAAGGCAGGATTGTCGGCAAGGGAACCCATCAGCAGTTGATGGAAGCATGTGAAATTTACAGGGAAATTGCCCTGTCGCAGCATGGAATCGAGGAATTTGCGTCATGATGCAGCAGAATAACAAAAACAGACCCGCTGGCGGACGCCCGATGGGCGGCTCCCCCCACGGCGGTATGCCGATGATGGGCGAAAAGGCGCGGGACTTCAAAGGAACAATGCGCAAGCTGATCGCGTACATCCGCGATTATCAGCTCTCGATTCTGATCGTGCTGATTTTCGCCATCGCCTCGACGGTGTTCTCGATTGTCGGACCGAAAATCATGGGAGAGGCGACGACTGCCCTGTTTGAAGGCTCAATCGAACAGCTTACCGGCACTGGTGACGGCATCGACTTCGGCTATATCGGCAACATCGTACTGCTGCTGGCCGGGCTGTATCTGATCTCCTCCTTCTTCAGCTACATTCAGGGCTGGGTGATGTCCGGCGTCTCGATGAAAGTGACTTACAGGCTGCGCAAGGATATTGCGGAGAAAATCAACCGCATGCCGCTGCACTACTTCGACGGCACCAATCAGGGTGAGGTACTGTCGCGCATCACCAATGACGTGGACACTATCAGCCAGACGCTGAACCAGAGCCTGATGCAGATCGTGACCTCTGTCACCATGATGATCGGTATCGTCGTCATGATGCTGTCGATCAGCTGGCAGATGACACTGGTGGCCTTTCTGGTCGTCCCCATCTCGATGGGGATCATCGTACTGGTCATCACCAAATCGCAGAAGTATTTCAAGGAACAGCAGGATTATCTCGGTCACGTCAACGGGCATGTCGAGGAAATGTACAGCGCCCACAACGTGATGAAAGCCTTCAACGGCGAAGAAAAAAGCGTCGAACAATTCGACACCCTGAACAACACGCTGTTCCGCTCCGCATGGAAGGCGCAGTTCGTCTCCGGCATGATGATGCCGATCATGATGATCGTCGGCAACCTGGGCTATGTCGCCATCTCGATTCTCGGCGGCTGGCTGGCGGTCAACAATCAGATCACGGTGGGCGATATTCAGGCGTTTATCCAGTACGTGCGCATGTTCACGCAGCCGATCTCGCAGATCGCCAATATCTCGAACATCATGCAGCAGACGGCAGCCGCGGCTGAACGTGTCTTCGAGTTTATGGCCGAGGAAGAAGAAGTCCCCGACACGGCGACACCCGTACAGGTCGAAGTCCCATCCGGCAGTGTGGAATTCGAGCATGTCCACTTCGGCTATGACCCTGAGAAGCCGGTGATCAACGATTTCTCGGTGAAGATCAGGCCGGGGCAGAAGGTCGCGCTCGTCGGGCCGACTGGTGCAGGGAAGACGACAATGGTCAAGCTGCTGATGCGCTTCTACGATGTCAACAGCGGTCGTATTCTGATCGACGGTCACGATATTCGGGAATTTACACGGGAAGACCTGCGCCGCAGGTTCGGCATGGTGCTTCAGGATGCGTGGCTTTACAACGATACGATCATGGAGAATATCCGCTACGGTCGGCTGGATGCAACGGATGAAGAAGTCTACGAAGCGGCCAGAGCCGCCCACGTCGATCACTTTATCCGCACGCTGCCCGATGGCTATCAGACCGTGCTGAACGAAGACGCGACCAACGTCTCGCAGGGGCAGAAGCAGCTTCTGACGATTGCCCGCGCCATTCTGGCCGATCCGACCATGCTGATTCTGGATGAGGCCACCAGTTCAGTCGATACCCGCACTGAGATCCTCATTCAGAAGGCGATGGATCACCTGATGGCGAACCGCACCAGCTTTGTGATCGCCCACCGCCTGTCCACGATCCGTAACGCTGATCTGATTCTTGTGATGCGCGATGGAGACATCGTCGAACAGGGGACGCACGATCAGCTTCTGGCGGATGGCGGATTCTACGCGGATCTGTACAACAGCCAGTTCGATCAGCCGGAAGTCAGCGCGGCGTAAAGCGTCGTTAAACCGGGCGGGATTCTCCCCGCCCGTCCTGTTATACCCTCATCTACACTGCAACCTCAACCAGCGTACTGTAGGCGACAATCAGCGCAGGCACAAGGAAAACGATCAGAATGCCGACCATGTGCAGATATTCTGAAAGTCGCAGATGTGTTGCCATTGCCCCGGCCATATACAGTGCAATCCCGACCGCGGCCAGCGGTGTGACCATCGTCAGAGATGGCACCACCAGCGGGACAAGAAGCCCCGCACCACCGATCACCTCAAGGACACCAATCAGATTGATGTGCCCCGGCTTAAAGTCCTTCGACCAGGTGACAGGGGGCAAATGCGTATAGCGCTCGTAGGACAGGATGAGCTTGAGCAAACCGCCCAGTGTAAGCGAGATTCCAAGCAAAACCTGAATGACGGTGATTGTGGTATTCATGGCTGTCTGCCTTCTATTGATCAAAGTACTGCAACTCAGACCGCAACCTCAACCAGTGTGCTGTAGGTGACGAACAGGGCCAGCCCAAGTCATACTGAGTTTCCAATCATATTCAGATATTCCGAGCGGCGAAGATGAGTAGCCATTGCGCCAGCCATCACCAGTGCCATGCTGATGGCAACCAGCGGCGTGAGCGTCTTCAGAGAAGGCACGAGCAGCAGGGCAAACATCCCCACGGCAGCCGCCAGTTCAAAGACACCAATCAGACGAACATGCTCCGGCTTGAAATCCTTCGCCCATGCCTGAAAAGGCATTTCAATGAACCTGTCATAAGGTCGGATGAGCTTGAACAAGCCCCCTGAGGTAAAGACAAGCGCAAGAAAAAGCTGAAAGAGGGTAATGACATTATCCATGAGTCGGACTTCCTTTCTTTAATCCTCGTGATGTTCTCCGTTAGTGGTCACGGTCGATCCTCCACTGCTGACCTGAAACTGATGTCGGATGGAGATAGGCGAGCTTGTCAGGGTTGACGACGGTGCGGATAGCGCAGACGAGATCTCCTGCGACTTCCAGCGTCAGCACACCGGTAATCTGCCCTTTGATCCGTATCAGCAGCGCGGGAAGGCCATTCGCTTCGATCAATTCAAAGATCGTGTCTTCCGGTGCGTGTGACAGCAGGGCCTTCACAGCACGAACCACTTTGTCGCGTCCCATAATCGGATGGCGCACGGCCTGCGAGACCTTGCCTCCGCTGTCCGACCAGATGGTGATATCCTCCGCCAGCAGCGTCGTCAGGCCGTCGATGTCTCCGGCAGTGAAGGCATCCATGAAGCGTCCTACCATTTTCGCGTGCGCTTCCGGCGAGGCGGGAAAACGAGGGCGATGTTCGCGGAGGTGCTTTTTCGCACGGCTGAATAATTGGCGACAGGCGGCCTCGTCGCGTTCGATAATCTGCGCGATTTCGGCGTACTCATAGTCGAAGACTTCCCGCAGGAGGAATACGGCCCGTTCCAGCGGAGACAGATTTTCGAGCAGGACGAGAAAAGCCATCGAAATCGATTCGCGGTCGGTGATCTGTCGCAGCGGCGAGCGAGAGGGCGCAGCATCCCCAGTGATGACCGGCTCCGGCAGCCACGGGCCGACGTAGCTTTCGCGCTGCACCCGTGCCGATTTCAGATGATCCAGACACAGATGATGCACGATGGTCGTCAGAAAGCTCCTGAGCGTGCGAATCGACTCCGGTGGTGTGTCACGGTAGCGCAGATAGGCTTCCTGTACGATGTCTTCGGCCTCCATTGCGCTGCCCAACATGCGGTAAGCCATCGCGAACAACAGTGAACGGTATTCTTCAAACGGATCAGTCAACACATCAGCCTGCACAGCAGCCCCTTCCATATGATCGCTATACACTCCATCTGAAAGTAAGACGAGATCACGGCGCGTTTTGTGACATTGACCGAAAAATCGGGGATGAATGGCGGTGATCAGCAAAAGACTATCCAAATGGATAGATTGACTCTCAATATATTCAACCTAGAATATACGTCTATGACTAAATCACCTCAGACACTGCATCCGTCCACATCCGGGCTGACAACGCGCATCGCGCTGCTGGCGATCCTCGCCGCACGTCCAATGCACGGTTATGAAGTCCGCCAGACGCTGGAAAAGCGTCAGATGCACCGCTGGGTGAACATCCAGTACGGCTCCATCTACCGCGGCCTTCAGCAGCTTTCACGTGAAGGTCTGCTGGCCGAAACCGGTGAAGAGCGCGCCGGTAAACGCCCGACCCGCACCATCTATCACATTACCGACGCGGGGCGAGAAGCGCTGAAGGATCTGCTGCGGCAGGCATGGCAGGAACCTGAAATATCCGCCCATGCGGTCGATCTGGCGCTGTCCGTACAGCTTCAGATGCCAAAGGAAGAAGTGCTGGCGCTGATGAAAGCACGCCTGAAACTTCTGGATGAACTTGAGCTGGCCCTGCAAACCAGTCGGGCAGAAGTCGAGCAGCATCTGAAACAGCGCCCGCCAGCCGTTCAGCATACCGCTGCCGATGTGTTGTATCACCGCCAGCTACTGCTGGAAGCAGAACGGCGCTGGACTGCACATATCATGGAGCGTCTGCAAGCCGGTCTGTACGACCTGTCTGATGAAGAACGTGCCTGTCTCGAAAAGCTCCATCGAGAGGAACGATTTACATCAGCAGACACCAGCCAGGTGCCTCAATAGGCTCCTCATTCGTTCGTTTTCATCAGGATGTGATGATCCAATTCCCGCATGATGCTGAAAGTGCATCAGCGATCAAACGGGCAGCGGTTTCACGCCGCTGAACCCCGTGCGCATCTGACCGTCGTCACAGAAAGGAACGTTCAACCTATGCAAGCACAAGCAGCACAGAGGGGCACCGCATCACGGGGACGTCGTGAACGGAGAGAGGGGCCAAGCCCGATTCGCCGCGCCATTGGTTACCTGCGTAATCACCGTCGCACCAATACACTGGCCTATGTCGCCCTGTTTATCGCCACCGTCGCGCAGCTTTTCGTCCCGCAGCTTATCAGCAATATGACGGACGCCATCACCAGTGGATCACTGATCCATCTGCCGTTTGCTCAACGCGTGGTCGCGATGGCATCCCTCGGCAGGTCGATGGAACAGCTTCAGGCGGATAATGCCGTCGGTGAACAGCTTCTGGTCAATGGGCTGATTCTGATCCTCATTCTGGCGGCGGTTCGCGGCATCTTCGCATTTGTTCAGGCCTATATGGCAGAGGCGACCTCGCAGGGCATCGCCTTCGACTTCCGCAACGAGATCTTCGCCAAGATCCAGCGCCTGTCCTTCAGCTATTATGACCGCACCCAGACCGGTCAACTGATGATCCGCGCCACCGATGATGTCGAAAAAGTCCGGTTGTTCATCGCACAGGGGCTGATCGCGACCGCGCAGGCCTTTCTGCTGCTGGTTGGCACACTCGCGGTGTTATTCCTGATTAACTGGCGTCTAACGCTGGTCATCCTGCCGATTCTGCCGCTGGCAGTAGCGATCTTCATGGTTTTCGGGCGCGTCAGCCAGCCGCTGTTCGCTGCTGTACAGCAGAAGCTCTCTACCCTGAATACCATCCTTCAGGAAAACGTCGCCGGGATTAAGGTCGTGAAGGCCTTCACACGGGAAAAGCACGAACAGGCGCGTTTTGATGTCGCCGCACTCGATCTGTACCGGCAGTTCATCATCCTCGGCGCGACGTTCGCCTTCCTGTTCCCGCTGATCAATATCATCGCGCAGGTCGGGCAGGCCGGGATGCTGTATTTCGGCGGCGTGCAGATCATCGAGGAAACGCTGACCCTGGGCCAGTATCAGCAGTTCACCCTGTATCTGATCTATATCTTCTTCCCGTTAGGACAGCTTGGCTTCATCATCTCGCTGCTGGCACAGGCCAGCGCATCGGCGGAACGCATCTTCGAGATCCTCGACGCGGAAAGCGATGTCAAAAACAAACCGGATGCTATCGAGCTTCCGTCCATTGAAGGCCATGTCGAATTCCGCGATGTCACCTTCCGCTATTTCTCATCCGGCGAACCGGTGCTGAGCGATGTCAGCTTTAAAGCTGAACCGGGGATGACGATCGCCCTGCTCGGCTCGACTGGCAGCGGCAAGACCACTATCATCAACCTGATCCCGCGCTTCTATGATGTCAGCGAAGGCGCGGTGCTGATCGACGGCCACGACATCCGCGATGTCACGCTCGACAGCCTGCGCCGTCAGATCGGGATCGTGCTTCAGGAAACCAATCTGTTTGGCGGCACCATCCGCGATAATATCGCCTTCGGTCGCCCGGATGCGCCGCTTGAAACGGTGATTGAAGCGGCAAAGGCAGCAGCGGCCCATGATTTTATCGTCGGCTTTCCGCAGGGCTACGACACACCGGTCGGCGAGCGAGGGGCCACGCTGTCCGGCGGACAGAAGCAGCGTATCGCCATCGCCCGCGCCCTGCTGCTGGACCCACACCTGCTGATCCTCGACGACTCGACCAGCAGTGTGGACCTGCTCACCGAGTCGCTGATTCAGAAGGCACTCGATCATCTGATGGAAGGCCGCACCAGCTTCGTGATTGCCCAGCGCATCTCGACAGTTCGCCACGCGGATCTGATCCTCGTACTGGATAAGGGGCGTGTTGTCGCTTCCGGCAGGCATGATGATCTGATGGAGAACAGCAGCATCTACGCCGAAATCTATAACTCGCAGCTTGTGGACGACGCTCAGGTTGACGAGACTGAACTTGCAGAAGTGGAGGACTAACCACCATGTTTGGATTGGACGGCGGCCGCCGTTTGATGGAGGGGGAAACCCTCAAACCGACGAACTTAAGTGCCACCTTTCTGCGTTTCTGGCAGTATTTTCGCGAGCACTGGGGCTATCTGCTGATCGTCCTGATCCTGTGCGTGGTCAGCGTGTGGTCTTCAGTGACCATCCCCCGCGTCACGGAACAGGCAGTCAACTGTTTTATCGCGCCGCGTAATCCGGCGGACTGCACCTATATCACCCTCACGCCGGACATAACGACGGCGGATAAGATCACCGGCCTGGGCGAACTCGCCCTGCTGATGATCGGGCTGATCCTGTTAAGCGCCGCGACGGTCGGGATGGCCTTCTTCGCGATGCGCCTTGCCGGCCAGAAGGTACTGCTGGAGATCCGCCGCGACCTCTTCCGCAAAATCCACGCGCTGTCGCTTGGCTATTACGCGGAGCATGAACTCGGCGACATCATGAGCCGCGTCACCAATGATACTGACACCATCAATCAGGCGTTCAGCTTCGCACTGCTGAACCTGTTTCTCGGCTTCATGTCGATTGGCTGGGTGCTGATCGTCATGCTTCAGGCCAATGTGCCGTACACTCTGCTCAGCCTGACCGTGGTGCCGTTCATCATCGCGGCCACCGCCTATTTCTCAACACAGGCGCGGCGGGCCTACCGTAAGAGCCGTCAGGAGATGGGCAGCGTCAATGCTGACCTTCAGGAGAGTATCTCCGGCGCACGTGAAGTACAGGCCTTCAACCGAGAAGAAGAAAGCATCGAGAGCTTCCGCCAGACCAACGCCGCCAACCGCGACATCAACATCCGGGCGGCGGCCTTCAGCAGTGCGCTGAACCCATCGATTGAAGCACTCGGTTACGTCTCGCTGGCGGTCGTCATGCTGGTCGGCGGGATCTCTGTACTGCGGAATGAACCGCTGCTGCCCGGAACCGGCGTGATCTCGCTCGGGCTGGTGCTGGCCTTCATCCAGTACACGCAGCGCTTCAATCAGCCTATCCAGCAGATCGCCCTGCTGTGGACCAACGTCCAGAGCGCGATTGCAGGCGGCGAGCGTATCTTCGCGCTGATGGATACGCCGGTCGCAGTTGAGGACCGGCCCGGTGCGCAGGAACTCACCAGAATTGAAGGCCGCGTCAGGTTCGATAACGTGTGGGCCGGGTACAAGGCCGATGAACCGGTGCTGAAGGGCGTCAGCTTCGAGATCGAGCCGGGGAAAACCGTCGCCATCGTTGGGCCGACCGGTGCCGGCAAAACCACGATCATCAATCTCATCCCGCGCTTCTACGATGTCAGTGACGGGGCAGTGACGATTGACGGCGTCGATGTCCGCGATGTGACGCAGGACAGCCTGCGCAGCCAGATCGGGATCGTACTCCAGGACAGCTTCCTGTTCTCGACCACGGTGATGGAGAATATCCGCTATGGGCGGCTGGACGCGACTGACGAGGAAGTGATTGCGGCGGCAAAGCTGGTGCAGGCCGACAGCTTCATCGAACGTCTGCCCGATGGCTATCAGACCGTACTCGGTGAGCGCGGCGGCGGGTTGAGTCAGGGACAGCGCCAGCTTTTATCCATCGCACGGGCAGCGCTGGCCGATCCGCGTATTCTGATCCTCGACGAAGCGACATCCAGCGTCGATACCCGCACCGAGCGACTGATCCAGCAGTCACTGGAAAAGCTGCTGCACGGTCGCACCAGCTTTGTGATCGCTCACCGCCTCAGTACCATCCGCAATGCCGATGTAGTGATGATGGTCAGCGCGGGTGAGATTATCGAGCGCGGCAACCATCAGACCCTGCTCGAGCAGCACGGCGCGTACTACGATCTGTACATGAGCCAGTTCAAATCCGCCGAAGACACCGAACAGGACCGAATCGAGCGGCTCGCCTCAGTGGTTCCCCTCACTGCTGATCAGACTGGCAGTAAAAACGCCACCCTTAAAGAAGATCCGGGGGTATAAGGGCGGGTTTTCCCACGATCGTTTCAAACAAAAACGGGACGCTGTGAGCATAAGCGTCCCGTTTTATTTATAAAGCTGTTGATAAGCTCATTCATTCTCAGGCTGAGGGGTGGTACTTCCACTGGAGAGCGCATTCGCGACCTGATTCACGGTGTGATGCATCCGAAACAGGCTGTAATTGCCGGAGCGACCCGGCAGTGCGTTCAGCACATTCTCGGTTTCCATAATCGACAGCCACAGGTCAAGCTTCCACTGCTCACTCGGTGCTTCCAGCCCCACACTCTGCTTGGTGATGGGCATATCGCGGGTGTACAGCGTCAGCAGGGTGCGCACAAAGGCGTTCCGTTCCTCAAGTAACTGCCGGACAAGCACGCTGTCCATAATCAGCGAAATCCCTTTGGTATTGAAGTTACTCTGGGGATTCGCGTATTCCTGCACAGTCGCTGCATCGTTCTCAACCAGATACTCCACCGCCCGCTGGAACGAAATGCCATTATCGAAGTTGTTGAGGCGGCGGTGCAGGCTTCCAAGCGGACACCATGCGAAACTGCGGAAGCTGGTGAACTGCTCCACACTGACGATGATGCGATAGATCATATCGACGGTGTTCGGTTCAACCCGTTCCAGCTCGTTCAGCGACATCTCCAGCCACAGATTGTCGATCACCCGATCCATCTGCTGATCGAGATACGAAAGCTGCGGGATCTCGCTGGTTTCCTTGATGTTGATATGGTTGTCAGCCAGCTTGATCACCGGCACCAGATCGTCCGGGTTCTGACGATGCGGCAGCAGTTCGCGCTCAAGGATCTGTTCGCGCACCAGCGCATCGATCCAGTGCGAGCGCCACTGATCGTCCACATTCAGGCCGGGGCGTTCCAGCTCACGGTCCATTGCCAGACCTTTCAGCAGGAAGCCATAGTTCACATATTCCCAGCCGCGCACCTGTAAGGTATTCGCCACCCGCGTGACAATCCGATCCCGGATCAGGCGCGTGCGCTCGACAATCGGATGCGCGCCGTTGCCGGTCACGTAACCGTTGGCGACCATCCGCAGCACACCAAGCGAAATCGCCTGCGAAACCAGATCTTCCCCGCGCTGATGCGAGATCGTCGCGCCGACCGTTACCAACTGGTCGATCAGCCGCCGGATCGAGATCTGCTCGGCATCCAGTTCCTGCGCCAGCCGGTCGTACTGAATCAGCACGCTCGACCACTGCGACGGCGTAAAGCTCTCCTGCGTGTCCTCGATCATCGGCGAACGGCTCAGCGACTGATGTGTCTGCAGGCGCGTGAATTCGTCGATGTATTCGGTAATTACACCGGGGTTATTTTCCAGTACGCGGCTGGTGCTGCCCCGCACGCCCCAGATGATCACACCCTTGCTGCGCTTGACCAGTGTATTCAGCACATCGTTAAAGTCACGGTCGCCGCTGGCGATGATGTAAATATCTGCGGAGTCGCTGTGGCTGGCATCGGTGATCACATCACGGGCGATGCGCACATCCGCGCTGTTTTTACCTGGCAGGTTGAACACGGGGTCGATATTCGCCAGCGCCAGACGGCTGGGCGCTTCATCTGCGATTTCGCGTCCATTGGAGTCCACCAGCGGCGGCAGGGTCCCACGCTGGCCCCACGGCGCATAGGCCGCCATCTTGACGACATGGCCGTGCGCCTTGGCCTGATTGACAAACGCACTCACCAGCGCATCGAGATTAACCACAAAGCCCTGTTCATTCAGGCTGATCGAGATATTCTCGAAGTCCACATAAACAGCGACGTTCTTGGTTTGCAGGCCGAGCAGCGTTTCCAGCGGCTGATAGATGACCTCATCCGCGAATTCGGTCCCCTGCAGCACATCTTCCGAACCCCACATGCGGATACGGGCATTGCGTGTGCGCTGCACCCGCCGCACCAGCGGAATCAGATCACGGCTGGTGGTCGCCAGAATCAGTTCACTGACCGGTTCAGGGTCATAGGAGAAATAGTGGATGATCAGCGCATCCGTCATGTCTTCGCGGCGTGGGATATCAAAGACTTCATACCCCGCCGCTTTGAACACATATTGCAGGTCAAAGGGGGTCTGATCGCGATGCTTCTGCCAGTCGGCAACCGCAATCGCCTTCAGTTTATCAGCGCTGATGAGACCCGCAGCCATTGCCGCGTTCCCGCGCAGTCCTACGGCGAGTTCCTGAAAATCGACCGCAGTCCCACGACTTCGAAATCGCTGCAACAAATCATCAACGTCTAGAACCAGATAAGCAGCCATTAATCATAATCCTAAAAAAATCGCTTGCGATTCAACAGTACGAGCAGGTCGTGATAATCGCTCAGTACTGGGCAAGCATAGCGCCACATCCGTGGCGATAATTTTCTGACATCAGGGAAAGAGTCGAAACCAGCTTCGAATATTTGATTGTAGCAAAACCTGCGTACCTCTACAACACTACGCAAGTGCCAAACCCCTTTTGACAGCCCAAAATTGTATGAGAATACGGACACAGTCTGATGAAAGTTTCACTTTCGCCTGTGATCCCTGTGGTTAATGCATTCGTATGCATTATATCGCAATCCACCCTGCCGAGGAAGAGAACCCGTTACGAACGCCAAAAAAAAGCGGCAGTTCCGCCCTATATCCTGTGGGCAGACTGCCGCTTCAGTGCGCTGAATTTGAATTGTTTGTTACATGCAGATCACAAAGGCGCAGCCCAGACTAAACCGGCCTAACGAACCTGTCAGGCCTGCAATGAGACCGCTACGATCTAGCGAAACAGCTCACGGACGATGATATTCCGCTGAATCTCGCTCGTCCCTTCGTAGATCTGGAAGATCTTCACATCGCGCAGCAGTTTCTCGACAGGATATTCCTTCATAAAGCCGTATCCACCAAAGACCTGCACAGCATCGACGGCTGCTCTGGTCGCCATATCGGCTGCGAATGCCTTGGCATAGGCCGCCAGCTTCGGGTTGACGGTTCCATGATCCACCGCCCATGCCGACTGCCACACCAGCAGACGCGACGCTTCGTAGTTGATCGCCATATCCGCGATTTTATGACCAATGGCCTGATGCTGGTAAATCGGCACGCCGAACGCCTCACGTTCCTTGGCATACTTCACCGATTCTTCCAGTGCGCGGCGCTGTAAACCGACAGCAGCGGCAGCTACACCCGGACGGCTGTAATCGAAGACCTTCATCGCGATGTAGAAGCCCTGCCCTTCCTGACCGATCAGATTTTCGGCGGGGACTTCCACATTTTCGAACACGATTTCGGCGGTATCGCTGGCGCGCTGGCCGAGCTTATCGAATTTGCGACCGATGCTGACACCCGGCGCATTGCGATCGACGATAAAGGCCGACATACCGCGATGTCCGGCAGATATATCGGTCTTGGCGAAGATCGTGAAGAAGTTGGCGTGGCTGGCGTTGGTGATAAACGTCTTGGAGCCATTGATCACATAGTGACCATTGCGGCGTTCAGCACGGGTTTCAATCCCGGCCACATTCGAGCCAGCGGCGGCTTCCGTCACACCGTAGGAGACGAACTCGCCTTTGTCCACCAGACGTTCGCCCAGCCAGTGCGCCTTCTGCGCATCGTTACCGGCGAGGATGATCGGCAGTGATCCGAGGCCGTTGGTCGAAATACTGGTGCTGATGCCTGTGCAGCCATAACCCAGTTCTTCCGCAACCAGCACTTCATCGAAGGCCGAAGCCCCAATCCCACCATATTCTTCCGGGATATTCATATTGACGATGCCGAGTTCCCGTGCCTTGTGGAAGATCGCTTCCGGGAATTTGGCTTCATGGTCATATTCTTCAGCGACCGGGATAATCTCGCTGGCGGCGAAATCGCGGGCCATCTTTTGCAGCATCTTCTGCTCGTCAGTCAATTCAAAGCTGACGCCGGTCTGGACCTTCTGTGTCTGAACCATAATTGAATCTTCTCCAAAAATACCTATTTTCGCGTTCAATAATTCGCAGGCGATAACGTCATCTCAGGGGCGAGAATTAATTTATCGAGCGTTCGATTATTGTATCACTGCTCATGCATCTGCACTACCATTAAGACGCAGTCAAAAAACCCTGCCGTATAATGGGCAAAGACTATTTTTACGGAAGGATCTTATACTCCATGAAATTATCGCTTCGGTCACCAGCCCTCATCCTGACCATGCTGCTCGCTGCGGTGACGGCGTTCTCGATTCCGGCCTTCACCCAGGCTGCCCAGCTTACGACCCTCGACGGCTGGTTCTCGACAGTCTATGGCTTACCAGAACCCGGCTCCGCAGATCAGTCTGAGAAGCAGATCTTCATGTTAAGCACCGATGATGGCCGCAGCTTCGAGCTGAACCTCACGCCGTCAGTCCTGCAGGCAGCAGGCGGTTTCGCTGTACTCAATGGCAGTTACGTTCGCGTCACTATCAGCGCCCAGACCGACCGCGATGTCCTGATCACAGGCGGCACCGTCACTGTGGAGTCTATCAGCATGGCCCCGCTGCCGCTGCGGATGCCACCCGGCGTCGGATCTTCGCGTGCCGTTCTGGGATCGCAGCCCTGGGTGACGATTCTGTGCGCCTTTCCCGGCACACCCGTCGGTTATGGCACACAGGATGTCCCTTACTTTCAGGGCATGTACAGTGATCAGAAACCCGGCATGGATCACTACTGGCGTCAGCAGTCCTTCGGTAAGGTCAATATGGTCGGCAGTCAGACCTTCGGCTGGTTCACACTGGATAGCCCCCAGACCGACTACTACCCGACTCCGGGTGTCGGCAGTAATGTGGTGGTCCTCGACCGACTGGCACAGGACTGCATCGACAAGGCCGATCCCACAGTGGATTTCAGCAGCTTCAAAGGCATCAACTTCATGTTCAATGGTTCGCTTGATGCCTATGCATGGGGCGGGGCCGGAATGGTCACGACCGATGCTGTCTACAGCTACTGGCGTATGACGTGGAATCCGCCTTTCTCGTGGCGAGACATTACCGTTGTCTCGCATGAAATCGGTCATGGCTTCGGCCTGCCGCACGCCAACAACTACGACGGCGACAACAATCCTTATGACAACACATGGGATGTCATGAGTGAAACCTACTATTTCTGCTCGAAGTCCTATGATCCTGCCTATGGCTGTCTCGGCCAGCACACCAACGCCTTCCACAAGGATCATCTGGGCTGGTTCGCCTCCGCACAGCGCCTGACACTCAATGCTGACCGCGATAACATCATGCTCGACCATGTCGCGATGCAGAACCCGCAGAATTATCAGATCGTGATCATCCCGATTCCGGGCACCTCTAAAAAGTATGTGGTGGAAGCGCGCCAGACGGCCAACTCCAACTACGACGCCAAGCTCGCAGGCAAGGCGGTGATCATCCACGAGATCGATATGGACCGCCAGCAGTGGGCATGGCTGGTCGGCGGCACAACCGATGCCAAATCCCGCTCGCTGGAAAATAATCAGGCAAATCCCGATGGTGCATGGCTGGTCGGTGAAACCTTCAACGATGCAGCCAAAGATATCTCGATCTCGGTTGTTTCAGAAACAGCCAACGGTTTTGTGATTTCGGTCGATATGCCATTTGTTCCCGTCACACCGACGCCGACCACACCACCAATCCCGCCGACCTTACCTCCCACCGCTAATCTGATCCGCAACGGTGGGATGGAAGCCGCGACCGATAACGGCAGCCTGCCGGATGACTGGGCATTCAAGAATCTCACAAAGGACAAGCTGAAGTGCGATAACCCGGCCAAGAATAAGTTCTTCGCCTATGCCGGTAACTGCGCCTTCATGTTCAAGGGTGGTCCGGGTGAAGCCAGCAAACTGACCCAGACCTACACGCCGACTGCGTCACTCACGGGCACGCTCTCCACGGAACTTTACACGCAGGGCAGCAATGAAGCCGTGAATGGCAAGTTCACCGTCAAAGTGTTCTACTCCAATGGCGACAAGGCCAAGCTGAAGGTCAGCGTCCTGCCGAGTGCCAGCTACACCCGTCGCACCGGCACCCTGAAGCTGAACGGCAGTGTCACCAAAATAAAATTCATCCTCGCCAACAGCAGCACCGGCGGCAAGGTGTTCATCGACAACGTCAAGGCCGTGGTGAACTAACCCACACCTGACCGCCGTGTCAGTAAAAAAAGAGGATCAGCATTGCGAGTGCTGATCCTCTTTTTGTTGACAAGCAAATCTCTAGCGCACGCTGAAACGGCTGCCGCTGCCGGTCTTCTCCACCACTACATGCACCGGGAAGGAGTCACGCAGTTCGTCGATATGGGTAATCACCAGGATCAGGTCAAACTGATCCTGAATGGCGGTAATCGCCTCGACCAGTTTGTTACGACCACTGTCGTCCTGTGTGCCGAAGCCCTCGTCGATGAACAGCGTCCGAAGCTGCGCCCCTGCCCGACGCGCCAGCATCTTCGAAAGGGCCACACGCACGGCAAAGTTGATACGGAAAGCCTCGCCACCGCTGTACGTCTCATAACTGCGCGTGCCAAGTTCATCGGCGATTTCGATGTCCAGCGTCTCGGCCACGCCGCCGGTGACCTTGTCCTTCTGAGTCATCAGTCGCAGCGACATCCTGCCATCAGTCATCCGGCCAAGCAGTTCGTTGGTCGCGGCTTCCAGTTCCGGGATGGCCGTCTCAATAATCATGGCCGGGATACCGTTCTTACCGAAGGCGGTGCGAAGTTCCTTATACACCGCTTCCCGATAGCGGTAATCTTCACGCCGTTCCTCTAACTGGCGACGCCGGTCCGCCTGAGCATCCAGTGCCAACAGGCCCTGTTCGATGCGCGTCAGACGTTCGTGGGCAGTACGCTCATTGGTTTGCTGGTCGCGGACTTCCTGCTCACGCCGGCTGTACTCATCGGACTGGATCTGGAGTTCTTCTATCTCCTTTTCCAGTGCGGCTTTTTCGGTATCCAGCTCAGCAGTACTGGTTTCAAGCCGGGTCTGACGGACGTAGAGGCCATCAAGTGTCTCGCGCAGGCTGGTCAGCGAGGACTGAGCGACTGCCAACCGGGTCTTCAGCGCTTCGTACTTGCGGAATTCGTCCAGCGTGCGTCGGGTTTCATCATGGCTGGTCTTGTCATAGGCCAGTACACCTTCTTCGGCGTCCAGCAGGCTCAGCGCCTCACGTACTTCCGGTGCGAAGTCCTGTGTATCCAGTGCCGCCCGTAACGCCTGAAGCTGCTGGTTCTCTTCCACCACCCGCACCGAGGCAGTCTCCACGGCTTCAGCCTGTGCCTGAAGTTTACCGACGCGCTCTCGAAGCGTGGGAAGCTGTTTCAGATTGCCTTCCAGCCCATCGAACTTTTTGCGTGCTTCTTTCAGCTCATCTTCTGCTTCATGGATCTGGTTATCGCATTCCTTGTACTCGTCACGATGGGCCTGAAGCTCACCCTCAAGTTGTGCAATGATCTCAGCACGGTGTTCCTGACTTAACGGCTGACCGCACAGTGGACAGGTCGGCGAGTCTGCGGCCTGAAGGCGGTTAAAGCGGTCTTTCAGCTCCAGCCCTTTAGCCTTGATCGCCTGTAACTGTGCTTTCAGCGATGCGCCCTGCTCTCTCAGCATGGTCTGCTGATCCTGTAGTTCGCTGCGCTGTTCTTCAACGGCCTTCAGCGCCTCGATCTCAGCCTCTAATGCTTCGAGGTGTGAGGTTGGCTGGGTTTCGATGATGCGTTCCTGCTCGGCAATCGACTTTTCCAGTGATTTGATCTCACCTTCGATGCGGGCCTGTGCTGCACTCAGCTCAGCATTGAGCTTTGCCCGCTTCTTATCAAGATCCATCAGGTTGTCAAGCTTGGCATTCAGCGACTGGTCTCGCTCACGGGCGGATTGCAGGGCCTCGTATCCGCTTTCGATCTCCTTACCACTCGCCACCACATCATCGAATTCGGCGATCTGGTGTTTATCGCGCTCGATTTTGGCAAGCACCTCATCGAGATCATCCTGATATTCCTTACGACGACGCTCAAGCTCCTTACGCCTGCCATGTGCGGCTTTCAGGGCTTCCGGTGCACCTCTGATAGCGTCAAGCTGTTCCTGGGCTTTTTTAAGGATCGCCTGTGCGTCAGCATGATGCTGCGAGGCTTCCTGCTTTTCCTTCAGCAGGGCCGGTCTGCGCGACAGTTCGGCAGTGATCTCGCGGATGCTGAGGTCGCAGTAGGAAAGCTCCCGATCGATTTCCTTGAGCTTGACTTTCACCTGCTCTTCGTAGGTTTCCCACTGCGCCAGCCCGAGGATTTCACCGAGGATCTGCTTGCGTCGGGCCGGAGTCTGCGTGGTAAAGGCGTCAGCACGTCCCTGCTGCAAAAAGGCCGAGTGGACGAACGTGTCGTAATCCAGCCGAAGCAGTCGGTTGATCTTATCCTGTGTCTGACGGACACCGGCTTCGCTGATCAGCAGGGCCTGCCCATCCGGTTTAATTACAAACAGGTCAAGCGCTCCGGTACCACTGCGCTTGCCACGCGACCGACGGCGGACCACACGGTAATGGGTGCTCTCCTGATCGAAGTCGAGGATCACATGCATATCATCCTGCCCCAGATGGATCAGCTCTTCATCACGCTTGGCACGGGCTTCGCCCCACAGCGCCCAGGTGATGGCATCCAGCAGGGAGGATTTACCCGCGCCGTTTGCTCCGGTCAGGCAGGCAAGGTGAATACCGTCGAAGCGCAGATCATCCGGCGCACGGTACGGGAGGAAATTTCGAATGGAAAGACGCAAAGGAATCATAAATACGGCTCATCTGTCCGTTCACCAGTTCAGTGAACGTTGCGTTATATCGGGATTTATAGAAATTCGCGGTGATACATATAGAACAACTGTGATTTATTCTATATGCGAGTCTAACGACAGCACCGCCTGTTGTCTATGCCAAACTCTGCACAGGCACATGTTATACAAGGCAGTGGAAACAAAATGCGGACCTCGCGGCCCGCATCTGTCAGTCTCACTGTTTCAACTGCCGGAAGGTGAAGTCCCTCAGGAAATCACGTTCATCCGCTGGCGTTCATAAAACTGGCTCAGCGCATTCTGGGCCTCAAAGATATCGATATTTTCCAGCGCACGGATCGCCAGCCGACGCACTTCGGATTCCTGATCTTCCAGCGCCGCGATCAGCTCATTCACGGCGGGGGCCGCTTCATCGCCCATTTTCGAGATCGCCAGCACGGCAGCGGCCCGCACTTCGCTGCGGGGGTTGTGCATGGCCCGTGTCAGAACAGGCAGTGACTCCGCACCGATCTGACCGAGTGCAATACCGGCTGCGGTCACGGCCTGGGGTGTATCGTTTTCCAGCATGTGCGCCAGCGGCTGTACGGCAGTCGATGCAGGCTGTCCGATATGGCCGAGCGCCAGTGCCGACATACGCCGGACGCCTTCAATCGGGTCATTGAGCGCCGAGATCAGTTCCGGGGCGGCATGCACCGCGTCCCTGCCAATCTGACGCAGAGTCAGGGCGGCGACACTGCGCACCTCGGGATTCTGATCGCTCAGTGCCGTGCTTAAGATCGGGACCGCAGGTGCAGCCGCCGGTCCAATACGCCCTAAAGCGAAGGCCGCGAACTCGCTGACACCGCGAATCTTATCACCCAGCGCTTCGGTCAGATATGGGACCGCAGGTGCGGCTTCTGCACCGATGCGCCCCAGTGCGAAGGCCGCAAAGTGACGCACATTGGAGTTCGAATGGTTAAGCGCGTCGATCAGTTCCGGCACCAGTGTACCCGCTGCATCGCCCAGATCCCCGATCTGGCTGATGAGGTCTACCGAGAACGGTGTGATATGTTCCGCATTGTCGCCTTCACGGATCGCTTTACGCAGCAGAGGGGCTGCGAAATAGCCCTGCACCGGGTGACTGTAGAAGCGCACCATGTGAGCCTCACTGCGCAGCACACCCAGATTGATCGCATCGTTCAGCACCCGCGCACCGATCTGACGCTGTGCCCACCGTCCACTGACCGCCGTCCCCAGATTGCGAACGACCATGCGATAGGCAAGGATCTCCAGCTTCTCGTTGATCTCTTCCCAGGTCGTGCTGTTCAGCTTACCGGACTGTACATACCGTGTGTAGCGCTGGCGGACATAAGCGCTGATCAGGTCAGGAATCGTGGTCGGCAGCCTGGCCTGACTTGCAGGATAAACATCAATCAGCATGCGCAGTGTATACGGCGAAAACAACAGACGCCGGATCGCAGGATTATCTTCGGCAAGTTCAAACAACTGGGTGTCATTCAACTGACGCTGAATAAAGCGCTGGATACGCCGTTCGCTCAGGGGCAGCGCCCGCAGCACCGGCAGCTTCAGATTGAGGTCGTGATTGTCTTCATATTCGCGCTGGCGGCAGGTGACCACCACCGGAATCTCAGGGTGGTTCTGTAAAAAGCGGCGGATGGAGTGTGCCCGTTCTGACACGCTGCCTGTGCGCTCTGGCATTTCGTTCAGGCCGTCCAGATAGAGGATCAGCGAGTTGCGCTGAATGTAGACATCGGGATTGCCGGGAAGCTGATACTGGTCATACCACCAGTAGCCAATCAGCTCCGCCGCATCCACCGGATTTTCACTGTAACCCAGATTAATCCACAGGGGCAGCGGGGTCTGTCCATTGGAATGGCGGAAGTTATAGATGGCCTGCGCCATCATATTCTTGATGCCGGTCGATTTCCCCATGCCCGGCTCACCGATCAGGACAAAGCGCTCGTACTGTTCAACGACATCATCGATACTGTCGAAGACAATGCCCGTCTCATCCGTATACTGCGTGACGACATTGTTCTCGTTCGCCATCGTCGCGAACAATGCCTGCTCGCGGCCAAACTGTGTCAGCCAAAGCTGGAAATAACGTTCTACCGAGCCAACATCGCGTTTTCGAAACATCGGAAACGCGAGATCCGGCCCAAAGCGATCCCATAATGAAGTCATTGGTCCCAAAATCCCCACAATTGCAAGCAGGACCGCGACGCCAAGTAACCACAGGGCACCACGATCGATAAAGAAAACATAAATACCCAGAGCAATGGCTGCGATGAGGAATGCCAGTGATAATCTTCTGGAAGGTGTATCAAGCACGTTTCCAAACATGGTAGATAATCTCAACAATGCTTAATGGGGTTAATCTTATCTTGAGACTATAGCACAACTTGCAAACCTCGACGTGTGCCATTTTAGATGATTTTAAGGTGACACGCGTGACCTGAAACCAGGTTCGAACCTAAAATTAAGAAAATGCACAAAATTCGGATTCATTTCAGAATTATGAAGAGTGAATGATCTCTGCAATCACTCACCTGCTGAGCATGAATTGAGGATAGAGGCGCAGGCTGCGGGGACGAAATCAGTTTCCAAAGGCAGGTATTTGATTTCGGTTCAGATATTTACAGCGGACACGCTGAAGCATGTCCCAACATTTCGCGTGTTTTGTAGGGACGATGGGTGGTGACGCATAGGCATTAAGGGCAGGTGTTTTGCGGCGAAAAGGCCCCCTATCCCCAACCCTTTCCCCCACTCGCTGCCGACGGGAAGTACATCCGTCGTTCGCTCCGAGGGAAAGGGAGAAAAGCAGGTTGTGTGGATGTCTGCGCGATTCGCGGGCCGGAAGAATCCGGCCCCTACATTTCACGTATGACCTAGGCGGACGTCCCGGACACGCTGAAGCATGTCCCTACATTTCGCGTATTTTGCAGGAACAATGTCTGCGTTATCCGGGGAGTAAGGTTCAATGGAAATACCTACCTTTGAAAAGGGTAAATCAGGGGGTGGTTGCTTCGGCGGCCTGTGTCGCCTGTATGACTTCTTCAGGGCGGTCATCAACTACGACATTGCCTTCGTCATCAATCATCAGGCGCGGCTGAATGACATTACGCGTACAGGCCCAGTACAGATACTGGTGACCGAGGTAGATCTTGTAATCTGTTTCACGGTTGGCATCCGGGTCAACCGTGATGCCCTCATCTGTCACGCGCAGCACCCGCTTGAAGTCCGGCAACGGACTACCCTTCGATGCGCCGCTGTAATCGTAGATCGAGGTGTAATTACGGAAGTGCGTGTTTTCCTGTATCACGGTTGGCAGAAAGCCTTCCTGTACCAGTCGATCCACGGCGACAAACTCCAGACCATCCACCCCGCTGGCATTGACGATCTGCACTTTCAGGCCAGACCGTGCGATCTGGTTTGCTGTCGGCGGTGTCAGAAAATCGCGCAGGAGTTCGGTCAGGGCTTCGCGCTCCGGCACCAGAATCGACGCCTGCTCCGGCGAAGGTGACAGCGCACTCTTGATATGGGTGCCGTTCTGCATCCGGTAGCTGACCAGCCGTTCAGCCTCGATCTGCGCCGCCAGCGGTGCGAAACTCAGCGCGACCTCGAATGGCAGATCGGTCTCGACCGATTGTGTCGCCTGATCCCAGATCGTCGGCAGTCTGGTCAGCCAGTCCTGCTGACGGATTGCCCGCCACATCGCCCGCAGCACATCCTGCTGCCGCCGTCCCCGATCCAGATCGCTGCTGGTCTTACGACTGCGCACATACCAGAGGGCGGTATCGGCATCCACATGATGGATGCCCGTTGGCAGCACGAAGATCTCATAATTTTCCTCGACCAGTTTATTCAACTCACGTGATTTGAGCTTCCAGTCGCGGATGGTGCAGTCCACCGCCAGATCAATCCCGCCCAGCGTATCGATAATCGTCAGAAAGCCGGAAAAATTCACACGGGCGTAGTAATCGACTTCGATGCCGAGGTTATAGCGGATCGTCTCTTTCAACAGGCCAACACCGCCGCCTTCGACCTTTTCCGTCTCGCCGAAGTAATAAGCAGTGTTGATTTTGCGCATCCCAAAACCGGGGATGTTGACATACAGGTCACGTGGGATGGCGAGCAGTGATGCTGAAGCGGTGCGCGTATTGACCGAGACCAGCATCAACATATCGGAAAGCCCGGGGTTGGAGGGATTATCGGTCGCCGTGCCGAAGACCAGAAACACGGTGGTATCCGCATCTGGCCGTTCCAGAAGTGGCATCGCATCCGGGATAGCACCATCGACAATTGGCTGTGCCTGTATCGGCGGCGAGATCAGGCTGAGCAGCATT
The DNA here is from genome assembly GCA_023430545.1 of Chloroflexota bacterium. Lineage (GTDB taxonomy): Bacteria > Chloroflexota > Anaerolineae > Aggregatilineales > Phototrophicaceae > JAEZAF01. Next base: position 32,567 of record JAEZAF010000109.1, read on the forward strand.
AAAAAACTTATCAGGGCGAGCGTACTGACCGCAGTACGCGAAAGGCGAGACATACCAGATATTCCTTCGGAAAACGATAAAGAGTAATAGCTCTATTCTAAAGCCACACCTGATATTTAAGGATTACGACTGGCTGACGTCTGGCATACGTAAACCCGACGACCACACAATAAATTTCTTAATTCTTTATAGATAATCTTACATCTTCTTTAGGCGTTCTACCCGTACACTGAATGTATCCGGGTTATTCCAAGTGTCGTACGAGGTCATCATTAAATGTCATCAGGATTCATCGCCAAAAGATTACAGGAACAGCAGCGCCGGGAAGCAGAACTGGTTGCCCAGCGTGAAGCTGCCTTTCGTGGAGTCGAATACGAAAACGATGCTGAGGCTGCCCCGGTGCAGGAACGGGTACGCCGCGTCAGCAGCGAAGTCAAACTGGATACCGGCTACGTTGTCCCTGGCAAGCTGAGTCCCGCATCCAAGGTGGTACAGCTTCGCCGACAGCTTCGTACCAGACTGCTGTCGTCAGTGGATGAGGCCGACCTGTGGGACCGTCAGGATGTCGAAAAGCAGAATCTGCTGATTGACCGGCTGAACACCGTGCTGTCGAAAATGGGTGTCCAGCTCAACCAGCATGATTATGAAGACCTCAAAACCGGGCTGCTGGACGACCTGCTGGGGTTCGGTGCCATCCAGCCGCTGATCGATGATCGCCGCTGCTCGGAAATTATGGTGAATGGTAACCAGATTATCTTTGCTGAACGTCACGGCAAGATGGTCGAAACCGAATATACCTTTGACGATGAAGAACATGTCCTGTGGACGGCACAGCGTATTGTGCGCCCGCTTCACCGTTCGCTGAATCGCGCGAATCCGATGGTCGATGCCCGCCTGCCAGATGGTTCCCGCGTGCATATCGTTACGTCGCCATCGGCGCTGATGGGCACGACGATCACCATCCGAAAATTTCCGGAAAAACGACTCACTATTCTGGACCTTGTCACCTTCGGTTCACTGAGCGAGGATGTCGCCCAGTTCCTCGAAGCATGTGTTGTGTCGCGTCTGAACGTGGTTGTGTCCGGCGGTACAGGTTCCGGTAAAACGACGCTGCTGAATGTCCTCAGCTCCTTCATCCCCGAAGACGAACGCATTATCACCGTTGAAGACTCGGCGGAGCTTAATCTGGCGCAGCGGCATGTCGTCCGGCTGGAGACTGCACCCGCCCTTCCGGGGACAAAAGCAGAAGGTCGGCTGGAAATCCGCGATCTGGTGAGGGGTTCGCTGCGTATGCGCCCGGACCGCCTTGTCATCGGTGAGTGTCGCGGTGGCGAAGCGCTGGACATGCTTCAGGCCATGAACACCGGCCACGATGGTTCTCTGACTACCGTCCATTCCAACTCTCCACGTGACGCCGTCAGCCGTCTGGAGACGCTGTGTATGATGGCGGGGATGGATCTGCCCGTGTTCGTCATTCGCCAGCAGATCGCCAGCGCCATCAACCTGATTGTGCAGCAGGCCCGTCTGAAGGATGGCAGCCGCAAGGTCGTTCAGGTGACCGAAATGCAGGGCATGGAAGGCGAACTGGTCACCCTTCAGGACATCTTCGTGTATCGCACTCCAGGGCAAAAGCTCGGTGGCTATTCACATGAAGCGGGTGGCCGTCTCGAAGCGACCGGCTTCCGCCCGAACTTCGCCGATCAGTTCAAGCAGTACGGTTATAACCTGCCGTCGCGCATCTTCGGTGTCGGGCAGAGCAAGTTCTAGTCCACACCCTATCACACCGAAATCAAACCGCCGAGGTGACTTTTCCCTCGGCGGTTTTCATTTATTCCAATATGTCATCCACCTTACGGCGTCAGGCGATGCCAGGTAAGCTGATCGAGCGTCACGCTGATGTCCCCCTTCGCGCTGACAAACCTTTCCATCGCGTCTTCCGGCACACGGATCAGATCTACCGGTGCAGTTCGCTGTACATGATGCGCTTTTGCATCGTCCAGTGCTGCTTCTGCCATCCGCTGGAAGGGCTGCAACGAGGTCGCCCACTTTGCAAAGGCGAAATGGGTATCCGGATAGCGCCGCAGGATGGCATACAGCTTCGCCTCACTCACCACACCGGATTCGCCCCAGAACAGCGGCTGCTTTACCGTCCGATAGATTTCCGGCGCGGGATCAAAGGCGACCAGATCCGGTTTGTACTTGTCTTGAATACGGATTTCGATGGTCAGTGTCGGGTACTGGGGAAGATAAAGTCCCCACAGCATCGCCTTCATGATGACGTGCCGCGAGGACTCGCGCATTCCTTTGCTTAACGTTACCCGCTGACCGGCAGCACGCACCGTCCATTTACGCGGTAAAGCCGGTTCAGGCATAGGTACGGGATCTCGTCTCAGGCCAGCGGCAGCGGCTTAGAAATCATCCTCATCATACCCGTAGTAACTGGATGACGAGCTGGTGGTCTGGGGCTGTGTGCCGCGCGCAGCAGAGGCCACCGCCAGCTTGCTCTCACGATAATCGACATCAGCGGCTGCGGGATTCGGCTTCGCACGACGGTCCGCCAGCGGGATGGTGACAGTAATTGTCGTCCCCATGCCTGGAGCGCTGTCCAGCTTCAGTGTGCCATCCAGCAGTTCAGCACGTTCGCGCATATTGACCATCCCGAAGCTGCCGCGCTGGTCATAGCCATCGTTGACAGCCTGTGCATCGAAGCCCTTGCCGTTATCCGCAATGCGGATAATCAGCACGCCGCCCTTACGCCCCACCTGTACGCTGATCATTTCAGCCTCAGCATACTTGCGGGCATTATTGACGGCTTCTTCGATCAGGTAGAAGATCACTCCCTGCGCATCCTGATCGATATACGTATCCAGATCCTTGCCAACACGGACGGTGACGTTCTGGTTATAGGTCTTCTTGATCTTCTCGGCCAGTTGATGCAGCGCCGGTGTCAGGCCCTGACTTTCGAGTGCCAGCGGACGCAGTTTAAACAGCACATGGCGCAGTTCTTCGGTTGCACGAGCCGCCATTTCCTCAGCCGTTTTGATTTCACCTATGATATCCGGCTGATTACGCTCATGCATCTTCTGGATGATACGCAGCTTCATCACCAGCGCCGAGACGGTCTGCGTGGGGATATCATGCAGGTCACGGACCAGCGCCTTGCGTGCATTTTCTTCCATCTCGATGATACGGACTTTCTCCGACATCAAGGTCTGGTACAGTACACCGTTCTGCAACGCAATCGTGGACTGTGCCGCAATCGCCATCAGCGCTTCGATGCGTTCTTCATTGAACGCTTCATTGGCATCGCTGGCGTATACGATTACACCGTAATTGTCGTAACCGGCACGCAGCGGGATACACAGCATAGAACGCATCCCCTGTAAACCGACAAACGAGCTTAGTTCGGGGTCGCGTGAGATTTCCTTGCCGACCACCGGGATCGATTTATCAAGCGCCCGGCCAATCAGCCCCTGCTTGCCCTCAACTTCGCGATGCACATCGGTATGAGACAGCCCACGGGAATTCGCGACATACAGCGACTCTTCATTGGCGCGGTACAGCAGGATCATGCTCACCAGACGGTGCCTGCTCTCCTTGCGTACACTCATCTGGCCGATGTCCATCGTCGCGTCGAGGATTTTATCAAGGCTGACCATCCCACTAAGGGTGGCCGTCATCTCCGAGATTGCCTTGCTGCGTTCGCGCACATCGCTCAGTTCGGCTTCTTTCTGACGAACGGCATCGTCGAGTCGCTTCTGCTGTCCGCGTGCGTATTCATCACGGAAGTACACCCAGACAATCAGCGACAGGATGGTGCCAATCGAGGCGGCAAGAATCGGAACAAAGCTGTCCAGCCGGTTGATGACCGTCGAGTCGATCAGCCCCAGCGTGATCGCTGTCACACCGAAAATGCCGACGACCTCAATTGTGCCCCACATCCAGCCGAGTGAGAGCAGCCCCAGCAGCGAAAGACAGACGACGGTCAGCAGCAGCAGCAGCGGTTCTTCACCAATCAGAACCGTCAGCGCGGCAGCAGCGACCAGATCAACCGCAGCATTCACATAACGCAGGGCAGGACGGACAGAGGGAACAAAGGACAAGCCAATGGCAATGAGGTTCGCCACCAGCACAACGATGGCGGGTAGGATCAGCGTCTGCAGATCAAAAGGGACACCATAGCGGCTGTCGAACAGCGCATTGACCCCAATGACGACCGCGAGCAGTGCAAAACGGGTGCCGATTGCTGCCCAATTCTGCCAGAAATTACCGGGTGCACGCAGATCATTCTTCATTTGAGAAACTCATTTATGGACGACTATGGATGATGGACAGGTTGTTGACGGGTAGTTTATACCCCTCTCAACTCAAATATTCAAACGTTCTCAGCAGCGATGAATGTTAAGACGGGGACTATCTATAGCATAATCCACAATTGTAAATAAATTAATTAAGTTCTGACCGCGCAGATAAAAAAACAGCCCCACGATTTGTGAGGCTGCCTGAGAGAGTGGACGCTGAGGGGCTCGAACCCCCGACCTCACGGATGTGAACCGTGCGCTCTAACCAGCTGAGCTAAGCATCCAACGACGATCAGTATAACACATTCCATATCCCCGAATCAAGTGATTTTTTGCTGCCGATCTCAATATCCGAAAGAAATCTGCATTCTTGCCCATTTGCTGTGTCCGTGTATAGTAGTGAATATGACAGTGTGGGAGAGCCTACCTACCTGCATCATCTTTGACCACCGAAATCCGTTCTCATCATTCTTAAAGACACCGCAATGGAAAACATGATCCCTGCTTCCGATCTTCAACCATCCTTTCAGCCCGCCGACGAGATGGTCATCACCGATCTCGAGACGCTGCGTGTACTTGCTGACCCGATGCGCCTCAGTATTGTTCAGTATCTGGAGAAGCCCAGCACCGTCAAGCTGATCGCTAAAAAAATTGGCAAACCGCCCACCAAACTCTACTATCACTTTAATCTGCTGGAAAAACATGAACTGATCCGCATGGTCGATACGCGGATTGTCGCTGGTATCATCGAGAAGCAGTATCAGGCCAGCGCCCGGTATTATCGCCTTCAGCGCGGGCTGCTTTCCCCTAACAGCGGTAACGACGACCTCGATATGACTCTCTCGGCCATGCTCGCCAACATCCGCCAGAGTGCGATGCAGAGCTTCCGTGAGGGCGGATTTGAGGTCAGTGGCAGCGCCCCCGTCCATCACCGGCTGACCATGTACAACAGCGCACTGACGCTCACAGTGGAACAGGCGCAGAACCTTGCATCCCGCCTGAGCGAACTGATGGCCGAATTCAACGATTATTCTCAGCAGAATAAATCCGGGGATGACGCGCAGCTTTACAAGCTCAGTCTGTTCTACTTCCCGGCTGAAGGTGAGACATCTGAATCAGCCTCAGAGGACGATCAGTCGCAGGGTTAAAGATCGCCCTTTCCGGGCAATCCACTGTTCGACTGGTACAGACACAGCCTTGACAAGACCCTCACATCGACAGAACAATGCGCTGTAACGATGTGCTTATCGACTGTCTAGGGCATTGTATTGATTCAACTCACTGGTGATCAACAACGCCGCATGCTTCACGCGTCAGGCACCCTTCTCATTGTCCTGCTCCTGATGGGCTGTAACCTGACCACACCACAGCCGCTACCGCAGCCAACTTCGGACATCATCCCGATGGAAAACCCCGACCCGACTGCGACCCTCCTTCCACTGCCTGACGCGTCTGGTGAATCCGGTGGCACGGACAGCACGGACACCAGCAGTGATGGCTGGGAATTCATCGCACCGGGACTGGAACGCCGCACCATCTTCCCGAATGGCAGTCTGTTCGGCCAGTTCGTCGCCGTGCGCATTGACCCGACGCTGTATCGCTTCCGCGCTCATTATCAACCGGGAGAAGCCCGCAGCCTCTCGACATGGCAGAGTCAGTATCCATCCGCCGCCGTGATCGTCAATGCCAACTTCTTTGAGGCATCACACACCATCACCGGCCTTCTGATTGCAGAGGGGCAGATTTTTGGTCAGTCATATATCAACCGGGGTGGTACGTTTGCCGTCCAGAACGGAATGCCGCTGCTGCGCTCCAATATCACCACACCGTATCAGGGTGAACCCTTCGAACAGGCGGTGCAGGCCTTCCCCATGCTGATCGAAAACGGCCAGATCGTCTATCAGACGGCGCTATCGGAGCGATCATCGCGCCGCAGTGCCATCGGCATCGACTCGGCTGGTCGGGTCATCATCATCGCGACACCGCTGCTTGGGCTATCACTGGCAGAGCTGGCAGCAGCACTGGACTCGGACGAACTCGATCTTGTCCACGCATTGAATCTCGATGGCGGCGGCTCTACCATGCTGGCGATCCCATCGATCAGCTATGCACTGCCTTCGATCGACCCCGTACCAGCGGTTTTAGCCGTATACCCAACTGGTAACATCCCCTAAAATGAGTCCGTCTGTTTTCGTCTGATCCATCAACCGCAATCGGGTATCACAATATCTATGTCGTCTGACTCCGCCCCCCAGATTCTGACTCCACAGCGCCAGCGTCTCGCTATCCTGCTGATGATCATCGCCGGTTTAGCCTGTGGTGCCATTGGGATTTTCGCGCTGATCCGCGTCTTCCCGCAGTTGGAACCCGGGGGCCAGCGTTTTGTCTTCACGGAATACGACGGGGACACCTTCCGTCATCAGCCCGGTATGGTGCGTCCACCAGCCGAAAATCGCATTCTGGAAGACCGCATTCACTTCGACGACGCGGACGGCTTCCGGCGTCCGGTGTGGGTGGCGGACGATTACCCGATCATCGCAGTCGGCGACTCGTTCACCGACGGCGGTCAGGTGGCGTGGACGGATACGCTGGCGACGCTGCTCAACAGTCCGGTGCGCAATATGGGCTGGAGTGGTTATGGGCCGCTGGAATACGCCGAGATCGTGAAGCAGTACGGGGGCAACGATCATGAGTGGGTACTGGTCATGTTCTTCGAAGGAAATGACCTCAGCAACGTGAAGACTTCGTATCAGCAGGCGCAGCAGAATGGCGGCGTGGTCGAGATCAGGCTGGAACGTGTGACCGCACCACCCGTTCAGGATATCCGCCAGCTCAGTGACTACAGCGGCGAAATCCAGCTCAATGCCGATGACAACTACCTCTATCCGCTGCACCACACGCGGCCCGATGGCTCGACCTTTGACATGGCTTATATCAGCGACTATCTCTGGTGGCTGAACGGTGATGCAGATACCTATCGTCAGTCGCAGAATATCGCTGTACTGGAAAGCGCCCTCAAGGACATTCGCGCTGCCGCTGGCGATGCCTGTGTCGCGCTGGTATATGCCCCGGCCAAAGAACATGTCTACTTCCAGTATGCCGAGCCGCAGGGCAACCGCATCTATGTGCTGCAAAATTCGCTGGAACTGCTGCTGGATGCTGATGGCTGGCTCGGCTTTACCGGGCTTCAGCCAGTGGAATATGAAACGCTGACGGCTCGCATCGACAACATGCGCGATGTGGTGCGGGAAACCAGTGAACAGGCCGGGCTGCAATTCATCGATCTGCTGCCCGCCTTCCAGCAGGCCAGCCAGAGTGGTGAGCTTGCCTACTATCCTTACGACTCGCACTGGAGCCAGCGCGGGACTCGCACTGCCGCGGAAGCCATCGCCAGCTATATCAATGCGTATCCGTGTTCATAGCTGTCGGGTTTCAACTGCTGGTTAAACCGCTGGTTAAACTGACCCCTCACAATTTCTTATCACTTCCTTAGCTGTGCTGATGAATCCTCATTGATTACTTACAGGCGCGTGCTATTGTCATTGCAAGCAGTTATGCATCCCATGTACTGCGCCACACCACCTGACGCTCAGGCGTCGCTAGAGTAAGGACTGCTGGATGCGAGGAAAAGTCTGTTTAATTACCGGTGCCACCAACGGCATCGGCCTGGAAACCGCCCGCTGTCTGGCGGAAAAAAATGCAACGGTCGTACTGGTAGGTCGCAACCCCGAAAAGACTCAACGTGTTGTCGATGAACTGCGCCAGAGTACAGGCAGCCCGAATCTCGATTTTCTGCTGGCGGATCTTTCACTAATGAGCGAAGTGCGCAAACTGGCGTCCGACTTTCAGTCGCGATACGACCGGCTCGATGTGCTGATCAATAATGCGGGTGGAGTGTTCGGTCGCCGCGAGGTGACATCCGAAGGGCTGGAGCTGACTTTCGCCCTCAATCACCTCAGCTACTTCCTGCTGACCCACCTGCTGCTCGACACACTCAAGGCCAGTGCCCCGGCGAGGATCGTCAATCTCGCATCGGAAGCGCACCGTAATACCCAGCTCGATTTTGACAATCTTCAGGGCGAAAAAGGTTATATGGGCTTCCGCAATTATGGCCGCAGCAAGCTGATGAACATCATGTTCACGATTGCGCTGGCCCGCCGAGTGAACTGCGCAGAAGTCACAGTGAATGCAGTCCATCCCGGATTTATCAATTCCGGTTTTGCTAAAAATAATAATATTCTGTGGAAGACAATGATGTTTCTGGCGCGACCACTGACAAAATCAGTCGAGACAGGCGCACTGACGCCGACCTATCTGGCAGCCAGTTCGGAAGTCTCGCATATCACGGGAAAATATTTCTCCGACTCCAGACCGATCAAACCCAGTGATGCCGCGCTCGATATTGAAGCACAGGAAAAGCTGTGGGACATCAGTGTTGAGCTGACCGGTGTCGGAGCGCGTGAGCCGGTGATGGTATAGGCATACACGGTGGCAAACGTGGGTGTTATACTAAACGCCATCCCAGTGGTCTTGCAGATGTGAGACCGCGTTCAAACCGATTGAATGGAGACAATGCCTGATGGCCGAAAATACATCGAACACCCAACCCGCGATTGACGAGAAGTTCCTGAGCCTGCTGCGCTGCCCGGTGGCCGTGCACTACACGGATCGCGGCGAAGATCCCGGCAAGCTGGAACTGGTGAAGGGAACGTGGCTGGTCAGCGCGGAAAGCGGCTACAAATACCCGATTGTGAACGGGATGCCGATTCTGCTGATCGAACGCGGCGAGCAATGGAAAGACACGCCGGTCGAGGATCTGCCGGTTCCGCCGCCTGCAGAATAACGGCTCTCGATCTGCACAGAGAGTCAGAAACAAAAACAGCGCCGTGATTTCGGCGCTGTTTGTTATCTGCTGACTTTACGTTCAGGGTGCAGGCGGGAGTGGAATCAGATCAGCGGTGGATTCCGGTGCGATCTGTGTCACTGTCCACGGGAATGGCGTCGGAGCCGGTCCCTCAAACGGTTTATTGTCCACAATCGGTTCCCATTTTTCACGCGACATCATGTCATATGCAGCGCGTTCATGATCAGTCGTCATCGCACTGAGGCTCGTCTCCGGTCGGGTGCGCTCGAACATGATAAAACCGGTACGGGCATTGATCGCGAAGGTAAAACCCTCTGGGGCATAACGATCCGCTATGGACGGGTCCTGACCGGGAGGTACGAAAACAGGACCGGATTTTCCCGGTTCGAACTCGCCTTTTAAGGAAAGCACATAGACCAGCATGTCGGGTTCGCGCTGCACATCGCTCCCTATCATCGTCGGCCCGAATTCTCTGGCAAGAACATACTCCGAGAACAGGATTTCAGGTTCACTCTTCAATCCATAAAATTGTGCAGCTTCAATGGCAATATGTGTCAGGGTCTGTTCATCAAGAACAGCCCCCTCTTGTGCGGTGGAAGGTAGAGAGGATGACATGGCGAGAATCCATATCAATCCAAGGATACCAAATACTGTAATGAGAATGGGCGGAAGTGATTTTCTGATCATGGTGACCCTCACCTTTTTGGCAAGTATACACCCGAAAATCAACGTTTGGCAGAAAAAGAAACAGCCCTGTAGAGGCAGGGCTGTCCTTGGGTAGGGTATACACTTCTTACTGAAATGCCACCCCGTTAGAGGAGTGGTTAGAGGGTAACCCCCACCAATTGACCATACATTATGGACCACCTCCTTTGCTCGTTTAACGATAGACAAAGTGTAGCACGCACAATCTGAAAAGTAAATAAGGAAAATTCACTGTGGTCTTCTACGGGTCAGTTTTCGCTCGGATTTTCTAAATTGTGACGTATTCCGGTTGACAGGCCCGCGCTCGCCAGGATTAAAGTATTTCAAACGTTGTGTTTACATCGCTATGCTATAATATCGGGCTTAGTGCTTAGCAAAGAAGCAATCGAGGTCGTATGTTCAGGAACCTGGTAAAAGCCATTGTCGGAGATCCCTCCGAAAGGGCGCTGGGGAAGTATCGCACAATTGTTGAGTCTATCAACAATATGGAACCCGAAATAAAAAAGCTCTCTGACGAGCAGCTTTCCGCAAAAACCACTGAATTCAGACAGCGGCTGGCTGATGGCGAAGCGCTGGATGATATTCTGCCAGAGGCTTTTGCCGTCGTTCGGGAAGCAGCCGTCCGCACCCTCGGACAGCGCCATTACGATGTACAGATGATCGGCGGCATCGTGCTGCACTCTGGCCGCATCGCCGAGATGAAAACCGGTGAAGGTAAAACCCTGACCGCGACCCTGCCACTGTATCTGAATGCCCTTGTCGGCAAAGGGGCGCATCTCGTTACCCCCAACGACTATCTGAGCAAGTACGGCCTCCAGCAGATGGGACACATTTATCACCTGCTCGGTCTGACAGCAGGTGTCATCCAGAACACTGGCGGCGATCCCAACACGGGATCGTTTATTTTCGATCCCGAATTCCCATCCGAAGATGATCGCTACCAGAACCTGCGTCCGTGTACACGCCGTGAAGCCTACGCTGCCGACATCACCTATGGGACGAATAACGAGTTCGGCTTTGATTATCTGCGCGACAACATGATTTATGAAAAGTCGCAGAAATCGCAGCGCGATCTGTTCTACGCCATCGTCGACGAAGTGGACAACATCCTGATCGACGAAGCGCGTACGCCGCTGATTATCTCCGGCCCTTCTGACCCCCCATCTGACTATTACAAGACCTTCGCCGCCATCGTGCGCACGCTGAGTCCGAGCAGTCAGGAAAGCATCGACAACGAAGAACCCGATGGCGACTACGTCGTCGATCTCAAGGACCGTGTATCGTATCTGACCGAAGCCGGTATCGAAAAGGTCGAGAGCAAACTGGGGATCGACCAGCTCTATCATCCCGATAATGCTGAGATGATCCCGTATCTGGATAACAGCCTGCGAGCGCATGCCCTTTATCACCGCGACCGCGAATACGTCGTGCAGGATGGTCAGGTCATCATCGTGGACGAATTCACCGGTCGTATGATGTATGGCCGCCGCTTCTCCGAAGGTCTGCATCAGGCCATCGAAGCGAAGGAAGGCGTGCAGATCCGGCAGGAAAACCTGACGCTGGCAACCATCACCTTCCAGAACTTCTTCCGCATGTACAAGAAGCTGGCCGGTATGACTGGTACGGCGCTCACTGAAGCGGAAGAATTCGAGAAGATCTACAACCTGGAAGTCGTTGCCATCCCGACCAATGTTCCCGTCGTCCGTGATGACCGCGAAGACCTGATCTACGCGACTGAAAAGGCCAAGTTCGACGCTGTCGTCACCGAGATCAGGGAACGCTACGACGCTGGTCAGCCGGTGCTGGTCGGTACCGTCGCCATTGAGACATCCGAACGCCTCAGCAAACTGCTCGACCGCGCTGGTGTCAAGCATCAGGTGCTGAACGCCAAGCAGCACGAGCGCGAGGCATCGATCATCGCGCAGGCTGGCCGTCCAAAAGCCGTAACCATCGCGACCAATATGGCCGGTCGTGGTGTTGACATCCTGCTCGGTGGCAACCCTGAAGGCATCGCCCGTGAGACGCTGCGCCATCAGGGCCTCGATGTAACCGACGCCACCCCGGAACAGTGGCAGGAAGCCCTCGCGAAAGCCCGCGAACAGGTGAAGCAGGATCGTCAGAATGTCCTCAACGCGGGCGGTCTGTTCGTCCTCGGTACTGAGCGTCACGAAGCCCGCCGTATCGACAATCAGCTCCGTGGTCGTGCTGGTCGTCAGGGGGACCCCGGCGAGACGCGCTTCTATCTTAGCCTCGAAGACGATCTGATGAAGCGCTTCGGCGGTGATCGTGTCAAGGGCTTTATGAACTGGGCCAACATCCCCGAAGATGAGCCGATTGAACACCGTCTGATCAGCAACTCAATCAGTCAGGCGCAGATCCGTGTGGAAGGCCACAACTTCGACATCCGCAAGCGCGTGCTGGAATACGACGATGTGGTCAACCGTCAGCGTGAGATCATCTACGGGGAGCGCACCCGTATGCTGGAAGAATCCGATCTGCGCGAACAGTATTACGACATGCTTCAGGAACTGCTGACTCGCGAGATCAAGGAATATATCTCCGAGGATGATGCGCCCGAAGACTGGGATGTCGAGGGACTGTATCAGCGCCTGTATACGATCTTCCCTGTGCCTGAAGACATCACACCTGATACTCTGGCCAATGCAGACGGCTATGGTGAATTACAGGATCTGATTATCGACGCGGCCAATGCCGCCTATGAAAACAAGATCTCCGAGTTCGGCGAGCTGGCAAAAATGGCCGAAGAACGCGTGATGCTCCGTGCTATTGATAATCACTGGCAGCGCCATCTGACCGACCTCGACGTCCTGCGCGAAGGCATTGGTCTGGTGTCAATTGCCCAGCGCGACCCACTGGTCGAATACAAGCGCGAAGCCTTCGTGATGTTCAATGAGATGCGTACCGAAATCCGGCGGCAGGCCGTGCAGGACATCTTCCGTACCCAGATCAACGTCGTCCAGCGCCAGCCAGCGCCACGGCGGATGCAGGCCACACGTCCCGGCGCAGTTCAGGACACCAAGCCAGAACCAGCACGCGCCAATAACAAACTGGGGCGCAATGATCCGTGCTGGTGCGGCAGTGGCAAGAAGTACAAACAGTGTCACTATAAGGCAGACCGTGCCAACGTGAGTGCCTGAGGTCGGGCACCCACACCCACCTGATAACCCTGAGGTCGGACCGTCTGCACCGTTTTACAGAGACTGTCCGGCCTTATTCGGTGTGACCGTTCAGTGTCACAATGGCAAAATTTACGGTTTACTGGGTAAATTTATCAATTACTTGTAGGCTTGAAGCCAAATCTGTTCTACTATTGGAGAGAGATAAGTTCGTGTTCAGACCTCAGGTATCACCATATTGTAAGCCGGCTGAACGTTCATCGGATGGGTAACAAGATGCACACAAAACTGGATACTCAGGCGAGCAGCGGTAACTCAGGGGCGAAGAAAAGCGTGGACTGGTACGATTTTCTTCGCAATCAGGTCAACTCCTTTATCAAGTGGGACCTTGTCCGCTTCTTCCATCACAATCCCCACACACGCGATACCGCGGAAAATATCGCGCAGTATACGGGACGTGATGTGCGTACAGTGGAACGGGAACTCAACGAACTGGTCAGTGTTCACGTCCTGCAGGCTGATGTGATCGGTGGGACCAACGTCTACTGTCTGTCTGATGACAATGAGACGCGCCGCCTGATCAATGCCTTTATGGAGGCGTGTCAGGATCGCGAGTTCCGGGTCAAAGCCATTTCGCATGTCATCCGCGGCATGCAGTTCAACGCTCGCCACGACTTCTAGATTTCTGGCACTCACCATCTCATCACCGCTGAACGTCGGTCACCCTCACACTGCATGGATGATCGACGTTTTCTATTCCGGCTTTATCGCGATTTCGTGCAGCATCTGTCGCAGAAGCAGGCCGACAATCAGACCACCTATCAGCAGACTATTTGCATTTCTGCCTCACATTGAGCATTATGGAAGGATCGGTAATATTCCTTACATTCAGCTTCCACGATGGCAATGCATGACTGAGGTGATTGCTTTGGGCTTATGTCGTTTTACCATTCAATACGGAGAAAACGGGCGACCACGCAGGGTCGCCCCTACAGCGGAATCGTGCCCGAAAAAGGATCCCCGTCGTAATTTGTGAAAGATCATCAGCCCAATGGCGATTCCTGACCCTCTGATGCTGAATACCAGGGAAAAACTGCACACCGGAATGGTTCACCTTGGTTGAGGAGACCCTATACCAGCATATCAAGGCACTGCCCAAAATCGAGCTGCACCGGCATCTTGAGGGTTCGGTGCGCTTGCAGACACTGGTAGACATCGCCCGCGAACACGCCTTCGAAATGCCGGAATACGATACGGAACTGCTTCGCCCATTCGTCCAGATGATGCCGGACGAGCGCCGCGATGCCACCCACTTTCTCGGCAAGTTCGCGACCCTGCGCCAGTTTTATCGTTCACCGCAGGTGATCCAGCGGATTGCACGCGAAGTTGTGGAAGATGCCGCTGCGGATAATATCCGTTATCTTGAGCTGCGATTCACCCCCCGCGCTCTCAGTTCGATCATCCGGGTAGAACCCGCGCAGGTCATCGGCTGGGTATGCGAGGCCGCCAACCAGCAGGCCACGCAGCACGATATTCAGGTACGGTATATCGTCTCTGTCAACCGTCATGAGAGTGTCGAGTTCGCACAGCAGGTACTGCGTGCGGCACTCGACTTTCGCTCGCAGGGCGTGGTCGCCGTGGATCTGGCCGGGCAGGAAGTAGGCTATCCCTGCGGGCCGTTTGCCGAGAGCTTCCGCCATGCCCGCGAAAACGGCCTCGCTGTGACCATCCATGCCGGTGAATGGCAGGGTGCTGACAGCGTGCGCGATGCCATCGAGACGCTGGGCGCAAGACGCATCGGACATGGCATCCGTTCACTGGAAGACACCGCCCTCGTCCATGAGATGATCCGGCGCGGGATTGTGCTGGAAGTCTGCCCCAGCAGCAATGTAGACAGCGGTGTCGTGGAACGTCTGGATCGCCATCCCCTGCCGCATCTGGCATCCTTAGGCATCCTGACGACGATCAACACCGATGATCCACTGATCAGCAACATCACCCTGACTGACGAACTGACCCGCGCCATGATGCATATGGGCTTCTCGCTGGAAGACCTCAAGGCGTGCCTGATCCGTGCTGCGGAAGCCGCCTTCCTGCCCCTGCACGATCTCCGCCTGCTGGTGGAAGAGTTCCATACCCTGCTGCATGGCCTGTGATGTGACGACCCTCCACACCCTGTCGCTGTTGGCTCATCGGGCACAGGATGGAGTACAATCATCTGCAATTTGTGCCATCCTGCTCCATATACCTAACCCTCTGAACTCAAATGAAGGTGTCGCCTGAATGGATACTGTTCTTCTTAAAAAACTGACCGAGGCCTGGGGGCCGTCCGGCTTTGAACATCACGTGCGCAGCATCATCCAGGAAGAAGTGGCCGCCTACTGTGACGACATCCGCGTGGATAACCTCGGCAACCTGATCTGCCGTATCGGAACCCTGAAGGAAGGTGGCAAAAAGATCCTTGTCGCCGCCCATATGGACGAAATCGGCGTCATGACGACCTATGTCGAACCGGTCAGCGGTTATCTACGCGTGGCGGAAATCGGTGGCCTGCTGAAACAGACCCTGCTCGGCAGCCGCCTGCTGTTCGAAGACGGCACTGTCGGAGTCATCGGCCTGCATGAGATGCGTAAAAGCCGCACCGTCGAGATTGCCGATTTCTTTGTCGATGTCAGCACCGGCACTGACGAAGGGGCTGCGATTCAGCCCGGAAGTCCGGCGGTCTTCTGGCGAGAGCTGGAGACACGTGGTAACCGGCTGATCAGCAAGGCGATGGACGACCGTGTCGGGTGCGCTGTCGCGATTGAAGCCATGCGCCGCTTCGACAGCACCTCACCTAATGAGGTGTATTTCGTCTTCACCGTACAGGAAGAAGTCGGGCTGCGCGGCGCAGGGACAGCGGCCTTCGCCATCGAACCGGATCTCGGCATCGCACTCGATGTGACTGATACCGGCGATCAGCCGCACAATGCGAAGATGGCGGTACGGCTCGGCAATGGAGCCGCGATCAAACTGCATGATCCGGGCCTGGTCGTCCCGCCGGCCATCCGTGACTGGATGGTAAACACCGCTGAGGCCAACGGCATCCCGTATCAGCTCGAAGTCCTCAGCGGCGGCTCGACGGATGCTTCACGCATTCACGTTTCGCGGGCTGGTGTCCCCAGTGGATGTATCTCGATCCCATGCCGTTTTGTCCACACGACCAGTGAGACTGTCGATCAGGGCGATGTCGATGCCTGCATCGATCTGCTGACGCACCTGCTCAACCAGCCGGTGGAACTGGCAGAATAAACTCACAGGTATTGCACAGGCATGTGGGCCGCAGGCGAAAGACGTTTTTTCTTTGTCTGCGGCTTGTGGCGGTGGCGTGGCGGCGCGAAAATTTACGCCACCGCCACTAATTTCCCCTCAAAATGGGCGGTGATGGCAGAATTAGCGGCGTAAATGTGCCGCAAGCTGGCGCAGTGCGCCACAAAGTGCTGTCTGTAACAACAAGTTGCTGCTGCTGCTGCTGCCGCACAAAGAAAAATGCTGCGGCAACAGATTTTCCCCTCAAAATGTACGGCGGGGGCAGATTTGCAGCGCATTCGTGCTGCAAAGTGCTGCAAAGTGCAGAAGACCGCAGCGGCGGTATCATACGGATTTTGCATCCATGTTAAGGTGCAAGGATTATCCATTATAGCACAGATGTTCGGATCACACGGTTCGAATTTTCAAACGAAGTGGACCAAAAACTTAGAGCCTGTCTGGAAATTGGATTCCGGCGCGGACAGAGCGCCATTGCGAGCAATGCGGCCCTGTCCCTACCCATTTATACCTAGAGCGTGTTATGAACTTTCAGAATTGAGTTCGTCCTGCGGTCTTAACCCCACCCTAAATCCCCTTCTCCAGGGAAACCTGTTTCGGGACGGAGAAACTGCATTTCTCAGGGTGAGGCTTTAAAAGTGCATAACAGCCTTTAGAAACCATGTTGAAAGATGACGGTTAATGATAAAAACAGCGGACAACGCAGGCGTTGTCCCTACACACTGCCTATTGTGTCGGGACCGTTGCGGGAACGATGTCCAGCTTGCCCATATTAGCGCAACGCTTTCCGTACGGTCTCTACAAGCAGACACGGTTGGCGCTTCACCTGGCATGACGTCTCCCTACCCATTTATCCCTAGCGGATCGGCTTGGTGTCCCCATCGCCGCGCACATCCGGCAGATTAGCCAGTGAGCCGAGGTTGTAATCCTCTTCCGGACGGGTTGCATAGGCGTCGGTTTCCAGATCATAGGCTGTGTTGGAATAGTCATCCGCCCCTGCCCGCAGATCCAGAATCGTCGTGGATGGGCTGGGGCGCTGGCGCAGTTCGGTTGTCAGCACCGGATCATCCGGCAGTTGCTCAGGCAGCGTCGGGCTGTCGACGGTTCGACCCCGCATCGAGGCCGCCTGACGCCGCAGCATAAACCGCCGCCAGACTGTCCGCAGCCGCACGGTATCCTGTGCCACGCCGACCGCGTATCCACCCAGCGCGATGCATAATGCCAGCACGCCACCGCTGCTGAACAACTGTGGATAGGCAATCGCGCCAGACTGCTCGAAGGCCTCCTGACTCAGATCGTAATACAGCAGTGCATCCATCCCTGACGGTGCGAAGCCAAACTGTGATGACTCAAAGGTGCTGAAGGTGGTGATGGAAGGATTGACGACCACCAGCACCGCCATAAACGCTGCCAGCAGTCCGCCGATGAACGCTATCCGGCTGATATGATCCAGCAGGAAGATCATCAGGGCGCTGGTCATAAGCCCGAAGACAATCATTCCTACCACACTCGACCACAGCAGATCCGGCCCACTGGTTTGCAGCAGTACGAGATTGATCATCCACAGCAGGGCCGCCAGCGCGACACCCATCCCCGCCCCCACCAACACCCGCACAGGATCACTGGTATTCAGCGCGATCCTGAAGCGCTCACGGTCTGCAAACTTATCGCCGATCAGCAGACCGGCCAGAATGCCCAATCCCAGCCCGGTCAGGCCCAGCGGTGCGACCGAAAATCCGGGGGACTGCGGACAAAGCCCCGACGCCTGACAAAAATTATTGAACGGCGCGTAAATTCCGATGAAGATACAGGCCGTTGTCAAAGGCATTGCCAGCCAGCCGCGCAGTTTGAGCAGTGCACTGTAACAGAAGCCAATCGCCAGCCAGAACCCACCAAACAGCATCAGATCCCAGTTCGGGTCCAGCTTGGTGTACATATAAGTGGCCGCACCCCATGTGAGAGTCGCCGCGCCAATCCCTGCGATCACGCTGAAGGCCGTTCGTGTCCAGAAGCGCCAGAAGCCGCGCAGCCGCGACGGGATTTCATCGGCCAGCAGCACCACAATCCCGATAAAAACGCCGAAGATCAGCCCATAGGCCAGCGTATTGGCGATCCGGTCCGGGTTAAAGACCGACTCTGAGCGGAAGGTGGTGTATACCTGAAAGCCCATCCCCAGCCAGCCGCCCAGCACGGCAAACAGAAAGCGCCAGATCAGCGTCAGGGGTTTATCGAACGCCCGCCGCCATGTGTTCGCCATCCACGCATAAGACCGAATCAGCGGATGCACACCCTGTGGCAGATCGTGCGCTTCGTCACGCACCACCGCCAGCGCCCGCAGCGCCCCCGGTGAACCAGCCCGCCGCTGTTTCGCCAGATAGCGCACCGCCGTCAGGGATCGGATGCGCCCAACCGTCCGTGCTGCAAATTCCGCGACTTCCGGGTCGCTGGTGTCCAGTGCGATCTGTGCGATCAGGGTATCAATTTCCGGTGTATAGACCCCTTCCATCCAGTCACCACGCGGCTCCATCATGATCTCCAGCCGTGTCAGTGACGACAGCATCTGGCCGCGATATTCGGTTTTAATGTCATAGGTCGGGTCACTTGCCAGATGCGCCCGTGTCGCCAGCACCTTCAGCGCCGCAATGCGGACCTCACGCCGGTTCTCGCCCTGAAGCGCCTGCGCCACCATCTGCGCGATGCGCGGCGGTGTCATATCCGGCAGCGTCTCCAACCGATACATGGCCCGCATCCGTGTTGGTGGGTTCGGGCTGCGAATCGCGTGCAGGCACACCCAGCGTCGGCTGTCATCGTTCAGCGTATCCCACCAGACATCGATGTCACGGTCATATTCCAGTGCGCCGCGCAGCAGCATCTGACGGCCAGCATCATCCAGTACCAGCCCGTAACGGTCTGCATGGCGGTAATAGTCGCTGATGTACAGGTAATGCGTCACACCGAGCAGAAAGCGCCCCTTGCCCCCGGCCCATTCGCGCTTGGCCCGCTGATACAGATCGGCTGCTTCGCGCACTTCCGGAGAGGTTCGCTCCGCCAGCATGGGAACGATAAACAGACTCGCGAGGCTGTCAGAGGGCTGATCTGCCGGACGCACATCGACGCTGTCAGACAGCACGGCCTGCACATCACGGATAATCGCCATCACGCTGTCCGGGCGGTCGCGTACATCCAGCGAAGTGCCACGCCTTAAAATCTGTGTCACATTCATCGGCAGATGGGTGATCTCCGGCAGTTCTCCGGCACGCTGAAGCTGATTCAGCGCCAGCGGCATCGCCCCATCAAAGGGCAGCCGGCCCATCAGCATGTGATACAGCATAATCGTGAAGCTGTAGACATCAGCGTGATAATCGATCATCTCCGATGTGATCTGCTCCGGTGCCATATACAGCAGCGTCCCGGAGCCGGGATTCATCACCCGCCCTTCAGGGTCCACCGCCGACGCCAGCCCGAAGTCCGCCAGATAGGGTGACTGATAGGCATCCAGCAGGATATTCTGCGGCTTCAGGTCCAGATGCACGATACTATTGTTATGCGCGTAATCCAGCGCACTGGCGATGGCACTCCCGTAGCGCAGTGCATCCTGTACGCTGACACCGGACGCGATCACATCCCCCAGCGATCCACCGGTGACATAGCGCATGACGATGTACATTTGTCCCTTGTGTTCGCCGAAGTCGTAAATCGGCAGGATATGCGGGTGCTCCATGCGGGCGATGGTCTGTGCTTCATGCCGGAATAACGCCACTGGATCGGTGCTGGCGCTGAAGCCGCGCATGATGGTCTTGATTGCGACCATACGATTAAGGCGGAAGTCCCGTGCAGACCATACATCGGCCATCCCGCCACGCCCGATATGTTCCACGATCTGATACTGTTGAATCCGTTCTCCGGCTTCCACGCACTGTCCTTACCTCTGCACTGTGATTGCAGGTCAGCTCACCCTGTTACGATGATTATAGGGGAAGCCAGCAATGTCACAACCAACTCGGCACTGGAAGATGTAGAGACAGTTGATACGGCTGCCGAAACTGCGAGTTACATCTGCTGGTTATGTTGGGTGATTTCCCAGCACGCGCTCCACCATAAACTGCACGAAACGCTTCGGTTCTTCGTAATGGGGAAGATGCCCGGATTGCTCAAACCAGACCAGTTCCTTGTACGGGGCTTCGAGTCTTTCAAAATAACGGGCGGCAATGCTGGAGACCGCATTCACATCCCACCGTCCGAGGGCAAAGTATACGGGCACTTCAACCCGTGGGATCTGCTGCTCAAAATCGACATCCTCAAGCTGAGGATAGACATGCCTGAAGGTGCTGAAGATCGCTCTGAAATAATTGATCTTATCCATGAGGCTGTATTCCGCCGCACGCAGGATATCCAGCGTCATCGAGGGGCGTCCCTTTCCGCTTTCGCCCTCGGCATGTGCCTTCATGTAGTTGTACAGCGTCGTCGAGTAGCCCCCGTATTTCAGGACAATATTTCCTTCACGGTAGGGTGGTGGCCCGAGCTTTCGCAGTCGCGCCAGTGTTCGCTGATCGCCTTTTTCTGCAAGTAACTTCAGGGCAAGTTCGTAGCCGGTGACGTCATTTTCAACCGCGTTGATTACCTGCCCGGTGCCGATATAGGCATGGTAGAGTGCCGGATAGCGCTGAATCAGCCATATACCGAGCATACTGCCCCATGAATGTCCAAGCAGATAGAGCTTCGACTGACCAAAGCGATGAAGAAGCTTTTGCGTAAGCTCATACGCATCGGACAGATAACGTTCCAGTGTGAGAGCAGACGGCTCAACAGCGCGAAACGATTTGCCTGATCCCGGCTGATCCCAGTTCACCACGACGAAATACTGCTCAAGCTCGGGCAGATATTTTCGCGTCCATGCCAGATCAGTGCCACCTGGTCCGCCTGCCAGATAGAGCAGCACCGGTTTCGTTGTATCATGGCCTCGAAGGGTGATCCACTGCTGCAATCCACCGAGTTCAATCGGTTCAAGTGAGGAAATACGGTCAGGTTCAGGGTGTGTCTTCGTGTCATCCTTATGCGCTGGCATCATCACTTACAGCTCCATTCGACTTCTATCATGTGACGATTGGGAGATCTGCTTATAAGTGAAATTTATCACAATAAAGAAACGAAAAGCAATTACAGAACATTACAAAACAGGATTTCGTGTCAATCCAAACAAAACCGCCCTTCGGAAATACGCGGGGCGGTTTATTTGACAATATCAGCTTTTACAGATTCAGCGCAGGTAGCTGGATGATCTAGATCAGACTGCGGCCACTGGTGCGGGTGATGTGTTCCATAAATTCAGTCCGCGTCGCTGCATCCTCCCGGAATGCCCCCAACATCGAGCTGGTGGTCATACCAGAGCCGTGCTTTTTCACGCCACGGATCATCGAGCACATATGCGTGCCGTCCATGACCACCGCCACGCCGCGCGGTTCCAGTACCTCATTGATGAAATCGGCGATCTGGCGTGTCATGCGTTCCTGCACCTGAAGGCGTCGGGCGAACATATCCACAATCCGTGGGATTTTGGACAGGCCGATCACCTTATGGTTCGGGATGTAAGCGACATGCGCCTTGCCTAAAAACGGCAGCAGATGATGTTCGCACAGCGACGAGTACTCAATATCGCGCACGATCACCATGTCGTCATACTCGACATCGAAGATCGCATTGTTAATCAGCTTCACGGGATCGATTCGGTAGCCAGACAGCAGCTCCTCGTAAGCCCGCGCCACCCGCTGCGGTGTCCGCATCAGACCTTCGCGCTCAGGGTCTTCACCGACCGCATCCAGCAGACCACGGGTTGCATCCGCCACCGCTTCGAGATCGACTGGCGGCATGTCAAGCTGAAATGCACGCAAAAAGTCCGGAGACTGAATCTTCTCGTTCATATCGTGCAGGCGTTCGCTGTAAATACCCGCCTTGCCTGCATGATTTCCATCGTGCTTCCTGTCATTCTTCGCCATAATGTTTGGCGCACGCCGCAGCGCACACCGGCTCCCTTCTGATCATCTGCCGCGTCCTACGTCTTTCACAAGCAATACAGCAATCCACAGGTCGGACACAAATCACCAAGTCCCCCTTATGCCCTCCGGACATGCTTGTTATACTGGGCACCTGGCATCCTGACCGCTTGCCTATCGCCTGTAAAATAAACGTTCGAAATCCGATAATCAGACGTGCAGACTTCTCACAAATTACTTCAATCAACATTTCTTCCCTGGCCTGCCAACTGGCCGGAGATCTTCGGGCATGATGGCACGCAGCAACGACCACTGATCCTTGAGATCGGCTTTGGCTATGGCCAGTATCTGCGCCATCTGTCACGCCAGCATCCGGAAGCCGACATCGTCGGGCTGGAGATCTCCAACATCTGCCTGACGAAGGCCGAAGGCGCGATCCGGCGCGGCGAACTGCCGAACGTCCGTGTGCTGTATTCGCATGCCGAGACCGCGCTGTATCACCTTTTCACACCGGCATCGATTTCGCAGGTGCACATCAATTTCCCTGATCCGTGGTTCAAGAACCGTCACGGACACCGCCGCCTGATCCAGCGTGATACGCTCGATGTGCTGGCGAATCGGCTTGAACCCGGTGCGACCTTCCATCTGGCGACGGATATTGTGGAATACGCCGAGATGTCTGCCGAGTTACTGGCCGAGACACCCACACTGACTAACCTTCAGCCTACGCCGTGGACTCACAGCGTCCCCGGTCGCACTGTGACCAAATACGAGAAACGTGCGCAGAAGGAAGGCCGCACCTGCTATTACTTCATCTACCAGCGCAACGACCAACCCGCGCTCGATATCCCAGTCTATGAGGACGCCCCCATGCCGCATCTGATTCTCGACACGCCGCTCTCGCTGGAAGCGATGCGCGATGCCTTTCAGCCGGAGAAATTCAGCGAAGGCAACATCCACGTCAATTACATGCATGTCTATCTGGGGGATCGCGTGCTGATGTATGAGGTCTTTGTCGATGAACCTACCATCGAGCAGCGGGTAGCGCTGGTCCTGTTCAAGCGCGAAGACGGGGACGAGGCCGAACATCCGAACGAGTACACACTGAGACTTGGCACGATTGGCAGTCCGCGCCCCACGCAGGGGATGCACGTCGCCGTCCGGCATCTGGGCCAGCGTATTGTCCAGCTTCATCCCAACGCCCGCATTATCGGGGAAAAGCTGCGCACCTGAGCCGTCCGCTGAATTTTAATACCGTTTTTGTGTGGTTGAGCGCAAAAAAACTCTTGACCTTCAGCCGGACTGCTCTATAATAAGCTCAATCCTTGGCTCCGTAGCTCAATTGGCAGAGCAGTTGACTCTTAATCAATTGGTTGTAGGTTCGAGTCCTACCGGGGTCAC
>JAEZAF010000117.1 GCA_023430545.1 Chloroflexota bacterium
CTGCTGCCAGCGGAAGCCATGTTGTGACGATCACCGATAATGACGTCGCTGGGGTGACAATCACTGAGAGCGGTACAACGGCGGTGACAGAAGGTAGTACAACTGACAGCTACACGGTGGTTCTGACCTCTCACCCAACCAGTGCGGTCACTGTAACACTGACCTTTGGCAATGAGATCACCGTGGCGGGGGAGAACGATGGTAGTGTCACGTTGACGTTTGATGACAGTAACTGGAACACCGCTCAGACAGTCACAGTGGCTGCTGTGGATGATCGCAAGGTTGAAGGCAGTCACGCCGCTGCGATCATCCATGCCGTGAGCAGCAGCGACGGGCTGTACAATGGCATCACAGTCCCAGCGGTGACCGTGACGATCACGGACAACGACAGCGCTGCAATTACCTTTGCCAATGCCAGTGGTGATGTTTCAGAAGCGACTACCGCTTATATGGTTGACGCTGTGCTGATACTGGTCACCAGTGGTACCGGGACCGAAGTGTTGACCAGTGCCGTCAGCGCAGGTATCACTGCTGCTGATGGCACCGCGCTCAATCCAGCCGATTACAACCTAACATCTGGCAGTGTCGATTTCGATATCAGTGCAGTATCTGGTGCGAGGACGACTATCGTCGTCAGTATTGTCAACGATAGTCTGGTGGAAGGCGATCAGGACTTTACGCTTGGTTTTGGGGCAACGACGGGGGCCGTCTCAGCAAGTGGGACACACAGCGTCACCATCCTTGATAATGATACGGCGGCTATCACCTTCGCCAGTGTTAGCGGTAGCGTCTCTGAAGGGATCACACCGTATACGTTAAACGCCGTGCTGACGATCACATCTGATCCAAGTGGGGGCACACTGGAAACCAGTGTCGATGTTATAGTCAGTCAGACACCGGGGACAGCAGTCAGTCCGGCAGACTATAACCTCATTACAACGCAGGTCAACTTTGCAGCAGGCGCTGGTAACAGTACACAGCCTATCAACACTACAATTGTCAATGATGTGCAAGATGAGGATGACGAGACGTTCACGCTTAGCTTCGGTACCATCACTGGACAGGCTGCTGCCAGTGGAACGCACAGCGTGACCATCACTGATAATGACATGGCGGGGATGACCATCACTGAGAGTGGTACAACCGAGGTAACAGAAGCGAGCAGCAACGACAGTTATACCGTCGTCCTGACCTCGGAGCCAACCAGTCCGGTGATGATTACACTGAGTTTCAATAGCGGCAACACCAGTCCGACGACATCCGGAGTTCCGGCGGGGATTCTCGTCAATAATCAGGGTTCACCTGTGATGCTGACATTCACAGCATCAGACTGGAATCAGCCCCAGATCTTGACGGTCAGTGCTCCAGAAGATGCTGTCATCGATGGGCAGGTGGAAACGATCCTCCATGATGTTGAGAGTCTGGATGGCAAATATGCTGCACTGGCTGATAGGACGGTTGCTGTCAATGTCAAAGACAGTATCATGACGGGTCCTAACAGCTTCTCGCTCATACGCCCTGTGGATCATCTCGTCATCTCAAGTAGTGTCTCCCTGGATGTCTTCCAGTGGGAAGATCCTGTAAACGCGGCGCTGTTTAATCTGATGATCAATCAGACAATGCCAGCCTCAATTCCGGGGGTATTATCCTTCCAGAACGTTACGGGAGTGGCAGATAGTGACGCACTGACCTGTGATGGCACCATCTGTACCTTCACCCTGACAACGGCTGATCAGGTTCGTCTTACAGATGGCACATATGAATGGACGGTAACTGCCTCTAACGCTTACGGTACACTGGGGGCCAGTAATCAGCCGTTTACCTTCACAATCAACGCAATCAGTAACGTGAGCAATCTGCTGATCAACGGAGGTTTCGAAATCACTGGAGCGGAAGGTGAACGGTATGCCGCTGGCTGGACTTTATTGGAAGGACATGACGACATCATTCGTCCTCTGATACCGAATAAAATCCCGCGGCGGGTGTGTAAGCCAGCGAAGGCTGCAGAAGGAAACTGCGCTTTCCGCCTTGGTGAAAAGGGCAGTTATAACTGGAATCGAATGCTGAAACAGAAAATCGTCAATCCGGTTTACGGCAGCCGTGGCGATATGCTGACGCTGAATGCACAGGTAAAGGCAAAAAATCTTGGACAAAAGGCCAGCATAAAGCTTGTCGTTAAGTATGATATACGACCAAAACAGAAAGTCATCCTGAAGATCAAGAAAGGTAACTATGATTACCGTCTCTTCACTGAAAATCTGATGATTACCGACAAGCCAAGCAAGATCATCGTTACCGTCAACACGGATTACAACACAGGCTTCTTCTTTATCGATGATGTTCAACTGCTGTTGACACCAGGCAACCTGTCGCGTAATGCCGGAGTAGAAGCCGAAATTAAGCTGGATAGCAATCTCATTCCTTTGCCTTCCGCGCCATCGAATTAGCAGCCAATAATCGGGGTTATGGAAGGAGCTCGCTTCCATAACCCATCATAAGAGTGAGGGAAAATTGTGAAACAGGACAAATCACGTCTTTTACTTATTGTCGTGCTGGCTTTCATTGCGATCGGGGTGCCGAGCCTTTTGTTGAACGGGAGTTCACTCAGGGCGGTGGGAAGTATCAGCCGTATTGAACTGGTGCGATATGGCCTTGTCTCCTGTGACGGAAACACGTTTCAGGGTTCATATGCTCTGGTGGCGTATGATGATGCGGGGGTTGTCGTGAATCGTCAAATTCCGGTGAGTATCACAGGGGTTTTTGATCTGGGTGGAGTGGTCTTTGAAACTGCGCCTTATCCCCACAGTAGTTCAGCGAATTACACATTCACGATTTATGCATCAAGCCCAGACGTGATGGCTGGAATGGCATACTTCTATGTAACCGATGATCCTGCGATCCGCACATCAGTCTATGTGCTGGATTGTGCCGGTCCGAGTATGTATTTATCCGGATCAGCAGGCGGAGACGATCGTCTCAACTGGGCGCATGGGGATTTGCTGAATGTGCTTTACTCACGCTGGGATGAGCAAGGTAATCCGGAGATAGGGGTATATACACTTGATGAGGCCAGCGAAGGTGTGCTGGCGGGGCATTTCGCCTACAGTGACTTCAAGCCCTATTTAGGGCAACCACCTCAACAAAACACCCTGATCGGGAAAGTATCACAGTCCTCACTGTTTGTGCTCACAACCGGTGAATTCCAGATCAATATTGGTCCCGATGCTGAGGGGAAAGTTTATTCCATTATTCTGGATACACTCCCCCCAACACGCGTGTATTATCGGGATATCGAGACACTGGAACAGACTAGGCCATAATCCCATAAGGATCGAACATAAGTTCAGCTGTATAGTCCCAGAGTATAGTGGTACAAAATGGACGAGCCAAGAACGGAAGCATCTATGGGACAGGTACTTCACGGAAGCGCCCGCACAACAGAAGCAGTTCGAGCGCATGAACCGGACGTTGAAGGAAGCGACAGTTCATCGTCATTTCTTGGCCACGCTTGATGAGCTCGACAACATCTACAGACATTTCTCGCTGCTTACAGCCAAACGCCTAAAACGTTGAAAGGGCTGACTCCCTTCAAGTTCAACTGCCAAGTTTGGCAATCCCAACCCGACGATTCACCTCTGAACCGTTCCATCACAATTTGGGACTATACATCTACAGTAAAACCTATGGAAATGTCCTTTTCTACCACTGCCAGCATCAGGTCTTCGGGGCATTGTAATATAGGATGAGGGGTTGGGGAACTTATAATCGGATGTTGTGGAGGTGCCAACTCAACTTCCTTCTTTATTCTGGGCTTCCTCTTCATCCTACAAGATAACATGTCACCTCATAAAGCCGAATTCCGCTGAATACACCCCACATAATTATGCCAGTCACTAGCCTCAGATCATCAGTCGCGGCACAATGACAAGAATTAGAAATAATTGACATTTCCTATAATTTCATCATCCGGTTTCTCCGTTCAGACCTTGATCTGTATGGTTCCTTTTTCTCTCAACACAGCCTGTCTGACAGAAATCCTGACGAAAATTTGTAGAGTTTAAAACAATCGCATATAATGTTTTGCAAACGGTTACAAAATGCAACTGTATGAGGTTGCAACCTGTGATGCCATCGAGACTATAGAGTTTCAATTGTTGTCACTGATGGGTTATAAATAAAGTAAGGCAGTCACACGAAATCTGAACACAAATAATGCCTGGGCGGACTACTCCGTCACTTTTTCGACTTTCTTTGCAAACGTTTACAATTTGATGATTAACGAAAATAACTCCTCAAGTAAGAGACGTCGGGTCACCATCAGAGATGTGGCACACGCATCAGGTGTATCTTATGCGACGGTGTCCCGCGTTCTCAGTGGCTACGAATTTGTCAAGGACGCCACACGCATCCGTGTGATGGAAGCGGTGGAACGCCTTGGTTATGTTGCAAATCTCCCAGCGCGCAGCCTGGCGGGTGGGAATTCCCGAATCATCGGATTACTGGTGCCGAATCTGGATAACAGCTATGTCGGTACAATTACACAGGGTATCGATCGGGCACTGGCTCGCGCCAACTATGACCTGCTGTTATACACAACCCATCGCCACCCAAGTAAAGAGTCGTCCTATGTCAGTGACATCCCTAATGGATTGGCAGAAGGAATCCTGCTCATCGCTCCCCTGGTTCCGACTGCATATCTTGACTTGCTGCGGGAGCAGGCCTTCCCTTATGTTCTGATTGATCAGGCGGATGCCACCGAAAACAGCAGTGTTGTTGAATCAACCAACTGGCAGGGCGCGTATGAAGCCACACGTTATCTGATCAATTTGGGACATATACGTATAGGCTTCATTAAAGGCTCACCCGCCATTCGCAGCGCCGCAGACCGTCTTCTTGGTTACAAAGCAGCGCTCGCTGATTGTGACATTCCCATCAGGGAAGAATTGATTGTCGAAGGGGACTACCAGCAGCAAACCGGCTACGAGACCACAAAGCGTCTCTTGCAAAGTGTGAATCCTCGACCCACCGCCATTTTTGCATCTAACGATCTTGCAGCGTTTGGTGCAATCGATGCTGCCCGCGAGGCAGGTCTTCACGTTCCTGAGGACATCTCTGTTATCGGCTTTGATGACATCCCTCAAGCCTCCCTTGTTTACCCTAAGCTGACAACTGTTCGCCAGCCCCTTGAGCAAATGGGGAACATCGCTGTCAAAATGCTGTTAGAGCGAATTGAGGATCCTAGTCTTCCGCCACAACGGGTTGTGCTGGCGACACAACTCATCATTCGTGATTCATGTACGCCGCCTCGAACCCCAAAGTGATGTGAAGTAAAAATGTTGAAAGGGAAAGGAGGGGATGCACAGCGGAAATTTTCATATAAATGGAACTAACTAGTCCGTTTTGCACTGCTTAGAAATTTTGGAGAAAAAAAATGACACACGAAATTAGTCGACGAGATTTTATAAAAGCTCTCAGTGCTGGCACCGGGGCTTTTGTGGTGGGGGCTACAGGGTTAATTCCCATCCCCGAATCGCTTGTTAAAACCAGTGAAGCATTTGCTGCTCAGGTGGGGACCTTTCCCCGCGAGGAAACCCTGATCACCCGAATCCTGACGGGACGCGTTGGTACACCTGACAATTTTAATCAGTGGGTGGGTTGGAAGTGGCAGGATCGCGGTATACAGAACCTTGCTGACGAGCCGCTGTGGACTGTTGATTTTGCTACGGGCGAAATCATCAACGGTGCTGCTTCCGGCAACCCGACCTATAACGAGGATTTTACGACCCTCACCGTTCCGCTGCGTGAGGGCGTCGCCTGGTCTGATGGTCAACCTTTCACCGCTGCTGATGTCGTCTACACCGTTGAATCTCTGATGCTGCACTCAGGGTTCAATGCTCATACTTTCTTCGTGGATAACGTCGAGTCGGTGACGGCTGTAGATGATTACACGGTTGAGTTCGTGTTAAAACAGCCGAACTCTCGCTTCCACACGACCTTCCTTGATCGCTGGGGATGTACCCGTATCTTCCCCAAACACATCTTTGAGCAGCAGGAAGATCCGACGCTGTTCAACTTTAACCCGTATGTAGGGTGCGGCCCTTACAAGCTGCACAGCTTTGACCCACAGGGTAGCTGGACCGCCTGGGAAAAGCGTGAAGACTGGGATAAAACACCAACTGGTATCCTGTATGGTGAGCCTCAGCCACGATATATCATCTTCCAGTTCTTTGCCGACGAAGGCGCACAGATCCTGGCGCAGTTGACACATCAACTGGATGTGGTAGAACTCTCCGCTGATGGTCTGAAGGCGCTGCTGGCACAGGCGGATACCTCGCGCGCTTACCAGCCAACCTTCCCCTTCGTCATCAACAACGACCCCTGCATTACCGGTATTGTGTACAACACGGCACGTCCTCCGTTCGATAACGTCGATGTCCGTTGGGCGTTGACACTGGCGATTGACATTGTTGAGTACACGAGCATTGCTGTCGACTCCTCGGGGACTTTAAGCCCGGTACATATCCCACACCTTGGGCCATATCCTGAGCTTTACATCGGGCCGATGCAGGAGTGGCTGAATGAGTTCACCATTGATGTAGGTGACGGGGAGACCTTTGCGCCCTATGACCCCACTGCGGCGCAGCGTGTGGCAGAATATGCCAGAAGCCGTGGCTATGTCTTCCCGGAGGACGAGGAGTTTACCGTCAAGACATTCGGGTATGGCTGGTACAAATATGCCCCCGACATCGCAGAAAAACTGCTGGTGAAAAATGGCTTCTCGAAGGGCGACGATGGCATGTGGCTGCTGCCTGATGGCTCTCCCTGGAAGATTTCCTACATGACCGGCACCGTCCTTTCCAATCATGATGCACGTAACGCTGTCGCTGCGGTTCAGCAGTGGCGGAAGTTCGGCATCGATGCCTCCGTGTTTAACACAGAAAATGGTGCCGATCTCGGAGCCGTCGGTGACTTTGATGTAGAGACGGTATGGCCTGGGCGAGAACCATGGGGTGCGGGTCCCGACCTCTATCGCGTACTCGACGACTGGAATTCTGCCTACATTCGCCCCGTTGGCGAACGTGCGCAGAGTTCTTACCACTCGCGCTGGTCATCCCCTGAGATGGATGAAATCATCCGGCAGCTGCGCGAGACGGATCCGTTCAATGACGAACAGGTCATTGCCATCGGCATCGAAGGTCTTAAGGAAGTGGTCAGGAATATGCCCAGCACGCCAACCTACGGCTACATCGGCTTTATTGGCTGGGATGAAACCTACTGGACCAACTGGCCTGGCAGTGAAAACCCCTACACCGTGCCTTATACCCACTGGCCAAATTTCAAGTATATGACGCCATTCCTGAAACCCGCTGGCGAAGAATCATAACGTCGATAGCGTCTCCTTCAACTACGCTATCAATCTCTCTGGGCGGGCTTGCCCGTCCAGAGAACATGCTTTCAACAGTTGTTTTTTTGGAAGAGGTATAGCTTGCTAAGGGCAAGACCATGAAATTTTTAAAAAGTTATCTTATTCCTCGTCTGATTGCGTATTTTTTAGTCATCTGGCTCGGCATCACTGTTGTTTTTCTTATTCCCCGACTCATCCCGAATGATCCTGTCATTAAAATGATTGATCAGATGCGAGCGCGTGGCTCCACACTCGAACCAGGCTCGATGGATGGCATCATCCAAGATCTGACCAGAATGTACGGTCTGGAGGGTTCCTGGCCTGAGCAATATCGGGATATGTGGGGCAGGCTGGCACAGGGTGATTTCGGTGTTTCATTCTTCCAGTTTCCTGCGCGGGTAAACACGCTCATCGGTGCTGCCTTACCCTGGACGATGGGACTTCTGCTGACTACGACCGCCATCTCGTGGATATTCGGCAATATTATCGGTGGGGTAGCAGGATATTACACACGTAAGCGATGGTCACAGGGGCTGGATGCTGTTGCCATGATCATCCGTCCACTTCCCTATTATATCTTCGCCTTTATGCTGCTTCTTCTGTTCGCCTATTTTGTACGGTGGTTCCCGGTTTCGGGTGGGGCTTCATTGGGCGCATTGCCTTCCCTCTCCCTTGACTATATCAAAGATGTCATCTGGCATTCAACGCTACCGGCTATCTCACTCAGTGTCCTGGGGATGACCGTCAACTTTCAGGTAATGAAGCTGCTTGTACAGAATATCAATTCGGAAGATTACGTCCAGTATGCCAGATTGGGTGGTGTAACCCACTCCCGAATTGTGAGTAAATACGTTATCCGCAACGCCTTACTGCCACAGATCACAGGTCTGGCGCTTTCGCTGGGGCAAATCTTCAGTGGGGCACTGATCACCGAGATCGTGTTTGGTTATCCGGGTCTGGGGACACTGCTTTACAGGGCCATCATCAATGGTGATTACAACCTGATTATGGGGATCACCATGCTCTCGATTGTTGGTATCACAACTGCCATCCTGATTGTTGACCTGGCATATCCCCTGTTCGACCCAAGAGTCAGATATACATAAGGAACTCTGTGCCATGAAGATTTTCAGAGATTTATTGAAAGACTATCGTTTTACCTTCAGTTTTGCCGTACTTATGATCATCGTAACCATGGCATTGCTCTCCTTTTTCTCGCCTTATGATCCGACTTTGTGGTATGTCGTCCCAAGGGACCAGGCCCCTTCGTCTGATCACATCCTTGGTACGGATTCAAATGGGCAGGATATCTTCTGGCAAGCCACCTTCGCAGTCCGTAATTCACTGATCATCTCGCTCATCTCGGCGTTAGTTTCAAGGGTAATTGCTATCCTTGTCGGTATGGTTGCAGGTTACCGGGGGGGTGCTATTGATCGGGCGCTGATGTTCTTGGGTGATAGCCTGCTGGTAATCCCACTCTTCCTGATTTTCGTCA
Organism: Chloroflexota bacterium; assembly: GCA_023430545.1. Classification (GTDB taxonomy): domain Bacteria; phylum Chloroflexota; class Anaerolineae; order Aggregatilineales; family Phototrophicaceae; genus JAEZAF01. The sequence continues at coordinate 8,901 of JAEZAF010000117.1, forward strand.
TGATTTCCATGATGGTGCGAGAGCATATGAGTCTGGCCGTTCTGGGCCTGATGCTGGCAGCCTTCGGCTGGGCTTGGGATGGACGCCTGATCCGCTCAATGGTTCTGAGCCTGCGTGAGCGTGACTTCACGAAGACAGCCATGCTTTCGGGTACAGGGACGCTCAGACTGGTGCTGAAAGAATACACTCCCTTTGCCATGCCGTTGATCTTCTCGACTCTGATCAACAATATGTCATGGGCAATTGGGTTGGAGATTACGCTCGCCCTCCTTGGATTGGTCAATCTCAATATTCCCACGCTCGGTACGATGCTTAATTGGGCATACTTCTCTCACTCTATTCTATTGGGCCGCTGGTGGTGGATCCTGACGCCGGTTGTCTTATCACTGTTGATGTTTATTGCGTTGTACTGGCTTTCCGTCAGTATCAGTGAATACCTTGATCCGCGCACACGCATTCAGCGAGTTGGAGCGTAGGAAAACAAACAAATGGTGGAAAAGAAAACAGCCATCCTACGAACTGAAAATCTGCAAGCCTTTTATGTTCTAGAGATGCAAGGTACGAAGAAAACGGTCCAGGCCGTTAACGGTGTCAGTATCGAGATCTATGAAAATGAAATCTACGGTATTGCGGGCGAAAGTGGCTGTGGGAAAACCACGCTGTTGAAGACGCTTTTCAACGAAGTTGTTCCTCCGCTGCGACTGGTTGATGGTCAGATCTACTATCGCATCAATGATGTCGAAGTGGATGTCACCGAGATGAGCGCAGAAGAAAAACGTCAGTTGCGCATGCAGTATATCTCTTATATTCCGCAAGGCTCGATGAGTGTTTTCAATCCCGTCCTTAAAATAAAAGCCACTTTTGCGGATTTTATTGGTAGTCACATTGATGCACAAAGCCGTGATGAAATTTTCGAACTGGCCCGTCAGCGGATCATGGAACTGGGTCTACCCAGCAATGTTCTCGATGTCTACCCCCACCAGTTATCAGGTGGCATGCGCCAGCGCGTGACGATTGCGCTGGCATCTTCCCTGAATCCGCGCATTATGATTGGTGATGAACCGACGACGGCACTGGATGTGGTGGTACAGCGTGGTGTGATCCAGATGCTGAAGGACATTCAGAAAACACTGAAGAATACAATCATTTTAGTGACGCATGATATGGGTGTACATGCCAACGTCGCTGACCGAATAGGCGTTATGTATGCTGGAAAGATCGTTGAAGAAGGCACAACCGAGCAGATCTTTGCTGAACCGGTTCATCCTTACACGCAATTCCTGATTAACTCATTACCAAAGTTCGGTGATAAAAGTGTGCGCGACAGTGTCCCGGGCAGCCCGCCTTCTCTTATGAATCTGCCTAAAGGCTGTCCCTTCCATCCCCGCTGTCCGCATGTGATGGATATTTGTCGCGAGCAGATGCCAGACTTTACGCATATCGATGAAAATCATAAAGTCGCCTGCTGGCTCGCTGGAGATGCACAACATGGATAAGCTGCTTGAGGTTAGTGAACTCACCAAACAGTTCTCTCTGGGCAATCTGATCGTCAGGACCAACCTGACAGCCGTTGATAATGTCAGCTTTTATATCAAACCTGCTGAAATCTTCACGCTGGCAGGTGAAAGTGGTTGTGGGAAAACGACCACGGCGAAGATCATTATCGGTTTTGAAGAAGCAACTTCCGGGGCGATTTCCCATAATGGAAAACGGCAAACCTCGAGGGAAAAGCCCTGGATCACCGAAAATGTGCAGGCGATCTTTCAGGACCCCTTCAGCACGTTTAACCCACTGCGGACAGTTGATTCATATTTTCATGAAACCGTGCAGAACTTCCGTTTAGCGAAATCAAAGCAGGAAGCCATTGATCGAATCGACAAAAAACTGCGTCTGGTAGGCTTAACCTATCAGGACTTTGCGGGGAAGTACCCGAATGAATTTTCGGGTGGGCAGCTCCAGCGTATTTCCATCGCCAGGGCGCTCCTCACAGATCCGAAACTCATTATCGCTGATGAGCCGGTTTCAATGGTTGATGCTTCGCTGCGCATGTCGATTGTGAATCTGTTCAAACAGCTCAGGGACGAATTAGGGGTAAGTATCCTCTATATCACCCATGACTTAGCGACCGCTTACTATGTCAGCGATCGTATCGCAATCATGTTCCGCGGCAACATCGTTGAGATGGGTACTGTGGAACAGGTGTTGATGAATCCGCGGCATCCATACTCGCAGCTCCTGCGTGACTCCATCCCTCAGGCAGATCCCACCAAACGCTGGGCGACAACAGTCACCCTGTCTGAACTTGAGCATCAGGAGTATATGCGTCAGGGATGTCGATTTGCGGGGCGGTGTCCCGTTGTCATGGATGTCTGTAAGCGTGTTGTTCCAGCGGATATCTACGTTGATGATGTGCTCGTGAAATGTCACAAGTACTCCGATGAAGAAAGCCTTCAATCCGAACTTGTGCATCACGATTGAAGACGGTGCTGCTACTGCTTACTTGCTAACTATATCAGGAGGTTCTCGCGTTCCTGCGAATCCTCACACCTCAACACAAATGAGGCGATTTCAAAATGCTCAATAACGATGCGATTTCCATAACATGCGATTGTAATAAGGAAGGCGAGCCGCTAAATCCGTACTGGCGGGTATGTGTAGGTGGTGGCCGGGTTGCTGAGGCGCTGCGAGCAGATTTTCAAAAACACCTGGAACTCGTTCAACAGGAGATTCCGTTCGAGTACATCCGAATGCATGGGCTGCTCCACGATGATATGATGGTCTATCACGAACAGGATGGTCAGCCTATTCTGAATTGGCAGTATGTTGATCTGGTCTACGATCATTGGCTCTCGATTGGGATTCGTCCCTTCGTTGAGTTCGGTTTCATGCCATATGATCTGGCGAGTGGTGAGGAGACGGTTTTCTGGTGGAAAGGCAACATCACGCCGCCTAACAATTGGGAGCGATGGGAATGGCTGATTGAGCAGTTTGTCCGTCATGTCATCGACCGCTATGGGGTGGATGAAGTGCGTCGCTGGTATTTTGAAGTGTGGAATGAGCCCGATCTGACCGTCTTTTGGAAAGATGCAGATTTTGACGCTTATATAGAGTTGTATGAACGAACTGCACGCACGATCAAGCAGGTGGATGCAACGCTCAAAGTAGGTGGCCCTGCGACGGCGTCTGCATCGGCGGGGCCAGGAATTGCATCCTGGGGAAACGAGTTCCTGACCGTCTGTCGTGAAAAGAACCTGCCGATTGACTTTTTCTCGACACACCCTTATCCCACGTTTCACCCTGTCGATCTGGAAGGCACGGGATATATGACCTGGGATGGTCCGGACCGCCTTCTGGTTGATCTGACTGGCTATGAAAAGACCCTCGCAGAAAACGGTTTTTCTCATCTTGAAAAGCATTATACCGAATGGAGCAGCAGTCCCAGTCCACGGGATCCAGTCCACGATACAGCCTTTTTAGCTCCTTTTATCATTCAGAATAATCTGCTTGGGCGTGGACATGCCGATTCACTCTCATTCTGGGTGGTGAGTGACATTTTTGAGGAATCCCGACTTGGGGATATACCGTTTCACGGCGGATTCGGTCTGATCAACACGCAGGGATTGAAAAAACCTTCTTATCATGGCTACTGGTTTCTGTCGCAGTTAGGTGAAGAAGTGCTGGACAGCGGAGACGACTTCGTGGTAACGCGGCATTCCAACGGCAGGATTTCGATCCTGATGTGGAACTACAGCCATTACACGGCTGAAAGTAACGACAGTCGTTTTATTCAACAGGCTGTGGGGACTTGGAAGCTCTACGATATATTTGAACAGAAGCCAGAGAAGCAGTTTGACTTGCGCCTGATGGGTCTTCAAGGAAATTTACGCATCCAGACTACACGCTTTGACCGAGACCATGGCAGTGTAGTCGATGCCTGGTTGGAGATGGGCGCACCGGATCACATTCGACGTGAAGACCTCTCTGTGCTTCGGAAAAAAGCTGAACTGGCGAACACGGTGAAATACGTTTCAGCCAGTCCAGAATTTTTAACGCTGGAATACACGGTGCAGCCACACGGAGTAACACTCGTGGACATTTCGGTGAGTGTTTCGTAGTACCACACTTTGGCTTATCAGGATGGATCGGATGAAGGACTGATTTCGAAGACTGGACAACGTCGGGCAACGTCAATGAATTCATCCAGCGAAGCATCTGAACTAACGCCAAGTGTGCGCCGAAGTACAAACCCGCGCCAGGGAGAGCCTAACCGCGCTGGCAGAATTTCTTTCAGCACTAGCCCGGCATCTTCTGGACTCATCTCAAATGCTTTCATCTGCTGCTGTTGTCGTCCTCGCTGGAGTGTGCCTTCCCCGGCGGCACGAAGATTGCGAACCCAGTCGCTCACTCCGTGGCTAGCGAGCAAAAAGCGTCGATCATTGTACTCATAGGGATCCACCGCGAACATACGGGGGTGCCCACTTTTGCGTCCGCGCACAGTGAGCAGGTAAACCGGATTACCCAGGATGTTGATGGGTACGCCAGCACGCATCAGCGCCCTGAGAACACGATTAGCACGATCCAGAAGTTTAAAGTGATGAGGATGCCGGTGCATGATTTTTGTCTTCCCTTAAGATAATCTACATCTGTCGAATATCTTTACAGTTGTGGCTGGGGTGACTATAGTTTTAGAAACACAATGAGGTCAAGCAACAAAGCCGCCAGTAATGTCGTTTAATCGACGCTGTACGTGGAAGGTGTAGATGAACTCACGACTGGATCTGCGTGTCCGTCGTACTTACAAATGGTTATGGGAAGCGCTGATGTCCCTCATGAGTGAGAGTGCTTTTGAGGAAATTACCGTGACTGACATTTGCGAACGTGCAATGGTACATCGCACAACATTCTATAAGCATTACGAAGACAAATATGGGTTACTGTATCACGGTATGCACGATGAGCTGACATCACTGTTTGCATCCCTGAACTTACCTGATGAGATGACAGAGCCGTTGAATGGTATGGGTTACCTGGTGACGATGTTCGAGCATATTCGAACTCGTGAACGTTTTTATCGCCTGATGCTCTGCGGGGATGGGGCGGGCAAATTTTATACTCTGTGGCGAAAGTCGCTGGCAGCTCAGCTTGAGCAGCTTTTCAGAAACCAGACTGTTTGGGTGGATAAACAAACATCAATGCCAGTAAGCCTGCGTGCACACCTCCATGCTGGAGCGCTCATTGGTGTCATTGCGTGGTGGCTGGAAAATGACTGCCACAACACCCCTGAAGAACTCGCAGAATATATATGGCAGGAAGTCTTTATGTGAGCGCGTGAAATGCCGCGAAGCTATTGTCACTAAGTTCAAATCACTCAACTTTCCTCACCTATACTGGCATTTTAGGAATTCCTGTCATCAGGAGAACGCGCTATTTGGCGCATCCCATTCCTTCCTCGACAGGTTATGATAGTACTGTGATCGTTAACGGATTGAGGAGTTATTTCGTGTCGCAGGAAATCAAACTTGAACTTCCCATTACCGGTATGACGTGTGCGGGATGCGTTCGTAACGTGGAACGTGCTTTAAAGAAGACCGATGGTGTAGAAGATGCATCGGTGAATCTGGCAACCGAGCGTGCCAGTGTCAGCTTTAATCCAACCCAGCTTACAGTTAATCATCTCATTCAGCGTGTACAGGATGCTGGATATGGTGTGGCAACAGGATCAATGGAACTGCCGATTACCGGTATGACCTGCGCGAGCTGTGTACGAAATGTCGAACGGGCTATTCAGAAGCAGCCGGGGATTCTGTCGGTCAACGTCAATCTGGCAACGGAAAAAGCCACGGTCACCTATCTTCCAGGCGCAGTACGACGGGGTGACCTGGTCAAGGCTGTGGAGGCGGCTGGATATGGAGTACTTGACCTGACAGATGCGGAAGCGCCAGAGGATGCTGAACGGGCAGCACGTCAGGCAGAAATTGACCGTCAGCAGCGGTTGGTCCTGGTGGGTGCTCTTTTTACCATACCACTGTTCATTCTCAGCATGGCGCGAGACCTCTATATGGCGAGTTTCGCGGGTTCGAGCATGAGCGCACACATCCTTGCCGGGGCAATGGAAGGCCCCAATCCTGCATTGAACTGGCTGCTGTGGTCGGGATGGCCGTTTGTCTTTGGACTATTGGCGACTCCTGTGCAGGTGATTGTAGGACGACAGTACATCGTTGGCGCGTATAAAGCAGCCCGCAACCGATCTGCTAACATGGACACCCTCATTGCAATGGGGTCGTTGGCTGCTTATCTCTACAGTGTCGTTGTGTTGATTGGGATTGTGCTGGGTATTTCAGACTCGGTGGGTGGACATGTCTACTTTGAGACAGCAGCGGTTATCCTGACACTCATCACCCTTGGGAAACTGCTCGAAGCCCGCGCTAAAGGTCGCACCAGCGAAGCCATTAAAAAATTGATGGGACTTGCACCGAAAACAGCAACGCTGCTGCGAGACGGGCAGGAAATTGAAATCCCAGTCGATGATCTGATGATCGGGGACAGGTTGCTGGTTCGACCCGGAGAACGTATCCCTGTTGATGGTGTCGTGATTGAGGGACGCTCATCGGTTGATGAGTCGATGCTCACTGGTGAAAGTCTGCCTGTAAATAAGGAAAAAGACAGTGAGGTGATTGGGGCAACAGTCAACAAACAGGGACGGCTGATCATCGAGGCGCAGAAGGTGGGCGCACAGACCGCGCTGGCGCAGATCGTTCGCCTGGTCGAACAGGCACAGGGATCGAAAGCGCCGATTCAACGGATTGCCGATACGGTGTCTGGCATCTTTGTCCCTGTTGTTTTGGGGCTGGCAGCATTGACTTTTCTTGGCTGGTTGCTGATCGGGCAGGTGGGCTTTGTCCCGGCAATGGTACACACGGTTGCGGTGCTGGTCATCGCCTGCCCGTGTGCGCTGGGATTGGCAACCCCTACTGCTATTATGGTTGGGACTGGACGCGGCGCAGAGGTGGGTGTGCTGTTCAAAAACAGTGATGCACTGGAAAACGCCAAGCGAATTCAGGTCGTCGCGCTGGACAAGACAGGAACCATTACACGCGGTGAACCAACTGTAACGGATGTGATACCTCTCAACGGCTTTGAACTGACCGAACTTCTGATCCTGACTGCAACGGCGGAACGCGGCAGCGAACATCCACTTGGGCAGGCAGTAGTCAGAGCAGCACAGGAGCGCGGTGTGATCCTTGACCAGCCGGAGTCTTTCGAAGCTGAATCTGGACGGGGGATTCGGGCCGTGGTCAAAGGCAGAACTGTCCTCGTCGGCAGCCCGCGCTTTATCCGTGAACAGGGACAGGATCTTGACTCAACGCTGACGCAGATTGAGGAGCTTCAGGCACAGGCTCGTACGGTCGTATTGGCAGTTGTGGACGGTACGCTGGCTGGGTTGATTGGCATCGCGGATACAGTGAAAACGGGTTCACGCGAGGCGATCGCTGCCCTGCGTGACCTGGGGCTGGAAGTGGTGATGGTCACTGGTGATAACGAACGCACGGCGCAGGCAATTGCACGTGAAGTCGGTATCGAACGTGTATTGGCGGAAGTGCTGCCCGATCAGAAAGTGGAAGCTGTTAAGCAGTTGCAGACCGAAGGTAAACGCACGGCTATGGTCGGCGATGGCATCAATGATGCGCCTGCACTGGCGCAGGCGGATGTAGGCATTGCGATTGGTACAGGTACCGACATTGCGATGGAAGCTTCCGATGTGACACTGGTCAGTGGTGATCTGCGGGGCGTGGCACGCGCCATCACCCTGAGTCGTGCGACGATGCG
>JAEZAF010000123.1 GCA_023430545.1 Chloroflexota bacterium
GTTTCTGAACGTGATTTGGCTTGATTTCATTGCTGCTCAAACTTTCTCACTGAAACGGGGTACAACTTAAATGACGTATCCGATGGGGTAAAACCCTACGGCGCATAACACAGGCCCTGTCCCTACATTTCGCATCTTTTGTAGGGACAACGCCCGCGTTGTCCTGTGTTTCCATAACATTCAGAGCAGCTTTTCTGAATATTCAAATGGTTTCTTCAGTTGTGGCATAATCTGACGATAATAGCCTCTCCGACTTCTCCACAATAGAGAACGACACCCGACGGGTGTACAATAGGACCTCATCACTAACAGGACACCTCAACACTCCATGACCAATCTTTACGAACTCAATCTCGATCAGCTCAGCGCCTTGTTTCAGCAGTGGGGCGAACCGCGCTTTCGTGCGAAGCAGGTTTACGACTGGCTGTATACCAATCCCGTCGAATCCTTCGACTCCATGACCAATCTGCCGAAGCCCCTGCGCGAACGTCTGGCATCGGAGACGACCCTCGGCACCCTCGACATCGTCACCGAACGATCCAGCCGTGATGGGACGGTCAAGCGGCTGTACAAACTGCCGGACGGCCAGCTCATCGAATCGGTGCTGATGCCGTATGACGACGACCGCCGCACCGCCTGCATCTCGACACAGGCCGGATGCGCGATGGGTTGTGTCTTCTGTGCCACCGGGCAGATGGGCTTTGCGCGTCACCTGACTGCCGCCGAGATCGTCGAGCAGGCCGTGCGCTATGCGGCGATTCTGCATGCGGAAGGCGACCGCCTCAGCAACATCGTGCTGATGGGCATGGGCGAGCCGTTCCACAATTACGACAACACGATCGAAGCCATCCGCCGCCTGATGGATCAGCTTGGCATCGGGGCGCGGCATATCACCGTCAGCACGGTTGGCCTTGTCCCGCAGATCCGCCGCTTTTCCGACGAAGGCTTACAGGTACGCCTCGCGATCAGCCTGCACGCCGCCACCGACGACGAACGCAGCGCCCTGCTGCCAGTCAACCGCCGCTGGGATCTGGATGAACTGCTGGACGCCTGCCGCGAATACATCGAAAAGACAGGCCGCCGCATCACCTTTGAGTGGGCGCTGATTCGCGGCGAGAATGATACCGTCGAGCAGGCGCAGATTCTCGGAAAGCTGCTGCAAGGTATGCTGTGCCACGTCAACCTGATTCCGCTGAACCCGACCGGCGGGTTTGATGGCAAGCCGTCGAATACCGAAGCCGTCAACACCTTCATCGAGGTGCTGGATCGCTACGGCGTCAGCGCGACGGTGCGCGTCCGTCGCGGCATCGACATCGACGCAGGCTGTGGACAGCTCAAGGCTGATGTGCTGCGTGGTCGTCCGAAAAAGGTTAGCCCGACGCCGAACGACTTCGGCGATACCGAGACACCGCCTACGAGTCCGGTGCTGGTCCAGATCGATGAGATCGTTGATGACATCGCCGATGAGATCGACGACTCGATTGAATAACCCACTGTCGATCACTGGCTGTTATGTCTGAGTACAAATTCACCGTCGCCGATGTGCTGAAACAGGAACTGCTTCAGGAAGCGCGGGTGGTCGCGGGGGCAGGCGGACTCGATCACGAGGTCGAGTGGGTGCATAACGTCGGTGTGCCGGATGCCCCCTTCTGGCTCAACGGCGGTGAACTGGTGCTGACGACGGGCATCAATCTGCCGGAAGATGCCGATGGGCGGGTCAACTATCTGCGCGAGATGATCGCCAAAGGTGTGGCGGGGCTGTGCCTTTCGGTGGGGCGCTACATGCCGCAGATCCCGGATTACCTCTGCGCGGTGGCTGACGAACACGCCTTCCCGCTGATCGCCATCCCGTATCAGACGCGCTTTATCGATGTGGCCCGTACCATCAACCAGTTGATCGCGCAGCGGGATGTCAAACGCGCCCTGATGATTCAGCAGCGCCTGACGCAGCTTGTACTCGAAGGCGGCGATCTGGCGGCGCTGGCGAAGACGCTCGCCAGTCTGGTGCAGCAGTCGGTCAGTATCGAGGACGAAAACTTTCAGGCCTACGCCAATCACAATATCGCGCCGGTCGATGAAGCCCGCCGCTATACCCAGCAGTACGGCCACACTGATCCGCGGCTGGTGCAGGCGCTGGAAGAGCGCGGCATCCTGCCGGAGATCCGGCGCACGCTGCGACCGGTCAGCATCGTCCAGATGCCGGATGTCGGTCTTGAGATGGAGCGCATCCTCGCGCCGATTGTCGTCAACAGCGAGATTTACGGTTATGTCTGGATCATCGCGGATGACCGTCCGCTTGGTGAACTCGAACGTATGGCGATTGAAAGCGGCGCGACGATTGCCGCGCTGCTGCTGCTTCGGGAAGAAGCCGTGCAGCGGGAAGAGGCGATCCAGCGCGGGGATCTGCTGGCCGCGCTGATGCAGTCTCATGCGGCCACTGATAATCAGTCCGAAGTGCTGCTGGACCGCGCCCTGCGCTATGGGATCGACCTGCGCCAGCCGTATCGTCTGCTGTGCGTCTATCGCGGCACGCATCCCACCGACCAGCCGACGCACAAGCTCTCGCGGCTTTATCAGCGCACGACGATCCAGATCGAGCAGGAAGGGTGGTCTGCTGTCGCCGGCATCTTCTCCGGCCAGCTTCTGCTGCTGGTACAGGACAGCCGCGCCATGTCTGAAATCGCCGCTGACCTGCTGCGGACGCTGCAAACCGAAGCCGCCAGTCAGACCACGCGTATTGGTATCAGCGGCAGCCATCGCGGTGTGAAGGGTGTGGCGCAGGCCTACAGTGAAAGCCGTGACGCCCTTCAGATCGCCGAACGCCTGCGCTTCAGCCATCGCGTCACCAGCTTCGATGACCTCGGCTATCTGCACACGCTGTTCCGCGCCGGGCCGGATGCCCTCAGCACCAGCCGTTATGCCCCCGGACTGCGCCAGCTTCTGGACGAGCAGCAGGCCGATCTGTTTCACACGCTCGAAGTCTATCTGGACTGCGGGGGAAACGGCATGGCCGCCTCTGAACAACTCCACATCCACCGCTCATCGCTGATCTATCGGTTAGGACGCATCATGCAGATCTGCGATGTCCGGCTTGATGATCCACAGACCCGCACCAATCTACAGGTCGCGCTTAAGCTTCTACGCCTCTTTGAACTGAATTAACGGTGTCGGTAGATGGCACGCCAAGTAGGTCCGTCTGATAAATCCTGTGTCTGCGATGAAGCAAAATGGAAACAAAAACGGCCCAGCACAGTCATTCAATATCATCGTCTTAAAACCATGAGGGGACATCAATGCTGCAATGGACGCGCACACTCTGGGATTACAATTACTGGGCACACCGCAAGCTGTGGAATTGTATTGAAACCATTTCCGATAGCGACTTTGTAAAGCCAGTCGCGTACTCTGTCGGTTCAGTCCATATACAGGTTGTGCATGTGATGTGGGCCGAGGCAGTCTGGTATGAACGCATTCATAACGGCCACCGGCCAACCTTCACTGCGGAGGATTATCCAACCCGCCCCTTAATTCGCGCAAAATGGGATCAGATTGAGGCAAAATGGCGCGCTTACCTCGATCACACCACAGAAGACGAACTGCGCCGCGAGATTGAAATCGTGCCCCTGCGTGGTCAGCCTTATAAGTGTACTGTTCTTGAGATGCTGTCACACGCCGTCAATCACGGGACGAATCACCGCGCCCAGATCCTTCAGCTCATTCACGGCTATGGTGGTGAGACATTCGAACAGGACCTCTCGTTTTACATCGAGAGCGGCAAAAACCATAAGTAGGGACACGGCATGTCAGGTGAGCGCCAACCTGTTCGCCTGATATGTTACCGTGGCTCGTGAGTGGATGACCGTGCCCCGACCGGTTCACACCACCCGCCCGCATTGTCCCGCACCAGCCGCGCCATCGCATCCAGCCACTGTGGATTGGCGTTGAGGCACGGGGCCAGCCGATAGTATTCCCCTTCGCCGCCGCCTTCCTCAAACTGATCGCGCCCCTCGCTGCCGAGTTCGTCCAGGGTTTCGAGGCAGTCGGTCACAAATCCGGGTGAAAACACCAGCGGACCCTTCACGCCCTGCGCGGCCAGCCCCTTCAGCACCTCTTCGGTATAGGGTTCCAGCCAGTTCTCCGGCCCAAAGCGTGACTGGAAGCTGATCAGCCACTGGTCATCGCGCCAGCCCATCGCATCGGCCAGTAACTGCGTGGTCTGTTCACATTGTCTGCGGTACGGGTCACCTGTCTGCACGTAGCGGTCCGGGATGCCGTGATAGGTAATCACGAACTTGTCCGGCACATGATCGAGTGCGCTGATCTCTGCCTCAAGATGCTGTTTCATCGCCTCGATATAATCAGGGTGATCGTAATACGGTTCGATGAAGCGCAGGGTCGGGATAAAGCGCTTGTGCCTGTTGAAGAAGGGGCCGCGTCCCGCTGCCGCCTGATAGACGGCATCATAGATCGATGCGGTTGTGGTAGAGGAGTACTGTGGGAACATCGGCAGCACGATAATCCGGTCGATGCCTTCTGCTTCCAGCGTGCGGATTGCATCGCCAATACTCGGATTCCCGTAGGTCATGCCGACGATCATACGGTAGCCATCCCCCAGACGCTGCTGCAAGCCTTCCGCCTGCGCATTGGAATAGACCAGCAGCGGCGAACCTTCTTCTGTCCAGATGCGTGCATACAGCCGCGCAGACCGTGCTGGCCGTGTCCGCAAAATGGCCCCGCGCAGGATCGGCTGCCAGATCAGCGGATGATAATCAATCACCCGCCGGTCGGATAAAAATTGTCGCAGATAGGGACGTACGGCGCGGGCAGTCGGGGCATCTGGTGTGCCAAGCTGCGCCACCAGCACGCCAGTACGACTGCTGATACGACTGCCGATGCGTTTCGCTGAGTTATGTTCTGTCACACAGACCTCTGTACAATGCCGGGTTAAAATCTGCGTAATTCTACAGAAATCTGCAAAAATCTACAATCTTACTCATCGTTATGGATCACCAGCCACATAAACTGATACGGCTCCAGCGTGATCCGGCCTTTATCATCCGGCTGGACTTCCAGTTCAGTCACCAGATCGTAGACTGCGGCCTGCGAAGCGAGCAGACGCCAGTACTGCTGTAAGGCCTCCACCTGAACCTGCTGCGTGTACTCCGAAAAATTCGCCAGCACCATCACCTGACGGTTACACAGATAGCTCAGGACATGCGGGTTATGGCTGTCGAAGAACTTCATCTGGCCGACATCGAATGCTGGCGTTTGCTTCCGCACCGCGATCAGATGCTGAAGGCCGTTGAAGACCAGTCCCTGCGGCGTATCAAAGTCATGGCGCTGTGCCGCCCGTTCCCAATCGAACTTTGGCCGGTGCACCCAGCGATGCTCGGCCTGCTTGTGAGGATCAGACCGATAACTGTAATCATTCAGGGTCGCGATCTCATCCCCGCTGTACAGCAGCGGGATGCCGCCGTTGCCGATAATCAGACTGTGGATCAGCAGGATGCGCCGCACCGCGTGCTCCATATAATGCTGTCCACGTGTCATCCCAAGCTCCAGCCCTGCCAGTGATGCCGCCGTCCCGCAGATGCGCATATCCTGCGTCACCGGATTGTAGTTAAAAGGCACGCCCATCGCGAAGCTGCCGGGGAACTTGCCGATATAGAACTGGTTGAGGAACATACGGTGATCGAAGCCGCGAATGCCGACTTCCTGCGCGTCCTCATCGGCAAACGACCAGCCGATGTCATCATGCACGCGTATATAATTTACCCACGCGCATCCTTCCGGCAGATCGTACCGGTGCTGCATCGACTGTCGCAGCAGATCGACCTCACGCGTCGCCAGCGCTTCCCAGATGCACGCCATATACGTCGGGTTATACGAGATCTGGCATTCTTCCGGGTGGATATAACTGGCGACATCATCGGGATGCACAATCGCCTCGGATTTGAACAGCATCGCAGGCGCGGCGATCCGTGTCAGCGCGTTCATCGCCCGGATAATCAGATGCACCTGCGGCAGGTTCTCGCAGGTCGTCCCCACCTGCTTCCAGATGAAAGCCACCGCATCCAGCCGCAGCACTTCCACGCCCTGATTCGCTAAAAACAGCATTTCCCCCAGCATCGCACAGAAGGTCTCCGGATTTGAGTAATTCAGATCCCACTGAAACGGGTTGAACGTCGTCCAGACCCAGTGTGCTATCTCTTTGACATAGGTAAAGCTGCCCGGTGCCTGTTCCGGAAAGATGTCGCGCAGGTGCTTCTGATATTCGTTTGGCAGCCGCCGGTCCGGGAAGAAGAAGTAGAACTTGCGGTAATGTTCGCTGCCGTTCAGCGCCGCCTGTGCCCACGGATGCTCGTTCGCCGTATGATTGAACACAAAGTCCAGCACCAGGCTGATCCCGTCTGCCCGCAGATCATCGGCCAGCGCCCGCAGTTCGTCCATCGTGCCGAGATCTGGCGAGACCTGACGAAAATCGCTGACCGCATAGCCGCCGTCGCTGTCATTTTCCGGCGCTTTGAACAGCGGCATCAGGTGCAGGTAATTGATGCCCAGTTCCTTGAAATAATCCAGTTTATCCCGCAGCCCTGCCAGATCTCCGGCAAACAGATCGACATAGCATACCGCCCCGACGATCTGATGTTTCAGATACCAGTGCGGGTCCTGTTCGCGCTTCCGGTCGAGTTCATGCAGCGCGGCAGGGCGCTCGGCATAGGCGCGGACTGCCGTCAGCACAATCTGCTCCAGATGGTAGTAAAAATCGTACTGGCTGCCGTACAGTTCATGCAGCAGACGCAGGACGGTCGGCATATAGTTTTGCATGCGGGCCAACAGGATATCGCGCTCTGCTGTCTCCGGGATAAGGGTTGTCACATGCGGTAACATGCGCTCCAGTGTCAGGCGCGCTTCTCGGTCATAATTCAGCATAGGTTCATCCGGTATGGGGTAGCGGGGCGCAGGAATGCAGATGAATGTGGCTGTCACTGATCTCCGTATTCATCCGTTTAAAACACATCATTGCGCCTGAAAGCGAGCAAATCGCCCGCATTATACCCAATGATGGCGACGGATCGAAACCTCTGAACCTTCTCTCTCGTATAAGCAACTGTGCAGTGATCCTCATCGGTTTTTCACGGCTGTACAGGTTGGGAAGTGCGGTAAGATAGGATAAATTACCGGACGCTCAATGACCTGATTAAGGAAGTCGTGCTATACTTGCACGCGATAACGTTTTATGCTCTAGGCATATCTGATTTCATGCTGTCGCGCTGACAAAATGGCCCCGCTGACAAAACCGTCATGCTACCAAGGTCACGCCAGCAAACACTGATAGCAATCCACGAATCATAAGGAAGGACGACTGCACGATGGCATCTCTCTTTGAAAAAATCCAGACCCTGATCAACGCCAATCTTCACGGGCTTGTAGATCGTGCTCTGCAATCCAACTCCGTTCAGGTGCTGGATGAATACATCCGTCAGGTTGAGAAGAATCTGGAAGCGCTGGAAGATTCGACCGCCACAGTCGGTGGCACGGTCAAGACCCTCAAGCGCAAGTATGATGAATTCGCCGCCGCTGCTGAAAAGCTCGACCGTGACATCGACACCCTGATTGTCGCCGGCAAGGATGATCTCGCCGCCGCCGCCCAGTCTGACCTCAACACCAAGCAGCAGCTTGCGCAGGAATACTACGAGCAGTGGCAGGATCAGGAACGCCAGTACCAGTCGATGCTCGATATGCGTATGAAACTCGAAGGCCGCCTGACCACCATCCGTCAGGAGCGCGAACACCTGCGTGGTCTGATCGAACTGGCCGAGGCCAAGAAGGTCGCCCATCGTACCATGAAGAGCCTCGACCAGCTCGCAACCGTTGGCGACGAGGAAATCAGCAGCCTGTCGGAGCAGATTCGCACCCGTCTCGACCGCGAAGATGCCAAGCTCGATATGGCCACCCGCAACCTGTCTGACGAAATCGAAGAAGCAGTGCGCGGTGGTGAAGTGGAACGTCAGCTTCAGGAACGCCGTAACCGTCTGCTCGGTCAGTCCGGTTCAGGTTCCTGATCCGACTGGTTCACCCGCTACCGGTGATCAGACGGCGCGTCACAGTGCCACGCCGATCACCGGTGGAGATGTCAATGATGGTAGAGACGACGTGCCGCATGCTGTGCATATCCGGCACGTCCGCTTCCGCGATGCTGTCCGCGATGAGGGTGTGCGGTAACAATACACCGATCAGCGTGACAGGCATCGCCGGTATGGCAGACGAAAGTATCTGAAAGAGGAAACGTATGGCCGACGATCAGGTTCGGCAGCGGGCTGTTGGAGCCGTTCTGCGTAACTCGCTGCTGAGTTGGCAGGTTGCCTTCACAATTATCTTTACGCTGGTGCTGTACTTCGGTGTCGGTACGCCGGAGAGCATGCCCTGGTTCCAGAACTGGTTCTGGCTCGTGGGCGGGGCAGGGGCTGCGGGGGCTTTTGTCCTCGCCACGCTGACCGATCCACACGCCGCCCAGGAAGCCATTACCCGCGAATTTGAAAAGCAGTATGACCTGAGCCGGATTCGCGGCAGTGTCGCCCGCAAGCACGTCCGCGATGCGCTGGAATACCGTCGCAACATGCTGACACTGGCAAAACGCGCACATGGATCGCTGCGCACAAGTCTGCTGCACACTATTGAGGATATTAACGACTGGATCGCGCATATGTACGATCTGGCGCAGCACATTGACGCCTTCGAGGACAATGCCCTTGTCGAGCGTGACCGGCGTGCCGTGCCTCAGCAGATCGAGAAGGTGCGCCAGCGGTTGAATGTCGAGCGTGATCCGGTGGTCCGTGCTGATCTGGAAAAGCAGGTCGAGCAGCTTCAGCAGCAGTTGGATAACCTCAATGCGACGGTCAACAGCACCAAGCGTGCCGAGATCCAGCTTGAAAGCACGCTGTCCTCACTGGGGACGATTTACGCACAGATGGCACGCCTCGGTACATCCGAGGTAGACAGTGGCCGCGCTCAGCGCCTTCGCCTCGAAATTCAGGACGAGGTCGCCAGCCTTCAGGACACCATCGAAGCGATGGATGAGGTCCAGGCGCAGCAGCTCAAATTGAGCTAAGGGCGGGCCATCTGCCGGGAATAACACAGGGGCGCGATAGCTATCGCGCCCCTGTCATTTTGTCTGCCTGTTAAGACTTCGCTTTACGCTTGGCCTTCTGTCCATTGGACTTCACCGAATAATCATCGGTGGTGATGACCATGTTATCCGGTGCGCGACCTTCCAGCACCGCCCGATGCTGCGCCAGAATATCCGCCGGAATCGATGATTCAAACATCCGCATCGACAGCAGCATCAGCCCCAGATCGTCGATCTGTCCCAGACCGATCAGCATATCGGGGATGAGGTCGATCGGGGACAGGACGTACAGCACACCCAGAAACGGGATGGCCTTTTTCCAGATCGGCACGCGCGGATCTTTCAGTAAACGCCACGTCAGCCGTATTTGAAACAGAATCGCTTGAAAGGGCATCTTGTCCACCTCAGTAACTGAATGATTGACGAGTGTTTATGACATTTTCGCGCTCTTGGCAGATGTTGTCGATGATGGGATGCGCGCTGCGATGAATGCTGAAACCCGCTCGAACAGCTCACGATGCTCTCGCAAGCTGCGCTGGCGGCCATCCATACGCCGCAATCGGTGTGAATGGTATACGGACGACGGACGCAGATGCTTTAATATACGCAAATGGCACAGGTGAAGTTTCGGATACGGGATGCCCGCACGGATATCCCGATCAAAGGTGCTTTATGACACCATCACCATCGGCTGCTGATACCAGACCACCTCGATTGTCGTCCCCGTGCCGGGTTGGGTGATGATCGTCAGTTCTGCCCCCAACGCATTGGCTCGTTCTCTCATCGAACTTAACCCCATCCCGCCGGATCTGGATGCCTGCGCCAGATCGAAGCCGACGCCGTTATCGTGGATCGTCAGCCGTGTTTCATTGATCTCCTGCGACAGCGTCAGTTCGAAAGTGGATGCTCGGCTGTATTTCAGCAGGTTATGGATGCTTTCCTGCGCGATCCGATACAGCGCCGTATGGACTTCCGGCGGCAGCGGCTGCACCTGATCCGGGATCATCAGTTTTCCGAGGATATTCTTGCGTCCGGCTGCCGCGTCGATCAGATGACTCAGCAGCGTTGTCAGTTTCGTCCGTTCGATCACCTCCGGGCGCAGTTCCAGCAGCAGCATTCGCATTTCGGCCATCGCCGCCCGGTTGAGCGACGCAACCTGTTCCAGCCCGTTCAGCATTCCTCTGGAGTCCGCCGCCCACTGTCTCGGCAGCGACTCTGAGATGATCGTCGATGCAAACAATGCCTGACTGACTGCGTCATGCAGTTCCCGTGCGATGCGATGACGTTCTCTGGTCGCCGCGATTTCCTCTGCCTGTTCGTAAAGTTCGGTGCGTTCCAGCGCCTGTCCGCAGATCTGCGCCAGCGCGAACAGGATATTGAGTTCTTCCAGCGTCGTCTTCTTCGACTGGGTGAACTTCACATGCAGTCCCGCTGTCGCCGTCCCCTGCTTGCCGAAAATCGGCAGGCACAGAATACCCTGAATATTCAGCCGTCGAATTTCCTGCTCCAGATGCGGGTACTGGTGAATATACGCCTGCTGCGATTCAATCCATACCACCTGACGGTGACGGATGGCGAACGCAATCGGCGTACTGTCATCCAGAGTCAGGCGATGGTATTTCTTCAGATAGTCTTCGTCCTGAATCGAAGTCGAGGTCGAACAGCGCTCCGCCGTCTTTCCGTCTTCGCCCAGCCGGTAAATACCACTGAAGCCGCCCTCGATGGCGGCGACGGCGGCTCGCGCGGTGACTTCGCACACTTCATCACTGGTGACTGCCGCTGCCAGTTCCCCGGCGAACTGTGTCAGGACGGTATTGTGCTGTTCCGCCCGTTTGCGCTCTGTGATGTCAGTCGATGCTCCAATCCATTCGATGATCTCGCCTTCGGTGTTCGACACCGGCACCGCATGCGTGAGCATCCAGCACCATGAACCATCACGCTGACGCATGCGGTGTTCCATCCGGTAAGCGGTTTTGTTTTTCATCGTGCTGAACCATGTCTGCCGTGTGATCTCTCGATCCTCGGGATGGATGTAATAATCAATCCACGAGTCGTCCACCTCGTTGTCCGGCACAGGCTCGGACGTGTTCTGTCCGCTCACTTCCAGCACCTGCGTGCCATCCGCGTTGAAGCGGTAAAGTGACTGTGATGTCGCATGCACCAGCGCCCGATAACGTGCTTCCCGATCCCGCAGGGTATTGTCAATTTCACGCAGGTCGGTGATGTCCGTCCCCAGCATGGCGAATTTATATCCACCCAGCGGCAGGATGTACATCAGATACCATCCGCTCATCAGCTTCAGATAGCGCTCAAAATGTTCGGCCTGTCCGGAGAGGGTAATCCGGCCCAGCGTTTCGATCCACCATGTATCGACCAGTGGTGTAAGCTGCCGTGCGGTCTGGCCTCGCGTCTGCTCGATGTTAATGCCCATTGCACGCTCAACCGCCGTATTGAAATCCAGAAAGCGGTAATCGACCGGCGTGCCTGCATCATCGACCAGGATCTCACCCAGCGTAAACAGTTGATCGGTCGCATTGAATGCCGTGCGGTACCAGTTTTCCTGTTCACTCTGCTCGACGAACTGGGCTTCTCCTGCCTTATAGCCGGAGATGGAAACCGCACTGCCGATGTACTGCGTCACGCCGTGTGTCACACTGCCAGATGCTGTGGACTGGACGATGCCAGTCAGGAGGAACCACTCATATACACCGTCAAAGCGGCACAGTCGTGCTTCCACACTAAACGATTCCTGCCGTGTTGAAGCATGTTCAATGGTCATCAGAACCTGTGAGAGGTCATCCGGATGGATGCGTTCTCGCCATCCATTGTGCAGGCTTTCCTGTAATGTCTGGCCGGTAAATGCACACCACTGTGCATCGACATGCGTAACATCCGTGACCGAAGATGGACTTCCGATGGCCCAGACCAGTGGTGCCAGCCTGTGATTCATTTTGTCTTCCTGTTGAATATCACGATAAAACGATACGAACCAGTCATCCTGGACTATTAACTTATATCACGTCTCTGAGGTTTATTACATTTAAACTTTCGCATTTAACGCCCTGCGATGATTAGGGTTTTCAAACCAAACTGTCTGTTCCGTTTGTCGCGTAAAACCCGCAGAACAGGCAAAATAGGCAAAACCGACAAAATAACTACAATAGGCAACCGTGATCTGACATCTGCCTTTCTGATCAATCGATCCTGTACAGCATGTACAGCAATGTACAGCAATGTACAGCATGTACAGCATGTACAGGTTGTCAGACGGGCGATCACAGTTCATTATAAACAGAAGTGCTCCACTGAGTTCAGAGAACGACCGTACAAGGGGTTAAGACCATGCAGATCAGGCCGATTGATCCGTCGCTCGTGCGTTCCAGCCGTCCCCCAGCCGGGATGGGGACGCGCTGTCTGCGTTTCCTGCGCGTTGTCACCGGCCTGCTGGCCCTGATCCTGCTTCTGCCAGTCTTTGCTCCTTCCGCGCACGCGCAGGAAGACGGCCTCAATCTGCCCACCGAGCTTTACACACTCATCAACGAAGGGCAGGTCCAGCGCTACGGACTCGGGGCCTCTGGGCTTGCGACGGTCACGCCGCAGGAGGTGCTGACCATCGACTTCGGCATCGCACCGGATGGCATTCTGCTGGCCTATCGCACCGAAAGCGGACTGTCAGTCACGGATATGCTCTCCGGCCAGTCTCAGCAGATCGAAGCCGCCACCGCCGGTATTCCGCCATTTCGCGGGCGCGGCGCGACGATCGCATGGTCTCCGGATGGCGGTGTGCTGGCCTATACGGTGGACTATGGCATCCGGCTGCATTTCCCCGCATCCGGCGCGTTCTTCGACATTGCCATCAGCCCACTGCTGAATCTGAGCTGGTCCCCGGATGGGCGCTTTCTCGCTGCCGAAGCGGAGGATAACATCTGGTGGGTTTACCGCCGCGAGGGGGACACAATGGTCCTGACCAGTGCGATTCCGTCGTCGGTCGGGCTGGCATGGGTCGGACCGGCGCTGCTGATGTTCGCTCCGGCAGAAGGCGGCCTGTACCTGATGGACGTGGGCAATCGCAATGCGCAGTCGCAGCTCAGTGCGACGAATATGCGCTTCCGCCAGCCCAGTGTCCGCCGTGATGGGACCGTTTCGGTCTTCGCCAAATCCAGTTCAGAGACGCAGATGCCCGAAACCGCCGCCTATCTTTACCGCGTCTCACCGACGGCATCCGGCGGTGATATTCAGCAGATCAGCCAGACCGAAGTTGATCTCGACGGCCTGCGCTGGGCACCCGGCGGGACACTGCTGCTGGCCCTGCGCGGCGG
>JAEZAF010000129.1 GCA_023430545.1 Chloroflexota bacterium
ATGATGAACAGCTTGTCGTGATGCGCAATCACTGCCTGTATTTCGAGACCGCAGGCCGCAGGATCCTGATCGATACCGGCATGGGCAATCGTCTCGATGAACGCGGAGTCGCACGCTGGCATCTGACGCGCCCACAGGGCGATCTCCTCGCCGCGCTGAACCGCTTAGGCATACAGCCCTCGGATATTGATCTGGTGATTGACACTCATCTGCACGCCGACCACTGCTCCGGCAATGTTTATCTGGATGAGTCCGGCGAGTTGACGCCTACGTTCCCGAATGCCGAATACGTCGTCCAGCGCCGTGAGTATGAGGACGCCATGCGCCCCAACGAGCGCACCGCCGCCACCTATCTGCCGGAAAATTACGCCGGATTAGTCGCCAGCGGTCAGATGCGCCTGCTGGACGGTGACAACGAAATCGCGCCGGGGGTGTGGGGCTGTGTCACGCCGGGTCACACGCCGGGACACATGAGCGTAATGATCGAGAGCGCCGGACAGCACGCCCTCTATACCTGTGATATGGCGACCTATGCCATCCACTTCGAGCGTCTCGGCTGGATGACGGCCTACGATGTCGAACCGCTGGTCACGCTGGAGACCAAACGCCGCTGGCAGGCATGGGCACTGGAATATCAGGCGCTGCTGTTCTTCCCGCATGATCCGGTGCGTCCGGTGGGGCGTGCGTCCACGAATGCAGGCGGTAAATTCGCGGTCGAGCCGGTGGCTGTA
Source organism: Chloroflexota bacterium (assembly GCA_023430545.1). Lineage (GTDB taxonomy): Bacteria > Chloroflexota > Anaerolineae > Aggregatilineales > Phototrophicaceae > JAEZAF01. The sequence continues at coordinate 732 of JAEZAF010000129.1, forward strand.
GAGTACGCATAAGATGTCTGTAGGGACGCGCAACGGCGCATAGGCGTTAAGCTAAGCCTGAAAGTTTCATTTCTGACCGGCACAATGCCCCCCATCCTAAATCCATCCCGGCATTGCAAGCAATGCTACCCACTCGCTCGCAAGCTCACTCCGAGGGAAGGACTTGTGTGTGTGGAGCGGGTTGATTCCCTTCCCTCGGAGTGAACGACGGATGCTCTTCCCGTCGGTAGCGAGTGGTTAGCGCAGTTCTATCGCGCCGGGAAGGGCTAGGGATGGAGGGCTTTTTCTGCCTCAAAACACGTTAGCTTAATGCCTATGCACAGCGGCGCGTCCGCTGGTAACTAATTTTCAGGCGTCACTTCCGGTGTCACCTCGACTGTTTCCAGCATCTCCGGTTCGCGCAGATCGTCGAAGCCCGCGTCACGCATCCACTGGCAGATGACCGGATCGCCGTAGGCATCGGGAATGGGCGGATTGCCTTCTTCCTGTGGCAGTCCGTTGTAGCCTCGCAGATAGCCGAACTCGCCGTCAATCTGACCGCGTGCCGCTTCAGATAACTCCTCATCACCAATCGCAATCGCATGAATGTGAATGGCCGAGCCGGGATACAGTTCATCCGGAGAGCGCACCCATGCCGCGAAGCCTGCCGTGCGCAGGGCATCCAGCATCGGCATCATCTCATCTTCCAGCACACTGAAATCGACACGGCTGCGCACGGAGATGTCCACTGAGCCGCCTGCGTCATGTGTGCCGAAGCTGGCCGCGACTACACCCGGATTGTAACTGCCCTGCACGACCATCTCTTCAAACTTGACCGGGCCGCCGGACTCGTCATAGATGCGCTGCGCCTGCCGCAGCATGGCGACCGTGCGCCGGTTGAAGGTCGAATAGCCCCACTCAATACGGGTGTAATCATCCGGCGGACGCATACAGCCTGCGCGCTCGATGATCTCACCCTCTTCATCGACGACATAGCGGCGGGTGACTCCGTCCGGGTCTTCGATCGCTTCAATCAGTCCGAGTGGTTCCAGCCAGTACTGACCGTCAGCAGGATCGCCTTCGACAATCCAGCCGGTCTGTTCTTTCCACTCTACCTGCCACCAGCGATAGCCTTCAGCGCAGACACCACCTTCGATGATATAAACGGTTTCACCCGGCGGAATGACATCCAGCCGCGCCAGCTTCGTCCCCGGCTCCGGTCGCAGGTTGAGCGGGATATCGTAGACAACCCGCGCCCACTGCTCCGCGACGATCCGCTGCGGTGGCTCTGCACAGGTCTGCGCGGCGGGTGTAGGGGATGGAGCAGCCTGCGCCAGCACAATACTTACGACGGTGGCGACAAGCAGAAAGATCGATCTCATCATCAGCAGACATCCTTTGATGCATTCATGATTCAATACGGGAGGTATTTTAGCGCACGCCAATCATGATCAGCAGAATCATAGGGCAAACGTCAGACAGATAGCAGACAGCCGGCAGCGCGAAAGTGGACTCAGTGGGACCTCAACTTCTGCCGGATTCTGAATAGAATGATACAGGTCAGCGGTCAACAGGTTGTGGTACACCTGCCGCCGACCTCTGTGTTGTAATTTTCAGAATACTGAACGAAAGCGAACTGTGTGAGTGCTGAACAGCGGCAGGGTTTACTACTGGTCATACTGGCAGCGGCGGGTTATGCCTTCCTGCCGATTCTGGCGAAATTCGCTTATGAAGCGGGGCTGACACCGCAGGAAACGGTCACATGGCGCTTTGCGATTGCCACGCCGGTGATCTGGCTGCTGGTGCGTCGGATTGAAAGCGGGACGCCATCCACCCTGCCGAGGCTGAAGCTGGTGCTGCTGGGGGTGCTGTTTTCAGCGGCGGCACTGGTCGCCTTTTACTCACTGGAGCTGATCCCGGCCAGCACCTTCATTGTACTGGCCTATCTGTATCCGGCGATGGTCGCGCTGCTCTCACTGCTGAACGGTGAGAATCTGCCGCTTTCCGGCTGGCTGGCACTGCCACTGACCCTGATCGGCGTCGCGCTGACGGTGCCGGATTTTATGACCGGTTTCGCAGGTGCAGATGCGAACGGTATCCTGCTGGCCGTCGCCAACGCTGTGATATACAGCCTCTATATCGTTATCAGCAGTCGGCTGCTGCGTGCACAGTCCGCCCTTCCGACCGCCAGCGCCATCAGCATCAGCGGATCACTGGCCTCGCTGATCATCATCGGACTGCTCACAGGCCTGCAACTGCCGCCCACGCCGCAGGCATGGCTGGTCGTCGCCGGGATCGCGCTGTGCTGTACGGTGATGCCGATCACGGCGTTTTTTGCCGCCATCCAGAAGCTCGGTGCGCCGCAGGCAGCCATCCTCAGCACCCTGGAGCCGGTGCTGGTGGTATTTCTGTCGATGCTGTTGCTGGATGAAACCATGCTGCCGGTGCAGTGGCTCGGCGCGGCACTGATTATCGCGGCGGCGATTCTGCTTCAGGTTGGCAAGCTGTATACCGCTAAACGCCAGCGGCGTCCGGTCATCATCCCCCCAACCGTCACATAATCACGTCGGGGCGCAAGCCCTCCAACCTGTCGTCCTACCGCCGGATCTCGACGCTGATTTCCTGACTCTCGGTCTGGTTGCCTGCCTGATCGAACGCGACCGCGTGGAAGATCTCGGTGCCGATGCCGTTGATCGGGAAATCAAAGGCGAAGGGAGACTCGCTGTCGGTGAATGCCAGCCGTCCGTCATGGTAGAACTCGACACGATCAATGAAGTTATCGCGCACATCAGCGGTGATCAGCACCGAGCGATCATCCGGGAAGCGGTAGATTCGCCCCGGTTCGGCGGCAGCCAGCACGATGGTCGGCGGTGTGTTATCGATGCGCACCTGCGTCGTGACACTCTCACGGACCCCGCTTTGCAGGATGACCGCCAGTTCCAGCGTATACAGCCCGTCAAGCTGTGACGTATCCCACTGGCCGAGCGGTTCCCCCGGCGTATACGTCGTGCGGTCTTCACCGATCTGCGTCCAGCCGTCGGGATTGACACTCTGGCCGTAGGTCAGCCGGTAGAGCTGCATGTTATCCGGGTTGATTGTCCCCATGATGTCGATCACGCCCTTGATGTAACTGTACGGCTGCGGCGAGGTGATGGCCGCCGAAGTCAGCGTATTATTGGCATAGAGCGCGTCATATTCACGCGGCGGCAGAGGACGGCGGTTGGCGTTCCACCAGTCCAGTGCGGAGTCCGGCGGGACGAAGTATTCACGCGTGGCGCGCAGGGCATTCGGTGTGCTGTTGGATGCCAGCAGGCCGCTCTGCGTGTTGATCTCGAACGACTGCCAGTAGGGGTCGCGCTGGGTGGGTGTCACACCCTGAATGAAAATCTCGCGGTACACCGGGCAAACGCCGTTCGGCAGCAGGCCGGAGGTCTGGCAGACATCGATTTCGATGATGTCCGGCGGACGAGTCCACTCCGTGGGCGGGATCGAGTCGCGCTGATGGGTGTAGAGCATCAGCGCCTGCCAGACCGGGGCCGCGCCCTGTAAACTGCCTATTTCGAACGCTGTGGGCGTGCCATCCTGACGGCCAATGTGAACACCGACGACACGCTGCGGCGTATAGCCCACCGTCCAGTCCTCGACGCGATCGGTCGTCAGGCCGCTGACCACCGCCGCGGTACGATCGACCTTCAGCGGGTGGCTGGGGCCGAACTGCTGATCCCGCAGGCCGTCGTCGGACAGGATATCGTTGACCAGATAACCGAGTTCCGGTGAATCGCTGAAGATGTTCAGGCTGCTGACATTGGGCACATCCGGCTGATACTCCCACAGGATGCTGCCGTCAGCATCGGTGATGCGGGTCACGGCGGCGGGGTCCAGCAGACGGTGTCCGCTGTCGCGAGTGGGGATGCCGTGCATATCCCCCATGCTCGCCAGCACCGAATAGGCGTAGCTGACATCCAGCAGGGCCACTTCCCCGCCATAATCCAGCAGCGAAAGGTGATACGGTCCGCCGTCCAGACTGTTGATGCCGAGCACATGAGCCGAGCGCAGCACGCTGCTCATGCCCTGAAGCTGCGCGATCTGGACGACACCGGTGCGCAGGCCGCGACCGGCGGCTTCTCGCAGGCTGATCGGTCCGCGATAGCGTCCGTCATCGTTCACCGGCTGATAGATCAGGCCTTCGACCTGTCCCGGATAATTGCGCGGGATGTCCAGCACCATCGTGGCCGGTGTGAAGAAGGTCTGCTGGCTGCTGGGGCGGAAGCCCTCAAAGTACACAAATGGATAGAGCGTTACACCGGGCTGATATGCGGTCTCGGTGGCACTGCCCACCAGTGTTTTGATCTGGCCGGTCTCCACGTCGATGATCGAGATCATGCCGGTGTAGGGCGCAGCGCTGTCTGCGGATGATGAAGCGCTTTGGATGGGAATCAGATTATTGGCTGCAACACATGGGCTGCCATCCAGCGCGGTGACGGTCTCGCTGCGGCCTTCAAGCTGTGCCAGATGCGCCCGCAGCGTGCATTCGGACTGGTAGTACAGGTCGAGGTCGAGGCTGGTAGTGATCGTCAGACCGCCGCGACTGACAAGTCGCTCACCATTCAGGCCGAGTGAGTTCAGGATATTTTCGGTCTGGCGGCGGGCATAGACCGCGAATTCCGGCGCGAGTTCGGGTGTCTGCCCAGCGTTGGGCAGCAGGGGAGTCACAATCCGGCTGGCGTTGTCGTGCTGTTCCTGTGTGATCAGACCGGCCAGCAGCATCCGGCGCAGGGTATCGCTCTGGCGGCTGCGTGCGGCGACAGTATCATCGACTGGGTTGTACTGCGGCGCGGTCGGGATCGAGGTCAGCAGGGCGGCTTCATCCAGTGTCAGTTCACGGGCGGATTTTCCCAGATAGACCCGTGCCGCCGCCTCGATGCCGTAGGCTTCATTGCCGTAATAATTGGTGTTGAGATGCCACTCAAGGATCTCCTGCGGTGTATAGCGCCGGTTGATCTCTGCCGCCAGCGCGATTTCCTGGCCGCGCAGGTCGGCGGTGGGGAACTCGGTCTGAGACAGGATGGCATTGCGCACCAGTCGGCTGGTGAGTGATGGGTCCGCTTCAATCGGCCCGTTGATGAAGTTACGCCACAGCCGCAGCATCGTCCCGCTGAAATCGTAGCCGGACGCGGTCAGAAAGTCCTCGTCTTCGGTCAGGAGGGTGGCCTGCGCGATGTAGGGTGGAAGTTCATCCAGCCGGATATAGGCCCGGCTGTCGCCGAGTGGGTCCTGTACCGAGAAGATCAGGGTGCGGCTGTCACTGGCGTAAAGCCGCGTCACGCCTTCAATCGCGCTGAAGTCGATGGTATCCATCGGGGTGGGGAGGCTGGCCGCTGCCTGTACGTAGACCGCACCGGTCATCCCGGCAGCGCCCATCAGTGGCAGGCCGAACAGCACGAACAGGATCAGGACAAAACTGTACTTCCATGCGCGGGAACGGACCTCACTGGAGGCCCGTCTGTCACGACGATTACGGCGTCTGCGGATGATCTGAGTGGCGGAAGACAAAATGCACCTTATCTTACGAAAAACTTAATAACCACAGAACTATTCATTTTCTACTCATCTTCTATCACCCTATTTGAATATTTTACAATGAGCAGCCGAGCGATAGATCGATGAAAACAGGTGGACGTGTACCGGTAGGGCAGTGACATTATCATCGAAGTAATTTCAGAGGGCAAATCACGGTATTATCGTCTAAAAAGAATCAGTACAGGGTTATGCCCCACAGCAGACGACGTTATCAGCAGAATAGACCAGCCCGTGTGGAGATTGCAAAGGGCGACTTTTGTACCAGTCGCCCTTTGTCGTGTTCAGATTAGGCAGGGGATCAGCCTGCGTCTTCGGTAACAGTCACTTCGTCCGTCTCTGCCACTTCATCTGTCACCGTGACTTCATCCGTCACCACGATCTCATCGGTGACGGCGACTTCGTCGGTCGGGCCGGTTTCCATCGTGACTTCGAAGATGAAGAGTTCTTCAGTCGGCTCCAGTTCTTCACTGGATTCAGGCAGAATTTCCTGTGTGACGATCACCTCGGCCTCATTAACGACTTCCGGCATCGGGAACGGCGGGAACTTCAGCACACGGTTGCTGGAGGCATCGCTGACGTAGACATTGCCCAGCCCATCGACGGCGATACCGTTGGTGGTGTTGAACTCGCTGAGCGACGGGTTTTCCTTGTTGGCCTGCCCGAAAGCGCCAATGCATTCGCCGGTGGTCATACTGTAGACCAGCACACGTCCGCCGTCCGGATCGGTGATGTACAGCATGTCGCGGTTTTCATCCAGCGCCAGATACGGGCGGCTGCCACCGACTTCGTACCATCCTCTGACCTGATAGTTAGTCAGGAAGTTGCCGAGCGTATCGAAGACGGCAATGCGGCGGTTCCGTGTGTCTGCAATGAAGACGCGGCCATCAGATGAGACCTCGACACCCGTCGATTCATCGAGCTGGCCGGGAGCGCTGCCGCCGGTCCCGATATCGCGCTGATAGTTACCGGAAGCATCATAGACGCGGATGCGCTTATTGCCGGTATCGGAGACATAGATGTTGCCTGCAATATCGACTGCGACATCACGCTGCGCCCAGAAGCCGTCGGTTGGCTCAACAGGTGCATTGAAGCCGAAGGACTGCCACTGTCCCCATGAGGTAACCGGTTCAAGCTCTGGTGAGAAGACACGCATCCGGTGGTTCCATGTATCGGCGACGATCAGATTGCCGTCCGGGCTGACGACCATCGCGTTGGGACGGTTGAAGAACGCACCCTGCTGTTCCGCTGCGCCCCGCTGCCCGAACTGGTCGATAAACGCACCGGTCTCGCTGTCGAAGCGGTAGAGGGCGCTGCTGCTCTCCAGATCGTCGGCCACGTACAGATAGCCATCCGGTGAAACTTCCAGCCCAATCGGGATACGCAGACCGGAGCTGGCGACATCCATCTGAAGCATTGCCGGGATCGTCTGCCAGTTGGCGATGCACGGGCTGGCTTCGGTCACATTGACCGGATTGGCCGCGCTGCCGTCCCCGACACCGTACTGCCACACCTGCGCGGCAATATCCTTGCGGACGTACATGTACATCTTGTCCTGTACCGGCCATGCCGCCAGATCGTAGGTCTTGCCGAGCGCACTGCCGTACTCGGTGTAATCGCGGTTCCACCAGATGTCGAACAGGCCGCGCCGGACCTGTGCCGCCTTCTGTGCCTTCTGGAGTTCTTCCGGCATATCACTGGCCGGACTCAGATAGAAGGTATCGACAATGCGCTGCGGGTTCAGGTCGAAGTAATCCATCATCGGCCACCACATGCGCGAGTAATCGAAGCGCTGATAGCGGTCTTCCAGCAGTGGCTCGACCACCGAGCGATTGCCCTCGCCGACCATCACGACAGCGGCGTCCTCCATACTGTGGAGGGTGGGGTTTTCGCCCATATAGGCTTTGTTCTCGAAATGGCGGAAGTACCACACGCCCGGCCACGACATCTTGTTGTCGTAGGCGTAGCGGATGTTGTTGCCATTGGTCGTGGCAAAGCTTAGCTCGGCCAGTTTATCCGCGACGACCTTGGTGCTGTTGGTCCCGTGTGCGTACACCAGATACTCATTGGCGTAATCGTAATTGATGAACGAGGCCATCCACGCAGCACGCAGGGTGATGCCCGCCAGCACGACGAACAGCGCCACGGCGAACATCTGCCGGGTATGTCGCCAGCCTGTTTCCGATGCCCAGCGAATCAGGATCACTGCCGAGCCAACGGCAACAGCCAGTGCCAGCAGCCAGCCGTTGGTCCACTGGATCTGCTCGACGGTCACACCGGAGAAGGGGGCGCGTCCGCCCAGCGGCTGAAGGATGACCTGTGCGACACCCACCAGCAGGAAGGGGATCACCAACAGGAATACCCAGCCCCGTTCGGTAAACCGCCGCCAACTGATGCGGTCGAAGATCTCGCCGAAGAACCAGCCCGTCAGGAAAATCATCGGCGTTGTCAGATGTGTACCAAGCCACGGCATCTTTTCACCGGCCAGTGTCAGGCCGATCAGGAAAAAGATAGCCCACCATGCAAAGAACAGCAGGAACGGTGGTTCAGTCAGCGGACGGTACTCCGCGAGGACGGCGCGTGCTTCCGCAACCGACATGTTATCGCTGCCCGGCTCACGAATATCAGTTGTCAGCAGACCTGCTTCAGCGCCGCGCTTCTTTTTAGGGGCGAGGACGGGCAGATCTTCCGCCGCATCAGTCGTCAGGGATGAGTCGCCTGCGTACTGATGATCGGCTTCCAGTTCGGCATGAATGCCGGACGTGATAACATCCTCGGCCTGCTGTAATGACAGCCGCCGCCGCCAGAAGATCAGCATCCCGCTGATCGTCGCCAGTACACTACCGATGATCGGCAGATACTCATACATCGGCATGATGATCAGCAGATAGTAGTACTGCGGTTGATTACCCCGGCGTTCGCCCTGCTGTTCCAGCCAGTACTGAAGGCTGTAGATCATACCTGTCGCGAGGCCGGCGATATTGGTGAAAATGGTTGTGAAAAAAAACGCAAATATGGCGTGGAAGATGATGGTGGCGATCAGGTAGCGCCGCCAGTTCCACGTCAGACCGGTGACCGTCGCCAGAATCATCAGCGGCAGCCATGCGATGAAGCCCACCACAAACCGCCCGATCTGCTCCAGTCCGGAAACCGGCGCAAGTCGCAGTGTCGCTGTGCCGGTGCTGGTATCGACCAGGAAGGCCGGCAGTGAATTCGCGATGTTGGTGTAATCCTGCGATGTCCCATGAGTGCTCACGATGAAGATCGCAGTCAGCCACGGCAGGATCAACGCCCCCATCACGATCATCACATCCAGCTCAGGGAACTGGTCGAGATGCTTCCACCATCCCGCCTGTCGTGAGTAGAACAGACCGCCGCAGATGACAATCATCAGCACCCACGGGATAACCAGCGGCGTGCGGCTGAAGGCACCCTGAACGGCAGTCATCTCGCCGTTTTCACCCGGAACCGGCTGTTCCATCGTGACATCCGACTCCGTGGTCGGCACATGCGACAGTTCTTCGATCACGATCAGCCCGGTCAGGATCACCGCCACCAGCCCGAACAGGATCAGAAGCTGGCGCAGTGGCAGACGTGAATAATTGCCGCGATAGACGTAGAGCATCGTCCCGACGACGATCGCGGAGACGAACAGGAATACCAGCGCCGTCCACAGCAGGAAGCTGCGGGCGTTGAGATCTCCGAACCAGCCGCTGGCCGCCACACCTGCGCTGACCGAGTCCAGCGGGATCATGTCCAGCACGATATACATGCCCAGCGCGGTCATCCCGGCGAGCACTACCCCGAGTGCGATGAAGTTAAAGACCGGTCGTCCGGGGATTTTGTAGAAATGCTGTGCCAGACGGACAAACCAGTAGACCAGCAGGAACAGGCCGAAGATGCCGATGTAAAAGAATGAGGTTTCCTTCGAGCCGAGGTTCCAGACCATCGCGGCGGCGAGGATATACAGCCAGTGGGCGCGCCGCCGCTGATTCAGCGGGCCTTTGAGATACATCAGGATGGACCACGCCATCAGAATGGAGGACATGATCGAAGGCGTATCGTGGCGGATGTAGCGGTTGTAATACATCAGCAGCGGCGAGAACAGGATCATCACACATGCCAGAATCGTTCCCCATCGCCCCAGCCATCGCCTGAACAGCAGCGGTGACATGACGAGGAAGATCCCCAGCAGCGCTGTGTAAAGTCTTGCGCTGAAGTCGTTATCGCCGAAGATCGAATAGAAGAAGGCCGTCGCATGGAACAGAATCGGGCCGTGCATCAGCGGCGTATGTGCAAAGCGGCCTTCGGTGTACAGCTCGTAGGAATAATAAGTATGCAGGCTTTCATCGTGGCTCATCGCCCGATCGCCCAGACCGTACAGCCGGGTGAAGACCGCCAGACCGAAGATCACGATCAGCAGCGCGGTCTCCCAGTTGAGTACAAATGAGCGGTTCAGCGTGCGCTCAAGCAGAGTCGGATTTGAGCGTGAATCACCTTCGGAAGTCGGCCTTGCCGATCCCGCCGGGTCATTCATCGGCTCATTGATTGTGGTTGCCATTCATTATCCTCAATCGTCAGTCGTCGTTGTCCGGGTCATTTTCAGCAATCTGGCCGAAGTCATCGCTCCGGCGCAGATAGGTGTCATCATGTCTGGTTGTCTGAGACAGGCGGCGGGTACCGCCCTGCCGTGGCATTCTAGCAGATTTCCTGCGGGTCGTCGCCTTTATTTCTCTTCAGTCACTGTCACGACCATCGTCGCCTGTGGCATGGCCGGTGCAGGCAGTGTGGGCGTCTCACGGACGGATTGCAGGCTGTTATTGTTCGCGATCAGTACCGGGGCCTCTTTGTCTTCCGTTGGCTGACCAGTCGCCGTCATCGGGATCGGCTGCGTCAGTGAGACCGCGAAGGCGGTATGATTCGCGCCGAAGGTCAGCGGCAGTGCGACCGCCATCGCCATCACCAGCCCGACCACGCCGTAACGCACACGGAAGGCTTTCGACTCCCGCCGCCAGTCACGCCGCAGCAGCGGCTGTTTCAGCAAGGTATCAGACTGGTTGGCAGGTAAGTTGCTGGCAGGTAGGTTGCTGGCAGGTAGGTTGCTGGCTGGCTGGCTGCCAGTGTCCAGTTCACTTTGCACCGCCGCCCAGATGCGATCCAGCGCGGCTTTTTCCGGCTGGCCGACCAGCGGCATGCGGAAGTTCAGCTCGCGTGCGGCTTCGCGCTGGCGGATGTATTCAGCGTAGCAGGTGGGATAACGTTCAATGTAGCGGGCCATGCGCCGCCGCGCGGCAGGTGGAAGCTCGCCGTTGACATAGGCGACCATGCGCGTTTTGCAGTAAAGCGTCCGAAGGTAGAGCAGTAACATGACGGGTATTCTCGTGTAACTTCAGTCTGTTACGACTATATACATCAGAAGCTCAATAATTCCTCTAACAATCCGCGACCAACCGGGTTGAGAATCTGACGCAGGCGATCATGTGCCAGTCGGACACGGCTTTCGGCGGTTTTCTGCGGGCAGCCCATCACATCCGCGATCTCACGATAGGTCAGGCCGTGACCGTAGCGCAGCACCACCGCTTCGCGCAGCACCGGGGACAGATCCATCAGTGCGCCCTCGACCGCATCCTTTGCGGCACGCCGCGAGATGGCGGCTTCCGGCGTTTCGGCATCCGGCGCGGGCAGATCCTGTCCGAAAAGCTGCGAAAGGTCGAGCATCGGCGGACGTTTGCGGCGGTAGGTGTTCCGGCAGCGGCTGACGGCGATGGTATACAGCCACGTCTTGAACGAGGCTTTACTGGCGTCGAAGCGGTGCAGGTTTTTGAAGGCGTAAACAAACGCTTCCTGAGAGACATCTTCCGCATCTTCGCGGCTGAGGACCAGACTGTAACACAGACGGTACAGCCCAGCGGCGAACATCTCGTAAAGCGCAGCACACGCCACCTGATCACCTTTCAGGCAGCGTGCGATTAAAATATCAGGAGTCAGAGCGTCCGGGATTTCGTTGGTCTGCATGGATGTGCTGGCATCGGATGCTGAAAGTACATCGGTCATGAAGGCTTTATCCGCCGTCTCAATTTATGAGAACCTGCTCAATATGCGCAGGTACAAGGCTTTATACACACAGAATGCCGGTTCTCCTCACGAGACCGGCCATGAGTCTTATTACCCTCTGCATTTTACGGTCGTTACGCGGTGGTTAATAGCCAGAGTATTACGAAAACTGTAAATTATTTGTGCTGAAAAGCCCCCACATCTGCCGCCGGCGATGCTATAATTTTCGCCTCAACTTTAGTCATCCCTGTTTCATCGGAGAAATCTGTATGCCCCTGACTGAAGCATCACGTGCTGATTTTCCTGCCAACTCCATCGAAAAACCCGGTTATACACTGGAATTCAGTGACGAATTCGACGGCCCCGAACTCGATACGGGCAAATGGCTTCCGTATTACCTGCCGCAGTGGAGTTCCCGCGCACTCGCCGCCGCCAATTATACGTTTGCTAACGGTCATCTGGTCTTGCAGGTCACCGAAGATCAGCAGCCGTGGTGTCCGGAATATGACGGCGATAATCGTGCTTCCGTCCTTCAGACCGGGGTGTTTGCCGGGCCGGTTGGCAGTCACATCGGGCAAAGCCGCTTCCGTGAGGATCTGGCCGTCCGTGAGGCACAGGACAATGTGCAGCAGTACACGCCGCAGTTTGGTTATTTCGAGGCGCGTGTCAAAGGGCTGACGGCCAGCGCCAGCCACGTCTCGCTGTGGATGATCGGCTATGAGGAAGTGCCGGAACACTGCGGCGAAATCTGCCTGTTTGAACTGCTTGGCAGCGAGGCCGGGGCCGAGGAGTCGGTGGTGCGTTATGGCGTCCATACCTGGACCGACCCTGCCCTGCGTGAGGAGTTCTTTATCGAGCGCTTCCCGCTGGACTCCACCTGTTTTCATATCTATGCGGTGGAATGGACGCCTGCGCAGATTGATTTTTACATCGACAATGTGAAGATCAGGACGATTGAGCAGTCGCCGCACTATCCGATGCAGTTCATGCTCGGCATGTTCGAGCGCCGCACCCAGGATGCATGGACCGGACCCTATAATCCGACCGATCCTTATCCCAAAACCTTCACCGTCGATTATGTACGCGGTTATCAGCCAGTCGTGCCCTATCCACGCTGATCGTCGATTGAGGATTTAGAAAGGGTTTTCCGCTGTTGCACGAGCGTGGCTGTGTTTTTCAAAGGTAGGTATTTAATCTTACAGAACCGCCGGACAACGCCTGTGTTACACGGTGTAGGGATAGACCCCAAAGACCGTCATAGGGTTATACCCCGCAAGCGAAGCGGTTGAAGACATGACATCAACTTCACTTCATCGTTTGACGTGTTTCTGAACG
>JAEZAF010000216.1 GCA_023430545.1 Chloroflexota bacterium
TCTCCGGGCAGGTGAAAAATCAGTGCTTCTGGCTCTCAATGCTGATGCCGCTGTCACCTGCCAGATCGTCCAGTGAAAGCGAACTGGCGGCCTGCTGCACTTCAGTGAGATGGGCTGTGTCAGCATCCACAGCCGCAGCGCTGACCCGATTCCCGCACACGAGGCAGTTCGGGTCGCGGGCGATATTCACCCATAACGAACTGTGCGGCGGGCTGATCTCACCATCGACGATCTCCATCGAGCTGTTGGCGATAATCAGTGTATTGGCCGGGTACGATGGGCGCAGCGGTGAGTCTGCCAGCAGTTCGTTGAGGGCAAAATCCACCTGAACCGAGGCGACCTTGGCGACATGCACCCACAGACCCGGCTCGGCTTCCAGTGTGCCGCTTTCATTGACCATACCGTAATCGAGATTTTCCGAGGCGGTCGGCTGGAACAGGCCTTCGCGCAGTTCAGCCGCCCAACACGCATAGCACGGCCCATCATACGGGCGGATCACGACTACATCCCCGCCTTCGCCGCGTTCGTAGACTCCGGCATAGATGGCGGTCACGCTGCGCTCAAGGCAGGCCTGATTGATCGAATACTTGCTCTGTTCGCCATCGACGCCGACAATCAGCAGGTCGATGCCATCCAGCGCATCCAGATGCTGTTCGATGCGACCTTCATGCACTTCAATCCGGGCGGAAGGGCTGCGATGCCGGATCAGATCCGCGACGGCCTGCGCCTTGTTCCATCCCAGATAACGGCGGTCGGCCACATGCCGGACGACATTGGTCTCTTCGAGGGTGTCATCATCCACCAGTACGAACTGTCCGACACCGCTCATCGCGAGGCTGAGGGCGACATATCCACCGCCAGACCCTAACCCCACGACGGCCACCCGTGACTCTGACAGGTGCTTCAGATTTTCTTTACCGAGGACACGTTCGACACGATCCCAACTCATGACTTCAACTCCGTATCATTCGCAGTGCCCGCCGGATCTCCAGCGGAAACTGGCTGGTTTCCATCAGCCGTCGTGCCTGTCGTTGTGCTGGTGATGTCTGCATCAGCCGCTGCTGCGACCGGACCTGCGCTTTTCACTGGATTTCCATCGACCGTCGGAGCCGCGCCGCTTACCGCGCTGCGCTCGGCGTGGTCTTCGTTCAGATCTTCCATATCGACCGGATCTGCAATCGCAGCTTCATCCGGGGACATCTCTGGACGGTCGATACCAAGCATATCCTCGACGGCGTGAACATAATCGATCAGATAACTTTCCTTGTCCCACTTCCAGCCCGGCGGATCAGCGACGGGTGTCGCGATCTGCCACAGCCTGGAGAACAGTTCATACTGATCTTCGTGGGCGTCCATTGACTGGAACGGAGCGACATAGACACGGGGCGGTGTGACTGGGTAATCGTGCTGCGTGACCAGAATCAGCAGGCGTGAAGCGCCCAGACGGGCGAGGATGAAGCAGATCTCCAGCGGTGTGCTGTGATCGGTATTCCACTGAATGGCATCCGAGACAAACAGACCGTCGTATTCGAGCTGGCCGATCTCCAGATCAGCCCGTTTCTCGTGGACGATATGCCACGGGTACGGGGCCAGTGTCGGAAGCTGATCTGCCGGATAAACTGCCGGACTGATCGCGAAAAAGACCGGCACATCGCGTTTGATATACCAGAAATCGACCCGGAAGTGTGTGCCATCCTGCATGGCGACCGCGTGATAGTTGTTACCGGGCATGCCCTGCGTCGTGGCCGGATGCCCGAGCGTCACAATCGGCACCAGCAGAAAATCCCCCATATCGGGTGTCGCGCTGTCGAGGGTGTCCATCGCCGAGCGCAGATCCCCGCCGCTTGGCGCGATCATGAAACCGGGCTGCTTGTGCCAGTCTCCCAGATGCATCAGGCGCTGGTTCCACTTGGGATTATGGGTGCTGAGCTTGCGGTCAATGTCCCAGTTATCGGACAGCCACAGGAAGATATCGCCCTGCACGTCGTCACCCTGTTCGAAGGAATAGCGTTCGCGCTCGGCGCTCTCGTCCGGCGCAATCGTATCCAGCACATAGAGCGTCGGCACACCGCCGGTATTGATCCCCGGATCAACAAAGCCGACCATTGCTTCGCCGGTCTCATCCTGTATAAAACGGCGCGACGCCGCCACCATGCGATCAATCACGCGCTGTGACACCACCAGATTTGGGATCTGGACATTTGAGGGCTTCATCAGTCGTCTCCACATAAAGCGTTATTCTCCGGCAAGGGCAGGACTGCCGTTCAGGGTGGCGCAGTTCATGTTCACCATCAATCACACAAACGCCGAGACTAGCGGCGGCGCGGCGGCAGCGGTGTATTTGGGTTGGCGCGTTCTTCCAGACCGGGCCAGTCACCGGTTGCACGCCATGTGTAATAGGCGTAAAGCCACTGCACCGCCCATGCAGCCACCGTGACAGCGGTCGAGCGGCTGGGATTCCAGCCGTAGTTTTCGCCATCACGCGGGTTGAACAGACAGAGCTGCCCGTCTTCATACTGGTGTTTCTCACTGTAAATACGCGGCCGCAGCACGTAGGCCTCTGCCGGGCGGTTCGGATACTCCACCGGATAGAGGATTTTGAGCAGATGCTCGCGCACGCGCAGCCGCTCCAGATTGATTTCGACTTCACCTTCCCAGTACAGCAGGCCGTGCTGCGGCACAACCAGCTTAAAGGTATTGCCAAAGGTCGCCCGCATCGCCTCGACTTCCAGCCGCAGGCGCGGCGAGACATTATTTCTTGTACCCCACCATTCAGCCATCGTGACTACCTTTAATGTTTATCTGTGCAGCACAACTGTAGTCGGTTTTGGCTGTTTTTGTCTACACTTTGTACGTACTCCCAGCCGCAGGGTTGCAATTTTACCCGCTTTTTAGGGGGTCTGTATCGGATTCGGTGAGAGGTCTGCCGTTCCACTGGTGGCCTGCGCACCTTGCCGGCAGATAGAGGGTGTCAGATGTCATCACCTGGACTGATCATCGTGAACAATGTTTAAAATCCCTTTGCTAACGTTACGCCGCTGTGCCACACTACAGGCACACATGCGCCCACGAAAGGCGCTTACCTGATATGGACCAACAGGAAAGGCACACTGATGAGAAAAGTGGCAGTGCTGACAAGCGGTGGTGATGCACCGGGGATGAACGCGGCGATCCGTGCGGTGGTGCGGGTATCGACCAGCAAGGGATGGGAAGCATATGGCGTCCGTCATGGCTATGCGGGGCTGCTGAGCGGGGAAATCGAACCGCTTGGCCCGCGTGATGTCGGTGGCATCATCGAAGAAGGCGGGACAATGCTCGGCAGCGCCCGTTCGCTGGAATTCAAGACGCCGCAGGGTCAGAAGAAAGCGCTGCGTGAACTCAACGAACGCGGGATCGAAGGCCTGTTCGTGATCGGCGGCAACGGCTCCCAGACCGGGGCGAATGCCCTGCATAACCTCGGATTTCCGGTGGTCGGCATCGCCAGCACCATTGACAATGATCTCTATGGCAGCGATATGACCATCGGCGTGGATACCGCGCTGAATATCGCCGTCGAAGCTATCGACCGGCTGAAGGTCACGGCTTCATCACATACCCGCGCCTTTCTGGTCGAGGTGATGGGACGCAACAGCGGTTATATCGCCATGATGGCCGGGATCGCAGGCGGTGCCGAGGCGATTATCATCCCGGAAGTCGAGACTCCACCGAATGAAGTGGCCGATCAGCTTCAGGAAGCCTATCAGCGCGGCAAGGCGCACGGGATCGTCGTCGTGGCGGAGGGAGCGAAATACAATGCCGATGCTCTGCTGGCCTACTTCACCGAAAATAAGGAAGAGATTGGCTTCGAACTGCGGGCGACCAAGCTCGGCCATGTCCAGCGCGGCGGCATCCCGACGGTGGCGGATCGCATTCTGGCGACACGGCTGGCCGCGCACGCGGTGGAAGTGATGTCGCAGGGCGAGTCCGGCGTGCTGGTCGGTCTGGTCAAAGGCGATATGGGGACGACTCCGCTGGCCGACATCGCCGGGAAGCAGAAGCCGCTCGACCCGAAGCTGTTTGAACTGGCCAAGATTCTGGCGCGGTAGGGGCCGGAAGAATCCGGCCCACCATCCCTGCTTCACGGCTTCCAGACAGGAAACAGCGCGTTGGAGTCCGGCCCGGTCAGGCGGCGCTCGATGTTATCACCATCGCGCTGATACAGGCTCCAGATGCCGTCCTGATAGCGCATAAAGACACAGGTACGGCCATTGGCCGAGCAGACCAGATCACCTTCGAAGCTCTCGTCAGCCGGGAATCGCCGCACCTGTGATTCCGCATTCCCGGACTCAACTGCCTGTATCGGGATGATATACAGCGGCATCATCTCACCCGATAACGGCGTGTCCCGTTCGGAGACGAACAGCAGCGACTGACCGTCCAGCGACCATGCCGGGTGAATATCGTCCGCAGGATGGTCGGTCACCTGACGCAGATCGCTGCCATCGGCGTTGATCAGGTAGATGTCCTCATTCCCGCTGCGGTCGGATGTGAAGGCGATCCGCGTGCCATCCGGCGACCACGATGCGAACCAGTCGCGGGCGGGGTCGTTGGTCAGGCGTGTTACGGCGTCTGGATTCTCAGTGGATGCCGTGTACAGTTCGAGGTTGAAATCACGCAGCGAGGACCACACCACCTGCACGCCCGGTACACCGGATGCGCCACCACCGTCGCTGGATGCCGGTGACCATGACGGGTCCCAGTCCAGCCGCCCTTCGAAGAACAGCGTCGTGATGGCATCGGTGATACTCAGTGTGCGCACCGTGCCGCTCTGGGGATTGATCTGCGCTGGCCCAATCTCGCCGGTACGGTCAGTCAGAATGTTGATACGCTCCGCCGCGAAATCCCAACTCGCGAAGAAATCTCCTGCGTTATCGCTATCGGCTTCTCCATGCGCAGTGAGATTGGTCTGTGTGCCGTCAGGCTTCAGCAGATAGACATCCCATGTATCGAAGGCGTCCGAGATGAAGGCTATTTCACCGGACGGCGTGCCGGTCGGGATCTCGACCGGGGCGGAGAACTGCGTCCACACCAGCGCGGCAGCGGCAAGGATGACCAGAATGCTGACCAGCAGCGCGACTCGCCGCAGGTTGAGGCGTGAACGGCGAAGGTGGGTCGGGGATGTGTCGGATGCAGGCATGGGCGGCGTCTCTCGAATACAAAGCATTCGATTGTAGCGCCGCCCACATCCCACGCAAGAAGTGATGCTACGCCAGCACGTACTTATTGAACCAGTCGAGCGTTGCGTTCAGATTCTCTTTGCGCAGCGGAAGCCCACCCAGAATCGAACCGGAATGCGATCCCCTGGGCTGGCGCAGCATCTCGACCGTGCAGCCATTGGCACGCAGCACGGTATAGAACTGCTCCGACTGCTCCGCCGGACAGCGCCAGTCGTGTTCGGTCTGGATCATCAGCGTCGGTGTTTTACAGTTGTGGGCATAGGTGATGGGTGAGCACTTCGCGTAAATCTCCGGGATCTCATGCGGATGCCCGCCGAGTTCTTTCGTCCCGAACCAGACGCCGATATCGCTCACACCGTAGAAGCTGACCCAGTTCGTCAGCGGGTTCTGCGGGACCGCCGCCTTGAAGCGGTCGGTGTTGCCCACTATCCAGCACGACAGGTTGCCACCGCCGGAGATCCCGCAGCAGCCGAGCCGGTCGCCATCCGCCAGACCCTGTTCGATGGCGTAATCCACGCCGGCCATCAGATCGTTGTAATCGAGATTGCCCCAGTCGGCATGAATAGCGGTCGAGAAGGCGTTCCCGTAACCTGTCGAGGCGCGGTGATTGATAAACAGCACGCCGTAACCCGCGCCGTTGAGCATGTGCGTATCGAAGGCGAAGCGGTTGCCCTGTGCGCCGTGCGGCCCGCCATGAATCCACAGAATGGTCGGATAGGGTGCGGCTGCGCCGTTCGTCGGCTTGACGTACCAGCCCTCAACCTCCACACCATCGCTGCCCTTGAAGTGCAGATTGACTGACTCCGGCAGGATGATCTTCGACAGGAACTCATCGTTGATGTGCGTCAACTGCTGTTCGCCGCTGCCATCCAGATTGGACAGATAGGCATTCGGTGTGCGCTGGATGTCATCGACCGAATACACCAGCGTATCCCCGACTTTATCCAGCAGCATACAGGTACGTTCACCGCCGATCAGCTTCTTTGATGCGGCTTTGCCATCCAGTGCGATGCCATAAATCCCGACGGTGCCCCTGTCCTGCACCTGGATGTAGATGAACTTCTCATCGATGGCGAAGAATGGGCGGTGCTGTCGCAGTGCAGGTACGCGGCCTTCGAGTCCGCCAGCCAGACCACGTTCCAGCCCTTTGGTGCGGTTGCTGAGTTCACCTGACTCCAGATCCAGTGTCCAGAGGTCGGAGTGTGTGCCAATCAGGGCATTGTCATCCTCACCAATAAAGAGGATGCGCTGTCCGTCCGGTGTCCACGTTGGCATGAGCATATTCAGGTTTTCTGGATTGCTGACCGGTGTTGCGTTTCCGTCGAGGTCGATGATGTGGGTATGCATCTGAAAGCCGTACCACGTCTCAGACGACAGGATTGAACTCGTCAGGAGGTGCTGGCTGTCCGGATGCCAGTCGAAACGGGCGACGAGCAGTTCATCATCGGTAAGCTGTGTAACGGCCCTGCTTCTGACATCGATCACATACAGGTTATTGACCGCCAGATCAATGTCACCGATGGCGTCGAAGCGCCAGACATTGCGCGTGACGCGGTACGGCTGTTTGTCGCGATCCGGCGCTTTGCCATCGCCATAGTCGATCCCAGCAGTGAAGGCGATCTTCGTCCCGTCCGGGGACCAGAACGGCTGACCTGCACCCTGCTTCATCTCGGTCAGGGGCTGCGCTTCGCCGCCATCGACCGGAAGCAGATAGATCTGCGGCTTCTCATCGTCTGTGATGCGGCGGTCGCTGACAAAGGCGATGGTTCTGCCATCCGGAGACCACGCCGGGCTGGACGCGTTCTGTTTGTCGCTGGTCATCTGGCGGACTTCACCACTGGCAATCTCCAGCAGGAACAGGCGCGAGAATTCCTTTTCCTCGTCCTTGACGGTCACGATATGGGTGACGGTGTAGGCAAGCCGCGTGCCATCCGGGGACAATTTGGCAGACTGTAACCAGTCCAGCCGGAAGAGATCATCCTTCACCATCACACGCTTTGTATCTGACATCGGTAAACACCTTTCAAAAAAATTTAAATGATCAGGTGAGTTTAACAGCCTGCGACCATCTCGCAAATAAATTGGACCGTGGTGTACTTTACAATCTATAGATACTGACATCACTGCCTGTGGGTTCAGAATCAAAAAGGCGATCCGCAGTGGATCGCCCTCCTGATGACAAGGAAGTTGATGGCTAGAAGGTCAGCATGTGACCTTCGAGGCCGTGGGCTGCTTCCTTGACCGCTTCACTCAGGGTCGGATGCGCATGGACATTGCGTGCGATCTCTTCCGGTGTGAGTTCGGCAAAGCGTGCCAGTGTGAGTTCCGGCAGCAGTTCGGTCACATCGGGGCCAATCATGTGTGCGCCCAGCATCTCGCCGTATTTCTTATCGCTGATCAGCTTGACGAAACCACGGCTTTCGCCCAGACCGAGCGCCTTGCCGTTGGCCTGGAACGGGTACTTGGCGACATTGATATCATAGCCAGCGGCGCGGGCCTGCTCTTCAGTGTAGCCGAAGCTGGCGACCTGCGGCTGGCAGTAGGTGGCACGCGGCATCATGATGAATTCGAGTTCCGGCGGATTCAGCCCCGCGATATGTTCGGCGGCGTTGACCCCCATCGCCTCGGCGACGTGTGCCAGCATCAGCTTGGCGGTGACATCACCGATGGCGTAGATATGCGGCACATTGGTCTGCATTTTGCCGTTGATCTCAATCGCGCCGCGCTCGGTCAGCTTGACGCCGGTATTTTCCAGCCCATAGCCCTGTGTACGCGGGGCAAAGCCGATGGCGACCAGACACTTGTCGGCTTCCAGCACTTGCTGCTTGCCGTCCTTGTTACTGCTCACGGTCACACGGACGCCGGTGCCGGTGTCCTCGATCTTCTCAACCTTAGTGCCAGTATGCATCTTCACGCCGAGGTTCTTGTAAGCCTTCGTCAGTTCCTTCGAGACTTCCTCGTCTTCCAGCGGCAGGATGCGGTCGAGATACTCGACAATCGTCACATCCACGCCGAAGTTGCGGTGGACGTAACCGAACTCGACACCAATCGCACCGGCACCGACAATGATAATGCTTCCGGGCAGATTGTCCTGCATGATCTGCTCTTCATAGGTGACGATGCGCTCGGTCAGCTCCACACCGGGGATCAGGCGAGTGGTCGCACCCGGAGAGAGGATGCAGTTCCTGAATTTCAGTGTTTCCTGCTTGCCGTCGTTCAGATCGACCGTCATGGTGTTGGCATCGGTGAAGGTCGCCCAACCGTCATAGGTGGTGATCTTGTTCTTCTTCATCAGGAACTTGACACCCTTGACGAGCCGGTCTGCGACCTGACGGCTGCGCTTGAAGGCTGAGCCATAATTCAGAGAGACCTTGCCTTCGACTTCGATACCGTACTCCGCCGCTTCCTCGGTGAAGATGTGGGCCAGTTCCGCGCTGCGAATCAGCGCCTTGGACGGAATACAGCCGACATTGAGGCAGACACCGCCCCAGTATTTCTTCTCGACAATCGCGGTCTTGAGGCCAAGCTGCGCGGAGCGAATCGCGGCGATATATCCGCCGGGGCCAGCGCCTAATACGACGACATCATATTCCTGAGCCATGCTCATTCTCCTCTGTGATTCGAAAACGCAGTGATTAAAGGGTAAACATCAGATCGGGTCTGTTATACAGACGCAGTGAACTGACCGAATCGGAC
>JAEZAF010000146.1 GCA_023430545.1 Chloroflexota bacterium
CAGAAATGAAACTTTCCTGCTAAGCTTAATGCGTATGCGCAACGGCGCATCCGTTCATACGACAGAAGATCTACGCCTTGCGCAGAATCTTCTCCATCGCTTTGCCTTTGGCTAACTCGTCGATCAGCTTATCCATGTAGCGGATTTCGCGCATCGTCGGTTCTTCAATATCCTGCACGCGGACACCGCAAACCACGCCGGTGATCAGACTGCGCGCCGGGTTCGGCTGCGGCGCTTCTGCCAGAAAAGTCTGCACATCAGTCTGCTTTTCCAACTGTGCCTCTAACGCTTCCTGACTGTAGCCTGTCAGCCAGCGGATGATTTCATCGACTTCGGCTTTTGTGCGCCCCTTTCGCTCTGCCTTATTGACATACTCAGGGTAGACACGGGCAAAAGCCATGGTGTAAATCCGGTGGTTTAGCATGATGATCTCCCGCTTCTATGGTGCTCTGATTTTATCACTAAAAGATTGCAAGAACAAAAGTTCCAATACACTGAACCAGCATAAGTGCTGTCGCCGTCTCACACGAAATCCCATCGGTTATCAGCGATAGGTACTAATGCCTCACCTACGCAATTACTGCAAATTGGGAATTGATGAGTAGTCACTTAAATCATCAGCAATGTCGAAAACTTTGGTTTAAAGTAGTCGGCAACTTCAGGACCGGAGACATAAATCATGGTTTCGACTGTATCTTCCACCACGACTTTAGCCCTGGCCCATCATGTACTGGATACACTGGACGTCACACTGAGGCAGCCTGTACTGCGTGCCAATGAATCGATCAGCAACGATTTGCAGTATGTGCAGATCAGTGCGCAGAAGTTCACCAGCCGACTCAAGCAGGCCTATAGTTCGAATGAACCCTTTACCGATGCGCTGATTCATGAACTGCGCGGCCCGCTGAGTGTGATGGTCGGGTATCTGGAGCTGATTCAGGAAGGCATGGCCTTCGGGGATACGCTCGATCAGCGTTCGCTGAACCTCATCAACAACCTGCACACCGATGCGCTGGATCTGTGTGATGCACTGGATCGCCAGTACACGGCGGAAAATCAGCAGTAATCTCACCCCATTTCAACGAGCAGCCCCCAGATCCGCGAGCCGGTCATCATGCGTTCGCGGATTTTTGATTCATCAGGCGGTCGCTGTCGTCCCCCATTCCAGAATCAGTTGCAGTATTCTGCACACTGCGTGCATTTTAGAAGCAGGACTGTGAAACACCGCAGACCACATGTCGCTGGCCGCACATGGCTTATTAAAAATCTCGAACAATCAATCAGGGCGCTCATGAATCTTACGCCGCCGCAGTACCCTGGCATGCACAGGGATCAATTCTCGCTGTTTGACCTCTCGCCGCTGCCGAATGCCGGAAGCGGATTCCGTATCGGTGACCGGGACGACAGCAGTTATCACGCAGAAGATGAACCGGAACTCGTTCAGCTCGCGGTCAGCAATCCGGAAGCCTTCCGCAGGCTGTACGCGCATTACCTGCCCCGGATTTACGGCTATATCGCCAGCCGGGTGGACAGCGTGCAGGATGCCGAAGACCTCACCGCCGAGACGTTCCTGAATGTGGTGAAGTCGCTGCGCCAGTTCGAATATCGCGGCACCGGCTCATTCGCTGCGTGGCTGTTTCGGATCGCTTTTAATCAGGTGGCGGCTTTTCACCGGCGCACACCGCCCCGCAGCCAACCGCTGGACGATTTCACCTCGATCCCCAGTGACACACCCGCGCCGGAAGAATGGCTCAGCCAGCAGGAACGCGCACGGCGGCTGCGTGCCATGCTGACTACGCTTGCGCCCCGGCGGCAGGAGATTGTGACACTGCGCTTCTACGGTGGCCTGCGCAATCAGGAGATCGCCGTGGTACTTGGGCTGGACGAACGTTCCGTCGCGGCGCATCTCAGCCGGGCGCTGGCCGATCTTCAGCGGCGCTACCGCACCGATGCGACTTTATTCGGAGAGGAGCCACAGTAAAGGAATTATGCCCACTCCATTCCCTCAGGATCACGACGAACTTGAACGCCTGCTGCGCCAGCGGATCGAAGCGCAGCAGCCGACTGATGTCGCACTGCTGGATGACCTTGCTAACGCGCAGGCCAGACCAGCGTCTGATTTCGCCCGTTCACTGGAAGCACAGGTCATGCAGCACTGGTATGACCGCTATGAGTCAGGATCACAGGAGCGACCGATGACCTACGAAGACAAGTCCAAACGCAAGCAGAAACAGGATAATCCATTCTTCGATGACCCCGAAGCCCGACATCAGCGATCTGCTCGCCGGTCACTGGTCGGGATGTTCGTCGCGGTGCTGATTGTATTCGGGACAGGCGTCGCAGGTGTGTTCATGATGTCGATGCGGATGCAGACCGTCATGGTGACCGACTTCGGATCACCCAGCTATGGTGGAGGATCAAACCGGGGGCAGAATGCGCTGCCCGAATCCACCGCTGAACTGATCATGCCGGAACGCACGGCTGACGCCACACGGGTGGTCTTCATCGACCCGACAGTCCCGCCGTTCAATTCGGGCAGTATCGGCAGCGGCACGGCGACACCATTCCCGACGACGGTACCGACTATTGATGATCCGATCATTCAGCAGGCAACCGATATGGTCAATACCGTGACGCACGAAGCCATCAACGCGACCGGAACGGCGGGCGGGATCGTATCAGGCGCGATGGCACAGCCAACGACTACCCTTCCAGCACTGCCAACGGCTGTCCAGCCGCTGCCCACCCATGAAGACCCCCTCATTCAGGTGGCAACTGACATCATCGCGACGGTGACGCAGGAAATGATCCACGCCACCGGGACAGCGAATGCAATTTTCGGCATACAGCCAACGGCGACACCGGTTCCGGCAAATGCACGTGCTGCCCTCGTTGAGATCCCGCAGAACTGGCTGACGCTCGGCGTCCCGCTGGCGCTGGTGGAGTCAACTGATGGCCGTGTGGTTCAGGGCGGCGTCGTCCGGCTGATCGGCGCGGCAG
>JAEZAF010000081.1 GCA_023430545.1 Chloroflexota bacterium
GGCTTTACGCAACGCGGTTTTTGCTGCAGCGCGTGCCTGACCCCTTTTTTGCCCTTTCCGCTTCCTCCTCTCGCAAAAAAGCCGCTGTCTCTCGACAACGACTTTCTTCAAAGCGCCAAACTCCAGAGGCGGGATTCTTCCCGCCCTATGCGTAGCAACTTAAAGCATCTTGAGGCGAAGAAGCCCCCATCCTAAATCCATCCCGGCATTGCAAGCAATGCTACCCACTCGCTCGCAAGCTCGCTCCGAGGGAAGGACTTTTGTGTGTGGTGGATTGATTCCCCTTCCCTCGGAGTGAACGACGGATGCTCTTCCATCGGCAGCGAGTGGGGGAAGGGGCCAGGGGATGGCTTTTAAGGGTAGGTATTTCCAATAACTCTCACGAAAACCCCGGACAACGCAGGCGTTGTCCCTACAAAACATGTGAGAGGTAGGGACAGGGCCTGCCCTGTCCGCTGTAAACACCTGAACCCAAAATAAAATACCTACCCCTGAAGGCCAGGGGATGGGGGGCAACTGTGGCCTGATTTATACCTGCTTCAATGTGTAATCTGCTTAACCTGCTGCATGTAGGGTCGGATTTGTCCGCCCCATTATCTCCGCTGCTAACTCCGGCGGCGGGCCTGACGCTGCGATTCACTCCGATAATCGTCCGCATCGGATGAAGCATCATCCTGAAAGTCCAGCAGTTCGTCGATGCTCATACGCTCAAGGCGGGTCTGCGAGAGAACTTCGCGCAGTTCCGCGCTGATCTCACCATCTTCCTGAATATGCTGAAGGATAGGCGAGACATTGACGGCATTGTTCCATGCGAAATGGTGATCGGCCAGCAGTACATTTTCCGCATAGACCTTCAGATGCCATTCCTCATCGAAGTCATGTGCATCGTGGATCGGCAGGCGGGTCTGCGCGACAATCGGCTGTGCGCCAGCATGGAAGCGGTGCGCGTTTTCCTCGATGAACACCGGCTGGCCGCTGCCGTCGATGATCTCGAAACGCACGCGCCCGGTCACAGCAGACGGCAGTTCCAGCTCGACAAACGGCTGGATGTAATCAACATCGTCCGGGATTTCATCCAGTCGATAAAGCTGCGGCGGTTCCTCATCCTTATACGTCAGCACGCCGATGTCCAGCGGCAGCACCGCCAGTTCGTCAGGATGCTGACCGGCATTGGAGATGGCCTGCGCGACATGATCGATCTGCGGGGCGCGCGGGGCAACCATCGTAGGCTGTGTCTCGACCTGACGGCGGGGCACCTCACGCGCATCATAGTCGTAATAGCGGCCCTGTCGCTGATTCTGTGAGCGCCGGTCCACATCATTGCGGACGTTGTTCATCATATTCTGCGAGAAATAGATCATCCCCAGAATCAGCAGCAGCCCTACGAGCGGCGGAAAGCGCATCGACAGCATGAAGAGGACAAAAATCCCGAACCATACTTCTCTTGGAATGTTATCGAACCGCATAGGTTTTCTTCCGTTTATCTGATGGTTTCGTTTAACAATCAACGACCTGACCACTAAATGATCGAGTGAATGATCAGGCGGGTTGACGGGTGTAAGACGTTCTACTGACGGCGCTGATTCTTCTGGCTGCGGAGCAGTTCTTCCAGCGTTTGCGGCGGACGTTCTTCCTGCATCTGGGACTCGTCAAAGACTTCGCCGTCCTGTGCTTCAGACTGCGGCATCACGAAGCGGCGGGGACGCGCACTCGCACGACCACTCAGACGTTCAGCGCGTTCGGCACTGGATGGCGTCAGCGAAAAGCTGTGGATCGCGACCAGTTGACGGTCCAGCAGCACACGCAGATCCCACTGTCCGGCCCCTGCCACCTGCGGATTACTCAGCAGCGGCAGATGATGATCTGGCAGGATATTCAGTTCGCCATCGCGCAGATACAGGTTCATCTCGTACACGTAGACTTCCTGCCCGTTCTGGTCGATCATCTCAAAGCGCAGTCGGGCGGTGCGGTCCGCTTCCGACGGGTCCACATTCAGGACGATATACGGGCGCACGCCATCATCATCCTTGGAGATCGACTGGGTGCGGCGCAGTGTCGCCCCCTGACTTTCACGCTCAAGCGCAATCAGGCCGATATCGAGCAGGCCGATCCCCGGATTGGTACCAAAGCCCCGTGCGCTGGCCCGACGTGCTGCTTCCTGTGCCTGTGCGGTCGCTCCGGTCAGGGCGGTATTCATGGCATTAGACGGATTCAATCGACCAGAGAGGGGATTGCGCCGATCATCGAGCCGAATAAACGCCGCACCCGCTGCCCCGATGACCATCGGCAGCAGAACCGGCGCGGTTGCAGGGTTGGCGATCAGTGCCACCGCTGTCAGGCCGCCGATGACTGACATCCAGACTGTATTTTGTCGCTGCACACGAATCATACACCACCCGCTGACTTTTTCAGTTTCGCCAATTTATGACCTATACCGGACGTGTCGGCAGGCGGCTGTATTTCCCACCAGATCCCGCCGCTGTCAGGCATATTTTTGTAAGTCCATCACTGTCTGTTTGCATTACTGTTTTCATTATACGACAAATCAGGGCCCAGGGTTCCTCAGTCGGTCTGCTTCCGGCTGGACTGTTCTGGCTGAGTGATCCCCTGCTGGGTGATCTGCGCGACGACACGCGTCAGCGAGGCCCATTCTTCCAGGGTGAGCGTCTCGGCACGGCGGCGCGAATCCACGCCTGACTGCTGAAAGATCTCATCCAATACTTCACCTTTCAGATGCAGCCCGGCGCTGATGGCATTTTTAAGCTGCTTGCGTTTCTGTCCGAAGCCAGCCCTTACCACCCGGAAAAACGCTTCAGGACTCGGCACATCGACTGGTGGGTTTTCATACGGGTCGATCACCAGCACAGCACTGTCCACATCCGGGCGCGGCCAGAAGACCGCCGGTTTGAGGCGTGTGGCGATGTATGGTTTTCCGTAAAACTGAACACTGACTGCCAGCAGGCTGAGATCACCCGTGGGGGCGGTCACACGCTCCGCCACTTCCTGCTGAACCGTCAGCACCATGCGGCGCGGTCGGCGGTGTGGTTCGAGGAAATGCCGCAGGATAGCGCTGGTGATGTAATATGGCACATTGGCAACCACGACGAAGTCCTTCGTGCCGACCAGATGCGGGATATCGGTTTTCAGTACATCCTCGAATACCAGCACCACATTGTCATAAGGCGCAAGCTGCTTTTCCAGAATCGGCTGCATGCGCGTATCAAGCTCGATGGCGATCACATGGCGTGCCGCTTTCGCCAGATACTCCGTCAGTGCGCCAGTACCCGGACCGACCTCGACCACGGTCTCATGCGGCATCAGTTCAGCGGTGGCGACGATTTTCTCCAGCGCATTCGGGTCATGCAGAAAATTCTGTCCCAGGCTTTTCTTCGGCTGCACCTCGTAAGCATCAAGCAGGGCTTTGGGGTTCGTCATGGGTGCAGTCCTTTCGATAGAAGTAGTTAAAGCGCAGCAAATGACAGCACAGCGCCGATCATGGGTGCCATGCTGTCATGGGAATCATACCGCGATTAGCGGTCTGAAAAGAAGACTCCTTTGGAAATACTGATGTCGCGATCCGGGGACAGGGGATATTTCTCACGCCAGCAGTTCGACCAGATCCTCCGGCACCGAACGCTGGATCACGACTTCGGGTGTCTGATGCCATGCTGCACAGCGTTCAATCACCGCGTTTAAGGCATTCAGCAGTTCATCATCGATCTTCACTTCCGGTTCCAGATGCAGCGCCTTGACCTCGAAGCGCTTTTCCTTGCGGTGCGCCTTGGCATCCAGCCGACCGACGAGCGCGTTCTTATACAGAATCGGCAGGCTGTAATATCCGTAAATGCGCTTCGCCTCCGGCGTATAGCACTCAAGCTGATAATCAAAGTTGAACAGTTCGCTGCCGCGCTTGCGATCCCAGACGAGCGGATCAAACGGCGAGAGCAGCACGGTCTGCGACTGCGGCAGATCACCCTTCTCAATACGTTCCAGCATCGACAGATTGTCGGGGTGCGCGTAGGCAGGGTCTGCCCAGCCGAACACCTCAACCTCGATCACCTTGCCATCCTTTATAAGCTGCTTCAGCGCCTTACGCGCCTCATCCTTGCGGATGCGATAATAATCCGCGATCCAGGACTCCCGTGTGACGCCGAGCGCCCTGATCGTATTCAGCACAAACTGCTGATGTACTTCCGGCATCGTCAGCAGTTCCATGTCATCCAGATTGGGCACAACCCGTTCAGCGAGGTCATACACCCGCTGGAAGCTCTGCCGTTTGGAGATCATCAGGTCACCGACCGTGTACAGATTTTCCAGAATAACCTTTTCCTGTTTCCAGTCCCACCATTCGCCCTTTCTGCCATCGTTGCGTTTAAAATCCGCTGACCGCACCGGGCCTTCGGTATGGATTTTCCGCATGATCTCTTCGACCAGCGGCCCGTAGCCCAGCAGTTCCTGACGGGCACGCGAGCGCACAAAGCTGGACCAGTCATGCGGTCCGGCATGATGGATCGCCATCAGGCTGCGAAACAGATAGAGATCCTCACTCGGCAGGAAGCAGGCCGCGTGCGCCCAGTATTCGAAGAGCGCGCCTTCTTCCTGCAGCTCTTCCAGCCATGCCGGATCATAATCTCCGAGGCGGCTCCACAGCACCAGATACGGACTGCGCGCCACGACGCTGATGGTATCGATCTGCAGGACATTCATCTGGCGGATGATGCGCCGGACATCATCTTTGGTGGCCTGCGCGGGGAAATCTTCCTGTGCCAGTCCCTGCGCTTTGACGAGCGCGGCACGCACCTGTTCAGGAGTGAGGGTAATCTTTGGCGGCATAATTCGACATCCTTGTCAGCATGATTACGATGGCATGTCGATTATATCGGCTAGAACGCCCGTTCGCTAATTCATGATCTATGGTAAT
>JAEZAF010000165.1 GCA_023430545.1 Chloroflexota bacterium
CTCAGGATCAGAAGCAGCGACAGTGCCAGCATCATCTGGCGCTTTGAAATCAATCTCATCTACACCAGCTCCCGGAAGATGGTATTACTCAATAAACGCCCTTTCGAGGTCAGGCGTACACGCTTCGCATCGAATTCGATCAGATCATAGGACTGGTACTTGCGCAGCACATCGCCATGCAGGTCCAGCAGATCAATACCAAAGCGTTTCGTGAAGGCTTCACGCTGGATGCCTTCCTGCGTCAGGCGCAGTCCCATGATCAGCGTCTCAGCGATTTCCGCATTCGGATCGACGGTCACAGCATCAACGGTGGCCGGTGTATGTGGGAAGTCATAAGGCTGCTGGGCATCCCATCCGCTTTCAATCGCGCGGACGTAACGCTGAGGAGAGAGAATCGTTGCATAACGCACACCACCCGCAAACCCATGTGCCCCCGGACCCAGACCGGCGTATGGCAGATTATGCCAGTACTGGAGATTATGTCGGCATGCCCTGCCCGGTTTGCTCCAGTTACTGATCTCATACTGCTCATACCCAGCATCAGCCAGCAGTTCGGTCGCGAGGTCATACATATCCGCCGCGAGATCGTCGTCTGGTGCAGGCACACTGCCGGTCTCAACCCAATCCTTCAGCGGTGTGCCATCTTCCAGACCCAGCGCATACAGCGACAGATGCTCCGGTTCAAAGGCAAGTGAAGCCTCAAGCGTCTCACGCCAGGTGTCCAGCGTCTGATTGGGGACACCGTAGATCAGATCGAGATTGACATTATCGAAGCCAGCTTCGCGCACCAGTGGCATCACGCGCTGCACGACGGTGTAATCATGACGGCGTGCAAACAGCTTCAGTTCATGCGCATTCGAGGACTGCACGCCGATGCTCAGCCGGTTGATCCCCACGCTGCGCAGCGCTTGCAGATACGTCAGATCGAGATCATTCGGGTTCGCTTCGATCGTGATTTCGGCATCTGGTGCGACCTCAAACCGGGTCTGGATCGTGTTAAGGATGCGCTCAAACTGGGCAGGAGTCAGCAACGTCGGGGTACCACCCCCGACGAAAATCGTGCCGACGGTTTGTTTTGTTTCAGTACCCCGCGCCAGAATCTCAATCTCATGCACCAGTGCATCAACAAAAGCCGGAATCAGATTCTCAAGCTGAGTGTAGGTGTTGAAGGCACAGTAAGTGCATTTGGTTGTGCAGAACGGGATGTGAAGGTAAAGGGAAAGCGGTGAAGCGGATAACGCAAATGGGAACATACAGGCAAATCGCCGTTAACCGTATAGTTAAGGTTGCTTAATTGCAGTATTGTGGCAGGTTCACTATAATAATTCAAGAAGGTATTATGCCTCATTCAATCGCCTCTCATAGCGAATTATCAATTATAGGAAACCCATGTCATGCCCGAAACAGCGCATCTAAGCGATTTAGGAGATGCCAATTACGTAGAAGGTTCTCTAAAGCCGAATACCCTCCTGATGGGTCGCTATATGATTCTGGGGGTTGTCGGTGGTGGCGGGATGGGGACCGTGTATCAGGCCCGGGATACACGTTTTGCTGAGGCAAAACGGCTGGTCGCCATCAAGGAAATGCTGACCCACGGATCTACACCCGCACAGCGTGAAAGCATGCTCAAGACATTCCGCCGCGAGGCGGATATTCTTGCCGCGCTGACACACACCGCCATTCCGAAGATCTATGACTACTTCGATGAGAATGAGCGTGCCTATCTCATCATGGAGTATGTGAACGGCAACGATCTGGAACTGGTCCTGAACAAGACCAAGGAACTGCCGATCAACAAGATCATCGAGTGGGCGATTGATCTGTGTGACGTGCTGGATTATCTGCACAGCCACAAGCCGGACCCGATCATCTTCCGCGATATGAAGCCCGCGAACATCATGATCGACAGTCTCGGCAAAGTCCGCCTCATCGACTTCGGAATCGCGAAACAGTTCGTACAGGACGGCCGTAAGCACACTATGATCGGGACTGAGGGTTACTCCGCTCCGGAACAGTATCGCGGGGAGGTCAGCCCTCTTAGCGATGTTTACGCCCTGGGCGCAACCCTGCATCACATCCTCACCCGTAGTGATCCCCGGCTGGAGCCACCGTTCAGCTTTAATGAACGCCCGATTTCGGTCATCAATAGTTCGGTGCCCCTTCCGCTGGTGACGATTGTCGAGAAAGCACTCGATCCCAAGCCAGAGAATCGCTATCCCACCGCAGGAGCGATGAAGGAAGCGCTGGAACAGGCGCGTCAGCGACTGAATGCGCCCCACATGCCGATCAATGCGAATCCCGGCCTGCCATCCGCGGAAAATGCCCCCGCACTGACGAGCTTCTTTGATGATCTCGAACCCGCCAGCTCGATTCAGCCGCGCTGGAAGTTCACCACCGAAGACGAGATCCGTGCCAGCCCGACCGCTTACCGCAATATGGCCTTCATCGGGTCCTATGACACCAATATGTGGGCGGTCAAGCTGGAAAATGGCGAACAGTTATGGAAGTTCCATACCGAAGGCGGGATTGTTTCCACACCAGTGGTCGACTCTCCGAACAATAACGTCCTTTTCGGCTCAGAAGATCACGTCTTCCGCGCTGTCGATTTTCGCACAGGCCGCATTAGCTGGTCTTTCGAAACAAAAGGCCGTATCCGCAGCAGCGGGCGACTGGCGCACGATCATGTGTTCTTTGGCAGTGATGACGGCAAGGTCTACGCTCTCTTCTCCGGCAACGGTCGTCAGTTATGGGAATACGATCTCGGCGCACCGGTACGTGTCTGCCCGTTCGTCACCAATGACCTCGTAATCGCAGCATCAGACGAGGGTGATCTGGTTGGGCTGGAGCTTTCCGGAAAGCGCAAGTGGACGTCGCGAGTCAAGCGGGCAGTAAATTCGTCCCCCTTCGTAGACATGAAAGAGAATCTGTGCTACTTTGGCTCTTTCGATGGCACGATGTACGCCGTGGATGCGTCGAGCGGATATGTTGTCTGGCGCTACCGCACACAGGGGCCGATCATCTCGTCTCCGACTGTGGTGGATGGCATGGTCTACTTCGGTTCCACAGATGGCTATTTCTACGCGCTTAGCGCCGACTCCGCCAGAGAAAAATGGAAGTACAAGATCGATAAACCGATTGTGGGTTCACCGACGGTCTTCCAGCATTCAGTTTACTTCGGCGGCACGGATGGACACTTCTACTGCCTTGAAGCGAAAAGCGGCAGAGAGCAGTGGAAGTTCGAAACAAAGGGTCAGATCACATCGACACCCTTTATCATCGAAAATGTTATTCTTATTGCATCAATGGATCGCACCTTGTATGCTCTCCCATTGGTGGGCTAGCCATAATCGTGGTCGAATTCACCGCGTTTGCCGAAGTCTCTGTACGAACGCTGGGTGATCTTCTCAAGGAAGTGTGGGGTCTCTATGGACTTGTTTCGTCGTTTATTCGGCAAAACGGAAGAAGAAATGGATGCGATGCAGGAAGAAGGTAAAACCAAACCCTTGCCCGGTGGACCCTATAAACCACCAGCTTCGAATACCGCATCCCAGAATAATAATGCAGATACCGTAAAACCCGTGGAATCCGAGCAGGTCAAAGCAGCCGATGCAGAAGATACCATTCCGCCGGTCTCGACACCGCCGCAGCGCACTGGAATAGGGGCAACGACTCCCCTGCCCATGATGCAGGACAGCACCACCCGTCCCCTTGCGCCGGAAAGGTCGATCAGCAACAACAGTGAGCATCTGGTCTTTGCGCAGGCATCAGACATCGGTCTGGTACGCACCAACAATCAGGACTCGTCGTTCTCATTCTTCTCGACCAACAGAAGTGTCGATGAGCGTCCTGACTTCGGCCTGTTTATCGTTGCTGACGGTATGGGCGGGCATCATGACGGCGAAAAAGCCTCGGCGCTCACGGCGCGGGTGGTGGCTTCTCACGTCATGAACAATGTCTATCTGCCGCTGCTCAATGCAAAAGCGGATGAAGAACGGCCCACGCTGATTGAAACCATGTCGAAAGCCGTGGAAAAAGCCAACAGCGAAGTGTTGATGCATGTTCCCGAAGGTGGGACTACCGTTACAGCAATGGCCGTCGTCAATGATCGGGCGTATGTCGCCCATGTGGGTGACAGCCGCGCCTATATCGTGACCAGCGAAGGCGGAGCCGAACAGATCACACGCGACCATTCACTGGTGCAGCGCCTGATCGAACTCGATCATATCACTGAAGCGGAAGCGCCTGATCATCCGCAGACTCATATGCTGTACCGTGCAATCGGGCAAAGCGAAAATCTGGAAGTGGATACACTTACGCGCCAGTTACCACCGGACTCCCGTGTACTGATCTGTAGTGATGGACTTTGGAGTCAGATGACGAAAGATGAGATCAGCGAAGTTATTCTGTCGAACCCGCCGCAGGAAGCCTGTGACAAGCTTCTCGCGCTCGCCAATGCACGAGGTGGGAAAGATAACATCACCGCCATCATCCTGAAAATACCCAGGTAAGCAGTTGAATTATGTCGCTTGATTTCGACCCCTATGAAATATTGGGCGTCGCGACGTCTGCCACCGCCGAGGACATTAAGAACGCCTATCGAAGAATTGCGCGACGTCTTCACCCGGACTCGAACCCCAACCATCCCGGTGCGGCCCTTCAGTTCCGGGATATTTCCGCTGCGCATGATCTGCTCAACGATGCGATCAAACGGCGAATGTATGACGAAAAGGTTCGTCGCCTTCGTGAGCAGGGTGATCTTAGTTTCACGATGCGTGTCACACCCAGTCGGCGCAAACTGCCACAGTTGCCAGAACCGCAGGTGCTGTATCTGCTGGCGGAGATCAACCCGGATCATCGTGCTGCACTGTCCTCTGAGGATAAGCGCGAAGCCCGGCTGAATCTGACGCTGGTGCTCGATCGCAGCAACTCGATGAATGGGCCGCGGCTCGAAAAGGTGAAGGTCGCTGCCCATCAGATTATCGACGGCCTGAACGCCAACGATATTGTGTCGGTGGTGACCTTCAGCGACCGTGCCGAGGTCATCATCCCGGCCACCCCAGTGCGCGATAAACTCGCCCTGAAAGCGCGCGTCAGTATGTTCGGTGCTTCCGGCGGCACGGAGATTTATCACGGGCTGGCCGCCGGTGTACAGCAGAATCGTCAGTTCCTTGGACCAAAGCTGGTCAATCACATCATCCTGCTGACGGATGGCCGCACCTTTGGTGACCAGGACCAGTGCCTTGAGCTTGCCCAGCAGGCTGCAAAGGAAGGCATCGGCATCAGTGCGATGGGCCTCGGTGACGAATGGAATGATGAATTTCTCGATGCGCTCGCCAGCAAGACCGGTGGCACGTCCGAATACATCAACACAGCAGGCGCAGTCGTCCGCTTCCTGAATGATCGTGTGCGCGGGCTGGCAAATGCCTTTGCCGAGCGCATGCGCATGACGATCGCACCTGAATCCGATGTCAAACTTGAACTCGCCTTCCGCCTGAATCCCAGTCCACAGCCGCTGGATTTTGAGTCCGGTGAGCTGCATCTGGGCAACTTGCAGTTCGAACGCTCATTGTCGGTTCTGCTTCAGCTTCAGCTTCCACCTAATCTGGAGATTGGCTTCCGTCCGGCGGCACGTCTTGTCGCGGAAGGGGATGTGCTGCAAAACAAGCAGCAGCACCGCCATACCGTCAGTGACATCACCATCGAAGTGGTAGAACGTCCAGATCTCGAAAAGCCGTCCACCGCCATTCTCGATGCACTCAGCAAACTCACGTTGTATCGCCTGCAGGAAAAAGCGCAGGAAGCGCTGCTCACCGGCAATATCGCAGAAGCCACCCGACGCCTCGAAAATCTCGCGACCCGTCTGCTGGCGCTGGGACAGAACGAGCTGGCGACCCAGGCGCTGACCGAAGCACGCCGCGTGGCACACACCAGCGGATTTTCCGATAAGGGCCGTATGACGATCAAATATCAGACACGCCACTTATTGCTGGGATCGGGTGAGGATGTCTGATCTGAAATGGTTTCAGAGACATCCCGCGTCCCTGTAGGAGAAAAGAATGAGGCTTTGCCCGTATTGTGGTGAAAAAAATCTGGAAGGGATTCTGTTTTGCGAAGAATGCGGTCAGGATCTGAATATCGATGACCGTGTGAATGCTACGCTGCCCACAAGACAGTTTGACCAGCTTCCCACAGAACTCTCGGCGAAGGCAACCTGGGGGACAGCGCGTTTCTCGGTCGGTTCCAGCGTCATGCTGCACTTCCGTGACGCAGCCGAGCCTGTTCTTCTTCAGCCTGCAAAACGAACGGTCTTCGGGCGTGCGGATGTGACCAGTCCGGTCCAGCCTGATTTTGATCTGTCTCCGTATGGCGCACTGGAGAAGGGAGTGTCGCGTATTCACGCCGCCGTTGAGCGAAGTGAAGATACGCTGACCATCGTCGATATGGGCAGTTCTAATGGCACGCACCTGAACGGACAGCGCCTCTTCCCGGACCAGCCCCGAGTCCTGCGCGATGGCGACGAAATCCGGCTGGGGAAACTGGTTGCACATATCTACTTCAAGTAACTTATGGTTCAACCTGACCATTTATCCGTTAAAGTGGTGGGTAATAACCGATTAGTTTTGTCGAACCTGCTGCCACGCAGATTGTGAGGTTGAAACATAATGGCAGTTACGCTACTGGTACATATCGCCAATCAGGAACCTGTCAAGATCGACTGCGACGACATCCCCAGCCCCACCGACCTCGTGATTATCGGTCGCAATCCCCGTGACCGCGCCGATAAGGAAGTCAACTGGGTCGATGAAGGTGTTACCACCGTAATCCTCCCGTGGTGGCGCATCAACTTCGTGCAGGTCATCCCCGGTGCTGATCAGGAACTGGAATTCCCACTGCCGTTCCGAGGCGACTAAAACGAGGGAAGTATTCAACCACCTCTCACCTGATCGAACTGTTTTTACACGCTCGAAAATGGTAAAATACAGCAGTATAGAAGGCGCATCATTGGTATGCGCCTTCATAATTACAGTCAGGAAGCAGAGGATGTCGACCAAACTACCCAAGGCCAATGCGCGTGACAGCAAGTTAATCCTCGTTGTAGACGACGAACCTCGGATGATCGGCTTCATCCGCATGAACCTCGAACTTGAGGGCCATCGGGTGATCGAGGCCCATAACGGCCTTGAAGCGCTGGAGGCGATCCGCACAAAACTGCCGGATGTCGTCCTGCTGGATGTGATGATGCCCGAACTCGACGGCTTTGAAACGCTGCGCATGCTGCGCGAGTTCTCCAATATCCCCGTGATCATGCTGACGGCGAAAGGCGAAGAGAATGACAAGGTCTACGGCCTCGAGCTTGGCGCGGATGACTACGTTACCAAGCCCTTTGGCCCACGTGAACTCTCAAGCCGTGTGAAGGCCGTTCTGCGCCGTTCCGAGATGCCCTCTTCATCTCCGGAACAGGCTGTACTCAAAGTCGATGACCGCTTACAGGTGGATTTCAATCGTCGTGAGGTGATTGTCGAAGGAAAGCACATCAAGCTGCGCCCCACAGAATACCGGCTGCTCTATCACCTGATTGAAAACGCGGGCTGGACCGTTCCGCACGATCAGCTTCTGGCAAAAGTCTGGGGCTACGAATATCGCGATGAAGCGCATTACGTGCGCCTGTATGTCAATTACCTGCGAGAGAAGATCGAAGAAGATCCGGCCAATCCCAAATATATCCTGACCGAGCGCGGCGTCGGCTACCGTTTCGTCGATTTCCGTAATCGCCACTCATCATAGTCTCATAGAGCATGTGATCACAGCAGATACGGGGCAGGTCTCAGCCGAAGTTCTGCCCTGATGAGTGTTCATTGAAGAATTATGGACTTCTCATCGGAATTACAGCAGGTTATCATGCGAACTTATATCGTAACGAACACACTCGTTTTTGGTTTCTACACATAATGCTGTTGCTGTGCAGCCGCGTCTCGTTTACCATGCCTTTCAGCGACAGTCCGATGTTACATAAACCCAGACATCCCCTGATTTAGGAAATGAGTATTCTCGTGGAAAACAATTCAGTCATTCGCCTTGGAGATCACCCCATCGCCGTCATCGGGATGGGCGGGATCATGCCGCAGGCGAAAAACCTCCGAGAGTTTTGGTCGAACGTCATCGAGGGTGCCGATTGTATTACGGATGTCCCGGAGACACACTGGCTCATCGAAGACTATTACGACCCGGACCCGACCGCGCCGGATAAAACCTATTGCAAACGTGGTGGGTTCCTGCCGTATGTCGAGTTCGATCCAATGGAATTTGGGCTTCCGCCCAACATCCTCGAAGTGACCGACGTTTCGCAGATCCTGAGCCTGCTGGTAGCAAAGGAAGCACTTCTCGATGCTGGCTATCTCGATGCCACACCTGAAATCCGCGACCGCACCGGCATCGTCCTCGGTGTTGGTGGTGGACAGAAACTGATCGTCCCGCTGTCCTCACGCTTACAGTATCCGGTCTGGCGCGAAGCCCTGCTCAGCAGCGGACTGTCTGAAAAAGACGCTGATGCGATTATCGAAAAGATCAAGCTGGCGTACATCCGCTGGGAAGAAAACTCCTTCCCCGGTATGCTCGGCAACGTGATCGCCGGTCGTATCGCCAACCGCTTCGACCTCGGCGGGATCAACTGTGTGACGGACGCCGCCTGTGCCAGCTCGATGAGTGCCCTGCGACTAGCGATCAGCGAACTGGTCGAAGGCCGCGCCGATATGATGATCACCGGCGGTGTAGACACCGACAACTCGATCGTCATGTACATGAACTTCAGCAAGACCCCCGCCTTCACTAAAGGCGATGTCCCGCGTCCATTCGATGTCAACTCAGACGGCATGATGGTCGGCGAAGGTATCGGCATGATGATCCTCAAGCGTCTGGCGGATGCCGAACGCGACGGCGACCGCATTTACGCTGTGATCAAGGGTGTTGGCGCTTCCAGCGACGGCCGCTTCAAGAGTATCTACGCCCCG
This sequence comes from Chloroflexota bacterium, assembly GCA_023430545.1. GTDB lineage: Bacteria > Chloroflexota > Anaerolineae > Aggregatilineales > Phototrophicaceae > JAEZAF01. Next base: position 9,009 of record JAEZAF010000165.1, read on the forward strand.
CGTGGTGAAGGTCAGGAGAAAGCTCTCCAGCGTGCCTATGAGGACGCAGGTTTCCCGGCAGCCAGTGTCAGCCTGTTTGAAGCGCACGGCACGGGTACTGTCGCCGGCGATACAACCGAAGTCACCACGGCTGTGCGTTACTTCAACAATGTAGACCCACAGAAACAGCATATCGCACTCGGCAGCGTAAAGTCCCAGATCGGCCATGCAAAGGCCGCCGCCGGTGTTGCCGGTCTGATCAAGACCGCACTGGCGCTGCACCACAAGGTCCTCCCACCGACCATCAACGTTGACCAGCCGAACCCCAAGTTCGATCTGGACAACTCCGCTTTCTATGTCAATACCGTGTCCCGCCCATGGCTGACAAAAGACGGCACACCACGCCGTGCCGGTGTCAGTTCGTTTGGGTTCGGTGGCACGAATTTCCATATCGTCATGGAAGAATACGACCCTGCGTCGCGCAGCGGATACCGCCTGCAGAACACAGCCCGGTCAGTCATCCTCTCTGCCGACTCCCCTGCTCAGTTAAGCGAGCGCGTCCAGTCAGCCCTTCAGTCACTGGCGGGCACAGACGCCGCCAATTACTTCCTGAATCTGACACAGGCCAGCACTGAGCCAATCCAGAAAAACCATGCCCGTCTCGGCTTCGTCGCCGCGAATGCGGAAGAGGCCGCCGCGCTGCTTCAGGTCGCAGCCACCATGCTGCAAAATCAGCCGCAGGCCGAAGAATGGCAGCATCCGAAGGGGATTTACTACCGTCGCAGCAGCCTTGATACCACCGGCAAGGTCGTCGGTTTGTTCGCCGGTCAGGGTTCGCAGTACCTCAACATGGGACGCGAACTGGCCCTGAATTTCCCGGAAGTCCGGGATGCCTTTGCTCAGGTAGATGCGCTCATGACCGCCGATGGTAAGCCGACGCTGTCCGAAGTGGTCTACCCGCGCCCGACATTCAATAACGACGAAAAGCAGGCACAGGAAAACGCACTTCAGGACACCCGTTATGCTCAACCCGCGATTGGTGCACTGACCGCAGGCATGTACCGCATTCTGCGTGAGGCAGGCTTCAATCCGGATTTCACCGCCGGTCACAGCTTCGGTGAAGTCAGCGCCCTGTGGGCTGCTGGTGCGATCAGCGATCAGGATTACTACCGCCTGATCAAGGCACGCGGTGCGGCAATGGCTAAACCGGATAACACCAGCTTCGATGCAGGGACTATGCTCGCTGTCACTGGCGACCTCGCCAACATCGAACAGGATGTCGCGGCCCTGCCCGGTGTCCAGATCGCCAACCGCAATTCGCCTGCGCAGGTCGTGCTGGCCGGTGCAACCGATGCCATCCGCGCCGCCGAACCCGCACTGAAAGCCAAAGGCTATCGCGCTGTACCCCTGTCGGTTTCAGCCGCCTTCCATACGCCGCTGGTCCGCCACGCACAGCAGCCGTTTGCACAGGCGGTTGCACAGGTGAATATCGGTGCACCGCGTGCAAAGGTTTATTCCAACAGCAGCGCCCAGCCCTACCCCACTGACCCGTCGGCGATCAAGGGCATTATCTCGGAGCAGATGCTTCAGTCGGTGCGCTTCAGTGAAGAAATCGAGAACATTTACAATGCAGGCGGCAGCATCTTTGTGGAGTTCGGTCCGCGCAACGTCCTGACCAATCTGGTGAAGGATATTCTGGGCAGCCGTCCTCACATCGCGATTGCCTTCAATGGCAGCCGTCAGAAGGACAGCGACCGTCAGTTCCGTGAAGGTGTGGTTCAGCTTCAGGTCCTCGGTCTGGAACTGGGCAACATCGACCCGTATGCCACACCGGTGGACACGACGCCGAAGAAGAAGGGGATGTCGTACCAGCTTAACGGCGCAAATTATGTCAGCCCCAAGACGCGTGACGTCTACCAGCAAGCGCTGAACAACGGCTATCAGGTCGAAGGTGTCGGCCAGCTTGTGTCAAATACCGCACAGGCCGTTGTACCGCCGCCCATCCCGGTCCCACCGAGTCCGACGCCTGCCCCACAGCCCGGACAGGAACCGACACCCACTCCGCAGCCGTTGATCCCGGAACCGGAGCCACTGCCCACACCTGAACGCGGTCCGCTGCCAGAGCCGGAGATCGACCCACTGCCACGGCCCGACGAAGAGCCGCTGCCAACACCGCAGCAGGATGACAACGTAACGGATGAATTTTCCAGCGAAAGAGCGCAGCCTATGGAATTGTTTGATCGGACACTGACGCATCTGCAGGAACAGCAGCAGACGCTGATCCAGGCGCAGGCGCAGTTCCAGCAGAATCAGTTAGAGTACTTCCGCATCTTCTTCGAACTCACACAGCAGTTGATCAACGCGCAGGTGTCACCGGAAGTTGCCAATACCGTCCAGCAGAGCATGATGCGGTTCCACGATCATCAGGCGGAAACCGTACAGCTCCATGAGCAGTTTATCCAGCAGCACAACGCGACCGTGCAGCGTCTGGTCGATGTCCTGCGGCAGGCACCGGTCACCGGTGGCAATACATCCAACGGCAGCGGCGCAAAGCCAGTTTCTGCGGCCCCAGCCCGGACGACTGCCCCTGCAGCGCCAGTCGCACCCGCTACGGTACCACAGCCCGTCCAGCAGGCCGCCGTCGTGAAGTCAGAGACTCCGGCAGCAGTCCAGCCGGCTCCAGTGGTAACAGCACCTGCCGCACCGCCAGCACCGGTTGCTGCTCCTGCACCCGTAGCAGCCTCCCCGGTTGCCCCGGCTCCGGCAGCACCAGCCGCAGACAGCGCACAGCTCGCTGCCCTGTCGGATGCCATGCTGCGCATCGTCGGCGATAAGACTGGCTACCCGGCAGAAATGCTCGACCTCGAGATGGATATGGAAGCCGACCTCGGCATCGACTCCATCAAGCGCGTTGAGATCCTCGGCGCGATGCGCGATGAGTTCCCGCAGCTACCACAGTTCAGTCCGGAAGAACTGGCCGAACTCCGCACACTCGGTCAGATCGTCGATTACATGCGTGCAAGTGCTGGAGCCAGTGGCGCATCAGTCGCACCTGCTGCCTCTTCCGCGCCATCAGCACCGACACCTGCTGCAGCGCCGGTTCAGACACCCGCACCGATTTCTGCACCAGCAGCGCCAGCCGCACCCGTGGGCCAGAGCAACGGACACACCGGCAGCGCCAACGGCATCGAAATGGCCGCTCTGTCTGAAGCCATGCTGCGCATCGTTGGCGATAAGACTGGCTATCCGGCAGAAATGCTCGACCTCGAGATGGACATGGAAGCCGACCTCGGCATCGACTCCATCAAGCGTGTCGAAATCCTCGGCGCGATGCGTGACGAGTTCACCCAGCTACCACAGTTCAGCCCGGAAGAACTGGCCGAACTCCGCACACTGGGCCAGATCGTCGATTACATGCGTGACAGCCTGAATGGGTCCAACGGATCGAATGGCTCCGGCGCATCAGCATCCGCAGCAGGCGTTATGTCCGCCAATCCTGAAGTCGAAGTCCCGATTCAGGTCACCGGTGCGGAGATGAACGAACCACCCGCCATTGTGCCACCAGCAATTGAACAGTCTGCAAACACCGGCAGCAATGCCAGCGGCATCGAAGTTGCCGCCCTGTCTGAAGCCATGCTCCGCATCGTCGGCGACAAAACCGGTTATCCGGCAGAGATGCTCGACCTCGAGATGGACATGGAAGCCGACCTCGGCATTGACTCCATCAAGCGCGTCGAGATCCTCGGCGCGATGCGTGACGAGTTCACCCAGCTACCACAGTTCAGCCCGGAAGAACTGGCCGAACTGCGTACACTGGGCCAGATCGTCGATTACATGCGTGCCAGTCTCAACAGCAGTCAGCCGGTCTCCGCGACGGAGGTCGCGCCCTCAAATTTTAATGTAACCACCCCCAGAATTGATCCGACCGAGCACGGGATTCACCGCAGTGTCGCTCACGTCACCGCCCTTCCGGCACCGGATCAGCTCGACTATACCGCAGCTCCGGGCAGCGTCTGCCTCATCACCGATGATGGCACGCAGACCGCGAGTCTCCTTGCTCAGAAACTCAGTGCGACGGGGTGGCGCGCTGTAGTCCTGAGCTTACCGACGACTCCTTCAAATGCAGGAGCGTCGAACAGTAGTATTGAACGTGTCCAACTGCCAGACCTGAGCGAAAATACGATCACAGCCGTTGTCCGCCAGTTTGGGCAGATCGGCGGCTTCATCCATCTGAATCCCGCCGCAGGCCTGAGCAATGGCACCATGTTCCTTCCGCAGGAAAAGGACATCGTCAAGTTCGCCTTCCTGATGGCAAAACATCTGAAAGCCCCGCTGCACACCAACACCAGTGAACGGAAGTTCTTCACCGTGGTTACACGGCTGGACGGAACACTCGGCACAAGGGCGAATCAGGCCTTTGGAACGATCGCCAGCGGGCTTTTCGGCCTCACCAAGACGCTGCGGCTGGAATGGAACGATGTCTTCTGCCGTGCAGTGGATCTCTCTCCGCAGATCACCGACGAGCAGGCGGCTGCACTGATCAATACTGAACTGCACGATCCCAATCGCCTGATTGCCGAGGTCGGTTACAGCAGTCAGGGACGAGTGACCTTAGCGGCGCAAACCGCCGACTTCAACCAACGCTAGGATAGCGAGCGCTTGAACAATACGATTACGACTTCGACCGTCTTCGCGGTGAGTGGTGGTGCCAAAGGCATCACCGCTCGCTGTGTGGTAGAACTTGCCAAACGTTATCGCTGTAAATTCGTGCTTCTGGGACGTTCCCGCTATCAGGGGAGCGAACCGGCATGGTCGCAGGGCATCGCGGACAGCGCCGAACTCAAGAAGCGTGCCATGGCCGATATGCAGGCTCGTGGAGAAAAGCCCACGCCGCCGCTGGTCAACAAGGCCGTCAATGCCGTCCTCTCTGAGCGCGAAATCGCGGATACCCTCGCAGAGATCAAAACCGCTGGTGGTGAGGCCGTCTATCTGAGCGCCGACATCACCGACGCGCAGAGCGTCGCGCAGGCCCTGAAAAGCGGCCACGCCTTCGGCACAGTGGATGGGATCATTCACGGCGCGGGGAACCTCGCCGACAAACTGATTGAAAACAAGACGGAAGCGGATTTCGAATACGTCTATGCGGCCAAGGTTCACGGGCTGGAGAATATGCTGGCCGCCATCGATCCGCATCAGTTAAAAGTGCTGGTGATGTTTTCATCGGTCGCCGGATTTTACGGCAACACCGGTCAGGCCGATTATGCCATCGCCAACGAGATCCTGAACAAGACCGCCCATCGCTTTCAGGCACTTTATCCCCAGTGCCGTGTCATCACCATCAACTGGGGGCCGTGGGACGGCGGGATGGTCACGCAGCAGCTTCGCGATTACTTCGACCAGTTGAATATCAAAATCATCCCGGTCGATGTCGGCACGCAGATGCTGATCGATGAGCTTGAAACGCCATCCGATCAGGGCGCGGTCCAGATCGTGATCGGCAGCGCCATCACCGCTCCGCCAACCGAACCCAAAGGTGAGCCGAAAACCTATCAGATCCGGCGTCGGCTGTCACTTCAGGAAAACCCATTCCTGCAGGATCATGTCGTGGATGGCAAGGCCGTGCTTCCGATGGTCGCTGGTATGTCATGGATGTCAAGCACTGCCGAGCAGCTTTACCCCGGCTATCGTTACTTCGGCTTCGATCAGTACAAGGTACTTAAGGGCATCATCTTTGACGATACACTGGCTCCAGAGTACGTGCTTCAGCTCAAGGAAGTCAGCCGCAGTGCGGAAAAGATCGTCCTTGATGCGATGATCCGCAGTGAGCAGAACGGCAGGCCGCGCTTTCACTACAGTGCACAGCTCACCCTGCTGAATAAAATTCCCACCGCGCCGCAGCACACACCGCCGCAGTATCCCGACGCCGACACCACACCGATCCCCGGCCAGCGGCTGTATGAAAACGGCACGCTGTTCCATCGCTACAGCTTTCAGGGTGTGCAGGAAGTCACTTCGATCAGCCGTCAGGGACTGACGATGCGCTGCGCTCTCGAAAAAATCGACCGTGCCTATCAGGGGCAGTTCCCCGTACAGGCCTTCAATTACTTCATGGCGGACATTGGCCTGCAGGCGATTGGCATCTACGCACGCCATTTCCATGATGCAGGCAGCCTGCCGCTGCGGGCGATGCACGGCGAGCACTTTATGAATGTCGAATTCGGTGAAACCTTCTTTGTGACGATGCGGGTGCTGTCGAGTACATCAACCGACATCTCCGCTGAAATCATCCTGTACAACGAAGCAGGCGAGGTCTTCATGATCGTCTCAGACATCGCTGTCACCATGAGTAAGAACCTGAACGCGATGTTTCTCAACAACCGTTTATCGTAACCAACCGTCAACAGCGACCAGCAGCAAGCCATAAGCGACTTATAACCAGTGGGGCCACTCTGAATTTCGATGTCCAGTTCTCAGGATAAAATCGCGATTATCGGACTGAGCTGTCTGTTCCCCGGCGCATCCAGCCCGGAGGAATTCTGGCAGAATCTTGTCGATGCGCGGAATACCACATCTCAGGCGACGGCCAGTCAGTTTGGCGTCGATCCTGCTGTTTACTATGATCCGCAGCGCAGCCACCACGACACCACCTACTTCCTGCGCGGCGGTTATATTCAGACTCCGGTCGCGATCAACGACGAGCTGATCCGAAACCTCGACCTTGTCTATCAGTGGTCATATTACGTGACAACACAGGCGCTGCGTGATGCCGGTTATACAGCCAATGAGGACGAAATCGACCGCTGCGGGTTGATTCTGGCGAATTTGTCTTTCCCGACCCGCGCCTCACAGCAGCAGCTTGGTTCAGTCTATGACGGCGAACTCAGCGAGATCATCAGCCAGCTTCTTCAGCAGGACATTAATCTTCCACGCAGTGCAGATGCTTCCCCTAATCTGTGGGACGGCTGCACCTTTGGGGGGCCAGCAGCGCTTATCGCTCGTCGGCTGGGTCTGACGGGTGCGACGTTCACACTGGATGCCGCCTGCGCGGGTTCCCTGCATACCGTCGGGCTGGCCTGTGAATATCTGCTGAATGGCAAAGCGAATGTAATGCTGGCAGGGGCGGTCAATGCTGCCGATCCGCTGTTCGTCAATATGGGCTTCACGCATTTTGGCGCATATCCGATGACGGGTGCATCACGTCCACTGGACAGCACGTCAGAAGGGCTGGTAGCGGGTGAAGGGGCGGCGATGTTCGTCCTCAAGCGCCACAGCGACGCTGTACGCGATGGTGACCGGATTTACGCCGTGATTGCCGGTGTCGGCCTCGCCAATGATGGACGCGGCAAACATGCCCTGACTCCGAACCCGCGCGGACAGCTTCTGGCACTCAAACGCGCTTATGCGGACAGCGACATCGACCCGGCCCAGATCCAGTATGTAGAGTGCCATGCCAGCGGCACTCCGCTTGGTGATAAGACCGAGGTCAATTCACTTGACGAATTTTTCGGCGGACGCTCTCACGCGCCCCGCATCGGTGCTGTCAAATCCAATGTCGGCCATCTGCTGACCGTAGCAGGCATGGCAAGTATGCTCAAGGTCATCCTGAGCATGCAGCATGATCTGCTTCCGGCCACACTCGGCATTCAACAGCCGCTGACTACCAATACAACGTCACTCTCTGCCGACAGCATCGTCCAGGCCAACACGCCATGGACATCAGAAGCCAAATTCGCAGGCATTAACGCCTTTGGCTTTGGCGGTGTCAGCGCCCATCTGCTGCTGACCAATCAAATTGAGCAGACTTCATCTGAACCGAATTCAAATCAGGGAGAAACGCCCATCAGCACCGCGATTGTAGGCATGGACCTGCACTTCAGTGATGTCGATCATCTCGATGCGCTCTCGGATACCCTTTACGAAGGCCGTCAGCACTTCCGCCCCCTACCCTCTAAACGCTGGCGTGGAATGCATGATAACGAAGCCCCTGACGGGGCCTACATCGAGTCCTTTGACATCGACTATATGCGCTTTAAATTCCCGCCGAAGGAAGCTGAGCAGCCGATCCCACAGCAGCTTCTCGTACTCAAGGTCGCAGACGGTGCCATCCGTGATGCTGGCCTGCATGAAGGAGACAACGTCGCGGTCATCGTGGCGATGGAAACCGAGCTGAGCCTGCATCAGTATCGCGAAAGGCTTGATCTGTCCTGGCAGGTGCGGGAAGCTCTGCAAAACGCCGAAATACGCTTTTCCGAGACTCAGACCGAACTGCTTCAGGATCTGGTCAAGGATGCGATCAGCCCACCAGCACAGGTCAATCAGTACACCAGTGCGATTGGCAATATCGCATCCAGCCGTGTCTCTTCTCACTGGAACTTCTCCGGCCCCGCCTTCACCCTCTCCGCGCTGGAAAACTCCGTGTTCGCCGCGCTGGAAGTCGCTCAACTGCTGCTGCGCGATACCGCACTGGATGCGGTCGTCGTCGGCGCGGTCGATCTGGCAGGTGGAGTGGAATCCGTCATGGCACGTCGCAGTCATCATCCGCCGGACAGCCGCGAAACCCCGACCATGAGCTTCGACCAGTCCGCTGCGGGCTGGCGTGTCGGTGAAGGGGCTGGTGCTGTCGTGCTGAAGCGCACCGACCGTATTCGTCCCAACGAGCGCGTTTACGCCGTCCTTGACAGTGTCGCACTGGCCGCACCACAGTCTGGCACAAATACCGTTGCAGAAGCCGCACGCCTTGCACTGGACAGCGCCAGCATCCAGCCGCAGGACATTGGCTACCTTGAAGCGCACGCCAGCGGCTTTGCCGATCAGGACGCACTCGAAATTCAGGGGCTGACACACGTCTACAATCAGGCGGAGACACCGTATACCACTGCACTTGGCAGCGTGAAGGCCAATCTGGGGCACACCTTCGCCGCTTCCGGTATGCTGAGCCTGATCAAGACCGCGCTCTGCCTTTACGAGCGCATGATCCCGCTGACACCGCAGTGGAGCCGTCCGAAATCGGATACCGGCGCGGACTGGCAGCGCAGCCAGTTCTATATTCCGGACTCATCACGCACATGGGTTCCGGTGGATCAGCAGCCGCGCCGTGCTGCGATAAGCAGTGTGGCCGCCGACGGGACAGCCGCGCACGTCATCCTGACGGAAGCCAGCCACAACCGCGAGCCACGCTATCTTCAGCGCCGCACGCCGAAGCTGATCCTTCTCGATGCCGACACGAAACCCGGTCTGATGGGACGCCTCGGTCAGCTTGAAACCGCCCTATCCGATGGAACACCGCTTGAGACCGTGGCCGTCCGCGCCTTCAACGTCTATCAGAACAAAGCGTTAGTGCTGGCACTGGTGGCGAAAGACCGTGACGCGCTGCGCAAGGAAATCGACGCTGCGAAGTCCGCCCTCTCCGCCGTGATCGACAAGGGCGGCGACTGGCAGACGCCTGCTGGAAGTTACTTCACAGCGAGGCCCATCGGCAAAACCGGACAGATCGCCTTCGTCTATCCCGGAGCATTCAATTCCTATCCCGGCCTCGGGCAGGACTGGCTGCATCTGTTCCCGGATGCCTACGAGCATCTGCTGAAGATGACCCGCGACCCGGCTACGAATCTGGCGGATCGGGCACTCTACCAGCGCAGCCTCAATGCGCCGGACCGCGCCGCTGTAAAAGCCTTCCGTGCCGCGCTTCAGGATGACCCGATCTCGATGATGGGTTCTGGCACCACCTATTCGGTCCTGTTCACACAGGTGATGCGCGATACCTTCGGCGTCAGGCCGAAGGCGGCTTTTGGCTACAGCCTCGGAGAGGGCAGCATGTACTGGTCACTGGATGTGTGGAGCGGCGCAGACGAGGCGAATGCCCGCTTCCGCAGCAGTGACCTTTTCCAGACCCGTCTGTTTGGCCCCAAGCACGCTATCCGTGAGGCATGGGCACTGCCGGAAAACACCCCGGACGATTTCTGGGCATCGTATGTCGTAATGGCATCTCCGAATGATGTCGCACAGGCCATTGAGCACGAAAGCCGCGTCTACATCACCCACATCAACACCCCGAACGAGACTGTGATCGGTGGTGAAAGCAGTGCCTGCCAGCGGGTGATCGAACGCCTTCAGGCCAGCAGCGTCAAAGCGCCGTTTGAAGTCGTGATCCATAACGACGCCATGCTCTCGGAATATGAGGCGTTTTATCACCTGCACCATAATCCCATCAGCGCGAACACGGATGTCCGTTTCTACTCTGCCGCCGACTATGCCCCCGTCACCCTGACATCCGACAGCGTCGCCCGCAGCATGGCCAGGATGATCTGTAAGCCTGTCGATTTCCCACGTTTGGTCAATCGCGCCTATGATGCCGGAGCGCGAATCTTCATCGAACTCGGCCCTGGCAGCACCTGCACCCGCTGGATAAACGAGACCCTGACCGAGCGCGAGCATCTGGCTGTCTCCATCGATACCCTGCGTGCCGATGATTACACCGGGCTTGTCAAAATGCTGGCACGTCTCGCCGCGCACCGCGTCCCGATGAACCTGTCCGCCCTCTTCCCGAAGATGGTGGAAGAAGCACCAGCGCGTGGCAAAGGCTCGATCAAGACGATCACTTTGGGTGGAGAGCGCATCGCCGATGTCCTGCTGACCGAGGCGAACCGTCGTCAGCTTGGCAGCAGCGAACACGCCGCACAGTCTGCGCCGGCCGCTGTTACCGCCGGTTACTCGCAAAGTGCAGCGCCGGCACGGCCTGCTGCCAGCGCTTCGAATGCCACACCTGCACAGGGTTCCATGATCAACCGGCTGGATGCCCTCCGTAGTTTCGAGAGCGATATTCGCCAGCAGCTCAGCAGTCCACAGCGCGTAACGGCGGCAGCACCTGCCCCCGCCGCAGTGACACCAGCAAAGCCTGACATCTTCCCACCCGCCGTCAATCGGTTTGAAACACGCCCGGCCCTGTTCGACACCATCAAAATCGACGAGTTCGCCCGTGGTCGGATTGCCAACTGCTTCGGCCCGGAATACGCGATCTACGATCACAAGCGTGCGCCGCGTATCCCGAATACGGATCTGATGTTCGTCTCGCGTGTGGTGGAACTCGAAGCAGAACGGCTCGTCACCCGTCCCGGCAGTGCGCTGGTGATGGAATACGACGTCCCGACCGACATCTGGTTCTACCGCGATAACAGCACCCCCTTTACGCCCTATTCTGTGCTGATGGAGATGGCGCTTCAGCCCTGTGGATTCCTTTCCGCCTACATGGGGCCGACGTTTGACTATCCTGATATCGATTTCTACTTCCGCAATCTGGATGGCACCGCCACCCTGCTGCGCGAAGTCGATTTACGTGGCCGCACCCTGACCAATCGCGTCAGGCTGCTTTCGTCCACCACCTTGCAAGGCATCATCATCCAGAAGTACAGCTTCGAGATGATCCTCGACGGCCTGCCCTTCTATACTGGAAGTTCGACCTTTGGCTATTTCACCCTGCAGGCGCTTTCGAGTCAGGCGGGGCTGGATATGGGCAAACCGCCGGCCAAATGGCACGAAGCGAACCCCAATGTCACACTTTTGCCTATTGAAGGCAGCCGCACCGCCGTCCCGACGGGTCAATCGGCCTTCGAACTGCCACAGGGACAGCTTGCCTTCCTGAACCACGCTGAGATCGCCATCGACGGCGGCGCACATGGACAGGGATACGTCTGGGGGACAAGCACCGTCACCCCGGCGGACTGGTTCTTCAAATGCCACTTCCATCAGGACCCTGTCATGCCGGGTTCGCTCGGCCTGGAGACGATCACGCAGGCGATTCAGGCTTATGCCATCGCTGCCGACCTGGACAAATCGTTTACCAACCCGCGCTTCGGCCATGTCGAAAATCACGAGATGATCTGGAAATATCGCGGACAGGTCCTCTCCGACAGCAACCAGATCAACGTTGAAGTCAGCATCAAATCCATCGAGCGGCAGGGAGATCGCCTTGCGATCATCGCCGACGCCAGCTTATGGAAAGGCAGTCTCCGCATTTACCAGTTTAATCACGTCGCCGTCGCGATTGTGGAAGGCGCGGACAATCAATGAAGGATAACAAGGCATGATGAGTTCACAGATGTCACGCGACGAATTTCAGGCGGTTCCGGTTGAACGGCGCGGCTGGAATGGGCCAGTCGAGACCCTGACCTTCGACCCGGCCAGCATTCAGGCCTTGTTGAATGACCTCTCGCGTCCGCTGTATTTTGTCCGTTATAACGGCAGAATCGGTGTGACCAGCGAGGGCCAGTCAGACCCATCCTATGCCGACTCTGCGCCGCTGGTCGCGATGACCGGTCCGCTGGAACCGGAACTGCTCGGTGATGCCACCTTCCGGCGTGATTACGGTGTGCGCTACAACTACGCCACTGGCGCGATGGCAAACGCCATTGCCTCGGTCGAACTGGTCACCGCGATGGGACAGGAACAGATGCTCAGTTCCTTCGGCGCGGCAGGTGTCGTCGGCGCACGGTTGGAAGAAGCCATCCAGCGGATACAGGCAGCCCTTCCCAACGGTCCTTATGCCTTCAATCTGATTCACAGCCCAAGCGAAGAAGCGATGGAACGCCGCGCTGTCGAACTGTTTTTACAATACGGCATCCGCGTGGTAGAAGCCTCGGCCTTCATCGACCTGACCCCGCACATTGTGCGCTATCGTGCGGCTGGGCTGTCACGTGGCGCAGACGGCAGCGTGCAGATCACCAACCGTGTGATCGCCAAGGTCTCGCGCCGCGAAGTCGCCCAGAAGTTCATGGAGCCTGCACCTGATCGTATCCTGAATATCCTGCTGGAAAACGGCTGGATCACACCGGAACAGGCGCAGCTTGCCAAACTTGTCCCGGTCGCAGACGATGTCACAGTGGAAGCCGACTCCGGCGGGCATACCGATAACCGTCCGCTGGTCAGCATCCTGCCTGCACTCATCAGCCTGCGGGACGAAATTCAGGCGAAATACCAGTTTCCGACACCGGTGCGCGTCGGCGCTGCGGGTGGAATCAGCACGCCTGCCTCAGCACTGGCCGCTTTCATGATGGGCGCGGCCTATATCGTCACCGGGTCGATCAATCAGGCCTGCATCGAAGCTGGAGCCTCGCCCCATACCCGCAAACTGCTCAGTCAGGCCGACATCGCCGATGTCATGATGGCCCCCGCTGCGGATATGTTCGAAATGGGCGTGAAAGTACAGCTTCTCAAGCGCGGGACGATGTTCCCGATGCGTGCGCAGCGGCTTTATGAACTGTATCGCCAGTACGACAGCATCGACCAGATCCCGACCGACGAGCGCGAGAAACTCGAAAAGCAGGTGCTCAAGCGCCCAATGGAAGATATCTGGGCCGATACGGTCAATTACTTCATGGAGCGCGACCCCGATCAGATCCGGCGTGCGGCGGATAATCCCAAGCGCAAAATGGCGCTGATCTTCCGCTGGTATCTGGGGCTGTCATCGCGCTGGTCGAATACCGGCGAAAAAGGCCGCGAAGCCGATTATCAGATCTGGTGCGGTCCGTCGATGGGGGCCTTCAACAACTGGGTGGCCGGGACTTATCTGGAAGCTCCGGAAAACCGTCGCGTGGCAGATGTCGCCCATCAGATCATGCGCGGTGCAGCCTATCTGTACCGGATGCAGAGCCTGCGCCTGCAGGGGCTGTCATATCCGCCCAGCTATGGGACCTATATCCCACAGGCTCCAATCTCGGCAGGTATCGTAAATTCCTGATGGCCGCACGTATCAATAAGATCACCTATACCAAACATGCCGAAGAGCGCATGCGTCTGCGTCGCATCAGCCAGAGCATGATCTCGGACACGCTCACCAAACCCGACCGCACGCAGATCGAGGAGGATGGCGATACCGAGTTCATCCGCACCCTCAACGGGCGCAAGGTTCATGTGATCGCCAAGCCGCTTGCCAACAACGAATGGCTGATCAAGTCAACCTGGGTGCGCGGAGAAGATGATCCGCAGCCGATGTGGCAGCAGCTTTTCTCATGGCTGATCCGTCAGGTCACTGCGCTGTTGAAATCATCGGGTAAAAACACACGCCGCTGATGGCCGAACACCCTGACGCGGAAACGTCGTTCGAAATACGGTCAATCAACCTGTGGCGGGTTCCTCTGGATGCGAACTATTCAGAGGAGTCCGCCGCTGTGCTTTCTCCAGACGAGCAGGCACGGGCCGACCGTTTAAAGATCCCGCAGATACGCCAGCGCTTTATCAACGGGCGGCTGACGCTGCGCCGCATTCTGGCCGCGCAGTTAGGACAGCATCCAGCAGAACTCCGCTTCGAATATGCCGCTTCCGGGAAGCCATTTCT
>JAEZAF010000204.1 GCA_023430545.1 Chloroflexota bacterium
CGTCCATTCGCGCCGACCGGTATGAAGCCAACAGGGATGACGCCTGCCGGTGGAACACCGACCAGTTCTCCGGTGACGCCGGCTGCATCTGCCCCGACTCCGGCAGCAGCCAACGGTACATCGAATGGTGTGACGGCAGCACCGGCTAGTCCCATGGGTAGTCCTTCAGGAACGCCCCAAACCAGCACGCCGCTAACGGGTACACCGACTGAAGCGCCGAAACCTGCGACATCTGAAGGTGTCCGTGTGAGTGCGGAAGGCCCAGCGGTGGCAGCGAACCCGCAGATCAATCTGCCGCAGGCTCCGACAATCACTTCATCGACACCGAAGTCACGGCGCACGTATAACGTCCCGGATTACCGGTCACTGCTGGCACCTGGTTCGGAACAGGACTTCGACCGTGAGGCACTGGTGAAGCGTGCCAAGATTATCGAAGAGACACTTCAGAGCTTCGGTGCGCCGGGACGTGTAGTCGAGATCAATACCGGACCGGTGATTACACAGTTCGGTGTTGAACCGGACTATGTAACCGTGCGTGGCGGTAAAAAGAGCCGCGTGAAAGTCAGTGCCATTGCTCAGTTAGATAAGGACCTTCAGCTCTCACTCGGTGCGAAGTCGGTCCGTATCGAAGCGCCAGTGCCCGGAAAGGGATTTGTCGGCGTGGAAGTGCCAAATGACCAGCCTGCGACCGTCAGCCTGCGTGATGTGATGGAGTCAAAAGAGTTCAATCGCATCAAGTCGCCGCTGGCGATTGCCCTCGGTCAGAGTGTGGATGGTGCACCAGTGGCCGCCGACCTGACCTCGATGCCGCATCTGCTGATTGCCGGTACGACTGGTTCAGGTAAGTCGGTGTGCGTCAATGCGATTATCGCCAGTCTGGTGCTGCGCAATACACCGGATAAGCTCAAGCTGATCATGGTAGACCCGAAGCGTGTTGAGCTGACGGGTTACAATGGTATTCCGCATCTGGTTGCGCCGGTCGTGGTCGAGTTGGAGCGTATTGTCGGCGTTCTGAAGTGGGTCACCCGTGAAATGGATGAGCGCTACAAGCGCTTCAGCAATGCCGGTGCGCGTAACATCGAGGACTTCAATAAGCATCTCCACGAAGGCGATGAGACCATGCCGTACATCGTCGTGATTATCGACGAGTTGGCGGACCTGATGATGCTTGCGCCGGAAGAAACAGAGCGCACGATTACTCGTATCGCGGCGCTGGCCCGTGCGACTGGCATCCATCTGGTGATCGCGACACAGCGTCCATCGGTCGATGTCGTCACCGGTCTGATTAAGGCCAACTTCCCGGCGCGTGTCGCCTTCGCGGTTGCCAGCGGGATCGACAGTCGCGTTATCCTTGACCAACCCGGTGCGGAGCGTCTGCTCGGTCGCGGTGACATGCTCTATATGAGTGGTGACGCGCCTGCGCCACTGCGTATGCAGGGTGTGTTCGTGTCGGATACCGAGATCAACAACATGGTGCGTTACTGGCGTGCGCAGGCGGCGGAAGATGGTATTCAGCGTTCGCCGCTGTCGATGACAATGGAAGATGAAAGCTCATCACGAGCCGCCGTACCGACACGTGCCTACGGGACCATGCAGGTTGCACCGGGTGGATCATCACCAGCCCCACGTGCAGCATCCTATACCGCACCGCAGGCCTACTGGGATGACGATGACGACGAGGATGATGACACACCACTACGGCCATCCAGCAGCACCAACGGCGACTCTGATGAGGATGAGCTGTTTGATGAGGCCGTGGAGATGGTGCGGCGGCTGGGCAAGGCGTCAGTCTCGCTTTTACAGCGCCGCCTGAGAATCGGCTATACCCGTGCTGCCCGTCTGATCGATGTCATGGAAGAGCGCGGCATCGTCGGGCCAGCGACAGAAGGCAGCAAGCCGCGTGAAGTGCTGAAATGAGCGTATAAAACTGACCGGTATAAAAAGCGGGAAGCTGCATAGGCTTCCCGCTTTTGTTTGGTGTTACTGCTGTTTTATCTGATCTGCTGAGCGCAGTTGTCTGAGATATTCTGCATAGTCGGGGATATGGACCGGCAGGTGACGATAAATGGGACGCCGTGTCACCGGCGCAATAATCGCCTCAAAGACGCCGCCCAGATTGTAGGGATGTTCCGCTGTCGTCTCAAAAGGTGCAGGGGACTGCCACTGTTCTTCTGTCAGATTTTCCAGCACTGCGGTGAGTTCTCGCTGATTTGCATGCCACTCGTCAAGCACGGCATCCAGACTGAGGTGTCTGCGATTGGCGACGCCTTCATTGTGAATATTCTCGCTGCCCGCAGACGTCTCGACTTCATTCAGGCTCCAGTGGCGTTCACCGTTGATCCAAGACGCATGAGCGTCAATTGCCAGCGCTTCATAGGTTGTCAAATGCGCCAGCAGATCCTTGAATGACCAGTGCTGTCCCCAGAACAGGCCGTGGCGAATAGTGTCGGGGTGGGTCATTTCTTCGGGTGTTAGGGTATTCAGCAGCGCCTCCACCTCCTGATGTTCGGTGTTGAGCAGTGAGCGGGCAGTTTCCAGCGAGACCGTAGCGAGCATAGAAAATAATCCTTTTAGATCAACGGATAAGATGAACCATCCCAGCCATCCCAGACACGCGGAAGGGTGGTCGGTGGTGGCAGTGTTTCCCGAATACTGTTATAACGCGCCGCCTGCAGAGCGGGCAGCACCGTCATGGCAATCATCGCGATAACAACGATGATGGTGACGATCATCAGAATGCGTCGATATGCCGGACTAAGGCCAACTGGCTCGTCATCCTCATCCTCGGAATAATCCCCTATGCGATCGCGCATCCGGTCGCGCAGACGATCGTTCGGCCGACCATCAGAAGCAAGTCGCAGCCGCTGCGAGGATGGTGCAGTCAGCACGGCGTACCGGCCATCAGCCGAAACTGGATTTTCGGTTTCTGTGTCATCAGCAAATGCATCGGCATGATCTGCGTATTCATCGTATTCGTCATATTTGCTGTATTCATCAAACGGATTTTCAGGAAATGTCATTGGGCGTTCCCGGAAACTCTGAAACAAAAGAGGTTGGACAGCGTCTGCTTAAACTGACGCGCCCAACCTCTCAGATGTTTCGTTTGACGATGTTTGACGATCGTGTAAGTCCGAACGGTTGTCAGATCAGTAGTTAGCTGTTGACGACGCGTTCCTTGATCTCATGCACTTCGATGATGCCTTCCGGACTGCCCTTCCGGATCGCCAGCTTGACCTCACCGATGGCGCGTGTTACTTCGATTTCGCGCGGGCAGGCGGGTGTGCAGTTGTAGATCGTGCGGCAGCGCCAGACGCCGTTCGGCTCCGCAAGGATGTTGAGGCGTTCCTGCGCGGCCTGATCGCGGCTGTCGAAGATGAAGCGGTGCGCCTGAACAATGGCTGCCGGTCCGACGTATCCACCGTTGGCCCAGAAGCTGGGGCAGGATGTTGTGCAGGCGGCGCATAGAATGCACTTGGTCGTATCGTCGAAGCGTTCACGATCTTCGGCGCTCTGCAGGCGTTCGCGGCCATCTGCCGGGACGGGCGTATCGTTGACAAAGAACGGCATGACTTCGCGGTAGTGGGCGAAGAACGGCTCCATATCGACGATCAGGTCCTTGGCAACTGGCAGTCCCAGAATCGGCTCCACCTGAATACGGTTCGAGTTCAGGTCACGCACCAGCGCCTTGCATGCCAGTCGGTTGACACCGTTGATGCGCATCGCATCGGAGCCACAGACGCCATGACCGCACGAGCGGCGCAGGGCCAGCGTGCCATCGATTTCCCACTTTACGCGGTGCAGCAGATCGAGAATACGATCGGTCTCATCCACATTGCTGAGCGAGAATTCTTCCCAATAGGGCTTGTCTTTGCCTGGTACTTCCGGATTGTAGCGCCGGACACGCAGTGTTACGTCCATCCAATTATCCTCTGAAAATTAAACTTATTGACGTTACGCAGTCGTGATGGCAGTCATTTGACTGCCATCCGTCATCGGACTGGCTTTTAGTAGACACGGTCTTTAGTAGACACGCTCTTTCGGAACAAAGCGCTTGTCGACATCCGCCAGCGACAGATCGACCTTCTTATCCATATTGAGCGTGTATTCAGGTTCGCTGTCAGTGTACGCGTCTGAGGTCTGGGTAATCAGACTGTGGACCAGCAGATTCGCGTCATCGCGATTTGGGAAGTCTTCGCGGCTGTGTGCGCCGCGGCTTTCCTTACGGTTGATGGCACTGAGGGTTGTCACTTCGGCCAGATCGAGCAGGCAGCCCAGTTCCCATGCTTCGAGCACATCGCTGTTGTACTTGTAACCGCGATCATCGATCGACAGATCGGTGCGGAAGCGGTGGCGCAGCTCGCGCAGATCATCGATGGCCTGCTGCATCAGGTTTTCCTGACGGAAGACGCCGACGTTATCATTCATTGTGGCCTGCATAGCTTCGCGCAGTTCGTTGGGCTTGGTCTTGCCACTGCTCTGACGGATGCGCTCGAATTCGGCCTGAATCTCACCCGACGGGTTCGAGGGCAGCGGGATGAAATCGGCCTGCTTCACATAGTCTGCGATCGCCTTACCGCCGCGACGACCGAACACGATCAGGTCAACCAGCGAGTTGGTGCCGAGGCGGTTTGCCCCATGCACGCTGACGCAGGCGACCTCACCGGCGGCATAAAGACCGGGAACGACGGTCCAGTTGGCATCATTCACCACCGCAGCGTCAAGGTTAGTCGGGATGCCGCCCATCGCATAGTGCGCGGTCGGCTGGACGGGCATCGGTTCCTTGACCGGGTTCACGCCGAGATAAGTACGGCAGAAGTCGAGGATGTCCGGCAGTTTCTTTTCGACATATTCGCCGTCAATGCGTTTGGATTCACCCGCTTCGGCAAAGTAGCGGTTGACCGTCTCCGGGCGGATGTCGAGGTGAACGTAGTTGCGACCCTTGATCCCATTGCCGTTGCGGACTTCCATGTAAATGGCACGGCTGACAACATCGCGGCTGGCGAGGTCCTTAACGCTGGGGGCATACTTTTCCATAAAGCGTTCGCCGTGACGGTTAATCAGGACGCCGCCTTCACCACGCACACCTTCGGTGATCAGGATGCCCAGCTTGAAGATGCCAGTCGGGTGGAACTGATAGAATTCCATATCCTGCAAAGGGATGCCGCGCCGCATGACAATCGCAGCCCCGTCACCGGTCAGGCTGTAGGCATTGCTGGTCACTTGCCAGCAGCGGCCCCATCCACCAGTTGCGAACAGGGTCGCCTTGCTGTGGAAGGTGTGGAATTCACCAGTTGCCTGTTCGATGGCGACGGTCCCAACGACAGCCCCGTTGTTCTTGATGATATCGACGACATGGAACTCGTCGAAAAAGCGTACATTGTTCTTGATGCACTGCTGGTACAGCGTTTGCAGAATCATGTGACCGGTACGGTCAGCGGCGTGACAGGCACGGTAGGCCAGTTTTTCACCGAAGTTGATGGTGTGACCACCAAAGCGGCGCTGGCTGATGCGGCCTTCAGAGGTGCGGTCGAAGGGCAGACCCATGTGTTCCAGCTCAATCACCGCGTCCACGGCTTCTTCAGCGAGAACTTTGGCTGCATTCTGGTCGGTGAGATAGTCACCACCCTTGACAGTGTCATAGGCGTGATAGATCGGTTTGTCTTCGTTGGTGTCATCGCCAATGCGATTGCCCAGTGCTGCCCCGATACCGCCCTGTGCAGCGCCGGTGTGGCTGCGGGTGGGGTATAGTTTGCTGACGACTGCGACGTTCGCGCCGCCTTTGCTGGCGTAGAGCGCTGCCATCAGGCCTGCGCCGCCTGCGCCAACAATGACTGCGTCGAATTGATGTGTTTTCATTATTGAACTCCTGCAAGGATTAAAACGAGATTGCTCATCCAGTAAATCTCAGTCCAGAGACAAATACGCTAAGGTTTCCAGCATGACTGCTCCGGCGTGTCTCCACTGGTATGTTAGTGACTGACTCCGCCTCGCAGATGATTGCTGGCTTCGACCGCCATCTCGACAGTCGTCGCGTCAATCGTGGAGAGCAGTGCTGCGCCTCCGACGACCAGCAGGACCACGGCACCGATGATGCAGAGGTAGGTCATAGCACGCTTCACCAGCGGATTCTGTGCAGTGTAATCTGTCAGCACATAGCGCAGCCCGTTGAAACCGTGCAGGGTCACCAACCCCAGCAGCAGGATGTCATAAATGCGCCAGACTGCGACACCGCCGAGCAGGAAGTTCCAGCGCTCACCGATGAATTCGACTGCTGTCCCGGTCGCGTTGAGGCCGTCACCGATGAAACCGGAGGTAATGGCATCTGCGCCATAGGGGACACCGATGATCTGATAGCTGGAGGCAGTCAGGTTGAACACGCCCTGCAGGATGTGCATCATCGCCAGATGGCCGAACACCAGCGGCACAATCAGCATACCGCTGACGCGCATATACGACCACCAGAAGCGGTCACTGCCGCTGGCCTGACCGGTGTTGCCACGATCCTTGTTACCGACAACGACGCCTGCCGCTGCCGAGAAGACCAGCGAGGCCAGCAGTGCCAGTACCATGCCCACGATAAACGGAAGCTGAGCGATCAGCACCCGGTCCAGACTGAGGATGAAGGGATCACTGCTGTAGTGGTTTACCACGTCGCGGAACATCAGGAAGAATGCAGGAATGAGGGTGATAACCGTCAGGCCCAGCACGGCCCATGCAGCCCGCCCCTGATGCTTCCAAAGCTCTGGCCGGTTATCAAAAATGGAGATGCGCAGGCCGTTATAGGCATGATAGACCACCGCCGCGACCAGGCCGAATTCACCTAATGTGAAAAGCGGTGACTGATAGGAAGCAATTGCTTCTTCGTACAGCGCGGGATAAAACACGGCCCATGAAGTATCGATGACATGCAGGATGAAGAAGAACAGCACGCCCAAACCTGTCAGGCGGTGCAGTACCCAGCTCCATTGCCCGATGGCGCCGCGATAACGCAGTGTTTCGGAAAGGGTTAAAACAAGCGAACTCAAGAGGAACCTTCCTATCTTCCGGTGGAAAAAAATTTAGTTGACGATAAATACAGAAAGTTAGGCTGGATTATAGCACTTTCATCCAGCGGACTCAAAGTCTATGACACCAATCAGACGTGGAAAATGCAGAACACAAGTTGACGAAGCGCAGTCTGGCGTCTTATAATGCAATCAGGGTTCTGATGAACGTCCCATGCCTCCGTAGCTCAATTGGATAGAGCAAGCGCGTCCTAAGTGTTAGGTTGTGGGTTCGAGTCCCGCCGGGGGTACAGCCAAAACAGGCGCACAATGAACAGCCATTCATTGTGCGCTTTTGTTTACAGCAAGGTTCGCTTAATGCTTGGGGATAATGGTATAATCGGTCTATCAACCTGTACGCGCCAGTCAGAATGAGAGCAACATGCCCATCACAGTCCTGATCGTCGAGGATGATAAGGAAATGTCTAAACTCCTCAAGCTCGATCTTGAGGTTAATGGCTACAAAGTCTTTACCAGTGATAACGGCATCGATGGTCTGAAGTTATTCCATCAGTTGAAGCCCGATCTTGTAGTATTGGATGTCTCCTTACCCGGTATGGGCGGAATGCAGGTCTGCGAGCGTGTGCGGGAAGTATCCGATGTCCCGATTCTGATGATGACAGCGCAGGCAGTGACCGAGCAGGATATCGCCAGCGGCCTGAATACCGGTGCCGATGAATTCATGCTCAAGCCGCTGCCGAATATTGAGTTTCATGCGCGGGTGCGGGCACTGCTGCGGCGTGCGGGTGTCTCTGAACATCACCGCGACGAAGCCATGAGCTACGCTGACGATTATCTGATCGCCGATCTCGAAGCGCGCCGTGTCGTGGTTGATGGTGAAGAGGTGCGGTTGACCCCGACCGAGTTCCGTCTGCTGTCGATGTTCATCCAAAAGCGCGGCATGGTACTGGGCTTTATGGAAATCCTCGAATACGTGTGGGGGCCGGAGTATAAAAACGAACACCATTACCCCCGCATCTATGTCTCACATCTGCGCCGCAAGATCGAGCCGGATCTGAAGTATCCTACTTATATTCACAGTGAGTACGGCATCGGCTATCGCTTTGTAGGTAAAGACCTGAACTAATCATCTGATCTCAAGCGTTTATACAAGCAAGTTACATAAGCAAGTTAGGCAAGTGCGAAATCCACAGCCGACTGTGCGTGCAGGGCAGTGGTATCGAAGCTGGGGATGGTGACATCACCAGGTTTGATCAGGAGGCCGATTTCGGTACAGCCGAGGATGACAGCTTCTGCGCCATCCCTGGACATCCGTTCGATGATACGGATATACGCTTCCCGTGACTCTTCCCTCAGAATCCCTTTGACCAGTTCATCGTAAATCACGCGGTGGATGATCTCGCGCTCGGCCTCAAGCGGGATCATCACCTCCAGCCCATGCGATTCAAGCCGTTCGCGGTAGAAGGGCTGCTGCATGGTGAAACCCGTGCCGAGCAGCGCCACCTGCTGAATCCCCTGCGCGCAGATCGCCTGTGCTGTAGAGTCCACGATGTGAAGCAGCGGCAGTGACACCGCTGCTTCGACCTGCGGGGCCATCAGGTGCATCGTGTTGGTGCAGATCACAATACAGTCCGCGCCACCGCGCTCCAGACGCTGCGCAGCGTCAATCATCAGGGCGGTCGCATCATCCCACGCGCCGCTGGACTGCATCTGCTCGACTTCAGCAAAATCAACCGAGTACATCAGGCACCTGGCGGAGTGAAAGCCGCCGAGCCGCTGTTTTACACCTTGATTGATCAGGCGGTAGTATTCCAGTGAAGATTCCCAGCTCATGCCGCCGATTAATCCAATCGTGCGCATCTGACCTCTTTACTTGTTTATGGATTCATGTAACTGATGGTGAGGCGTCCCTGACCGCGTCGGGCGTACACTACCACCGAATAGAAACCGTCGTAGGGCAGTACCAGATTGACTGTTTCTTCGCTGCCCTGCCAGAATACCTCATTCGTCAGCGGGTAGATCACCGCGAAACTGATGCCAAGATTACCGCCGCGCCGCAGCCGAAGCTGGATAGTCTCGCCAGCAGTCCCGCTCAAGCTGGCGACCGCTTCACTCTGGGGGCGCGGCAGTTCGATCTCAACAGGTGTTCCGGCGGTCATCTCGACCGGCAGAATCGTGGCAGCGGGTGCTTCGCCTGTTCCTTCTGATATAAGGATCTCGACTTCACCGACCGCGCTGGCTGCACGCTGGCGCGACCGGGTAACGATCACACGGTATTCCCCATCTGCCAGCAGCGTCAGGTTATCGACGGTAGCATTACGATTTACTGCTGAGGTGTCATCGTTATAGCCAATCAGCCTGCCATCCGGTGCGATGATCATCAGCAGCGGATCGATCAGACCACTTAAACGGTTGGCTGAGAAACTGACATTCTGACCGGCGCTGGCCTGAAACGTGTAGATAAGCTGGCCGCTTTGTGCCGAGATAGCCCCGGTCACAGGCTGGCCAAGCGTTAATGCCTCCTGAATCTCAGGGATCACCGGCGTGCCAATGGCTATGGGTGTGACTTCGGGCGTGGGGACAGCGCGTTCCCCACCTGCGAAGGTGAGAGTCAGCGAGTATTGTCCTGTGGTGTTACCAGCGGCCCCTTCGAAGCGTGTCGCCGCAATCTGATAGGTGCCATCAGCCGGAAGGACGAAATCCGTAATCACGCTGTCGAGATTGCGTGCCGGGACATCATCGTTTTCAATCAGCCTTGTGCCATCCGGCCCGATCAGCATCAGCACAGGGTCAAGCAGATTAGTATTGCTGGTCATATCAATCGTGACCAGATCCCCGGCGCGGCCTTCGAAGCTGTAATAGATCACATGCTGGTCACGGGTAATCTCACCGTTGACGGTAGCCCCCGGTTCCAGTGGCAGGACCTGATCTTCAACCGGTGGATCAACATAGGTGCCGGTTGATAGTGTAAGTTCAAAATCACCCTGCCGAATACCGCGTTCTTCGTCAAAGCGCGTCGCCATGATCGTGAAGGTTTCCCCGCCAGGCAGGATAAAGTTATCAATCAGGCTGTCCCGACTGATGCTGGTGTTGTAATCGTCGTTCTCTTCCAGAACGACACCGTTGGAGTCCAGCAGTTTGAGGTACGGATCAAGGTCACCGTTGGGGGCTACCATGCGGATATTGATAGTGTCACCAGGCAAGCCCGTAAAGCTGTAGAGAACACGCGGCTGATCGTTGGTGATTGTCCCGCGAACGGTTTCGCCATATACAATGGGAAGAGTTGTAACGGTCGGCGTTGCATCGGACGGTGTGACATTCGGATCGATGACTGTTGGCGTGGCCGTACTGGTCGCCGCTTCTGTTGGAGTCTCGGTCGCTGGCACCGGTGTTAGGGTTGCTGTCGCTGTTAAGGTTGCCGTTTGTGTTGCGGTTGGCGTACTGGTTGGCTGTGGTGTCTCAGTCGATGTGACCGTCGCCTGTGGTATTTCCGATGGTGTCAGGGTAGCCGTCTCGGTCGGCTGCGATGTCGGAGAGACGCGGGTAGGGACAAAGGCCCCGCGCAGTGTTGGTGTTGGATCGCCCGTCGTCACACAGGCGGACAGGATGACCAGAATAAGCGGCAGAATACTAAGCTTAAGCAGGGAACGCTGGGTGACTCTCACAAACCTTCTCCGATGCAGGGCGTATCTGGGGCAGGGGACATTTTCCTTACCTCAGCGACAGCAGTAATCAGGACAGCACATCGCGGCGCTGTCCTCTGATGCGATTGTATGTGTTTTTCACCTTTTCGCCAAAGGGATGATTCAGTCCCGGTTATACCGCTGCTGTGGACTGCTTGGTGCCCTTGACGCCTTTCAGCCCACGGGATGCCGTAATCGAGATCAGATCGGTCTGATAATCGTAGGTATTGCGTCGTTTTTCCGCATGGGTTTCCTGCGCGATCTCCACCAGATGCATGACGACATCCAGCGACGACAGACCGGTTTCCCGCCAGAGGTAGAGCGCGAGTGATCCCGGCATGGTGTTGATCTCGTTGAGGAAAACCTCATCGTCGCGCATCAGGAAGTCAATACGGGCGATACCATGGCCGTCAATGGCTTTGAAAGCGTCTACCGCGTACTGCTGGATGCGCTGCGTCCATATCTCTCCAATGGGTGCAGGGATCAGGCGTTCAGCGCTTTTCATCCCCTCGTTACCGCGCATGTACTTCTCCTCATAGGTGAGGTATTCCTGCCATGAGACCGGCTGTTCCAGCACTGAAGGACGGATACCGTCTCCGTAGCCCATGACCGAGCAGTTGATCTCCTTGCAGTTTGTCACAGCCTGTTCGACCAGTACACGACGGTCGAAGCGCAGCGCGATTTCAATCGACAGTCGCAGCATGGCCTCATCTTCCACACGGCCCACACCGATACTGGAACCCAGTGTGGCGGGTTTCACAAACACCGGATACTGAAGCTGTGAATTGATTTTTGCCAGAATCGTGTCTGGATTTGCTATCCAGTCAGCGCGGCTGAAGGCGACATCCGGCACTACCGGAATCCCAACCTGACGCAGCACGGTTTTGGTCATGATCTTGTCATTCGCCAGCGCTGACGCCAGCACACCACAGCCCACATAAGGGACGTCTGCCAGTTCGCACAGCCCTTGCAGCGTGCCATCTTCCCCGTGTGAGCCATGTACCGCCGGGAAGACCACGTCGATGCGCTTTACAGCGTTCTTCTGAAAACGTCCCACCACCGGGTTGACAATCAGGCCGTGATGGTTGGTCGCGGGGGACAGCAGCACCTGTTCAACCCCTTTGTGACTGGTGATCTCGTTTTTGTAGTTGTTCAGATCGCCCAGTGCTTCCCCGATATACCAGCGTCCATCACGGGTGATGTACAGCGGGATGATCTCGTGACCGGAAGCCTCGAAAGCCTTGATAATCTGATTGCCAGTGACGACCGACACATCATGTTCTACACTGCGGCCCCCAAAGACGACCGCGATGGTGAGTTTGCGTTTTGGCGCTGCGTTCATACTCGTTTTCCTTAGGGAAGCTTCCCTTGCAATATGACGGTAACAGGGACACTGTCAGCTTTTATCAGCTTTGCAGCATTAAATATCTTCTATAGATGATGCGGCTGGGGCCGTGTAATCCCCAAAACGGGATGCCAGCCAGTGTCCGACTTCATCAGCAAGCTGCTGCGGTCGCTCAAGCGGCAGCATGTGACTGGCGTTTTCGATCATGACCAGTCTGGCATCCGGCAGATGCTCGGCGAGATAGCTGGCATATCTGGGCGGCGTCATCTGATCGTCTGACGCGCCGAAAACCAGTGCCGGACACTCAATCCGACTGACCTGATCGCGGATATCAAAATGCTGGCAGGCGGTGTAATCATCCAGTGCCACCTGCGGCGGTGTCCGCATGAACTGGTCGTAACTCAGATCGCGCACCTTCTGCGGCGTCCCATCGGACCACAGCGTCGCTTTAAGGTGTTCGCCTACCAGAGCCTGATCCGGCAGCACATTATCAAGAATCATCGGGGCGACGGCAAGCTTTGCCCCGGTATTGATCAGGATCAGACCAGCGACCCGTTCCGGTGATTCCAGCGCCATCGTCATGGCGACCGCACCACCCATGCTGTGACCGACAATCACCGCTGACGGGATCTCCAGCGCATCGAGCAGCGCGAGCATGTCCGCAGCATAGTGCGAAATACGGTTACGGCTGGGCATGTCGCTGCTCTTGCCATGTCCCGGTAAATCCGGCACGATGCCATTGATCCGGCGTAAGTCCAGCGGCCAGTCCAGATGCGATCCTGCCGCTCCGTGTATCAGCAGCAGTGGCGGATGCGTGAAGTGATCCCGCCGGTGATTCGCGTACCAGCCTGGCCCTCGCTCAGTGTAGATGACAGGCATCAGCTTGTATCCTGACTAGGAGGGACTCGGTTCAAGACAGCTTGGCAGGGCGCTGTAATTACGTTCCCACCGCCGTCCGTAGAACTCAAGGTATTCGGTCAGATGCGCGGCCCAGTACGCATTCTCGTGATCTCCAATCGTATTCAGGATGTAGACATGGGGGATAGAACGGGCGGTCAGACGGTCGGAGAACAGCTTCTGATCAGTTCCCGTGAAATCCGATGTGCCGTTGTCCAGATACATCTGCAAACCAGCTTCGGGCAGCAGTGTGGAGTTACGCGCCAGTTCCAGCGGATTGAAGGCTGCCGGGATCTCATCCAGATCGTCGTTAAATTCTGCACTGTGCCCGCCGACAATGCCGAAGATGTCCGGATTGCGCAGGGCGAGGCTATATGCCCAGAAGCCGCCGCGTCCGATGCCGCCGATGGCGCGGGTACGTGCGGTATTGATTGTGCAGAAGTCGCGCTCCACTGCCGGGACCAGCGCTTCGAGCAGCACGGTTTCATACGAAACATCCGGCGGAAAGCTGTCACGGGTATTCAGGATACCGCCGCTGGGCATCACGACGATCATCGGTGCCAGTGCCCCGAGACGAATACCCGTGTTCAGCGCTTCAGTAATCCCCAGATCCTGCCACTGTGTGCTGTCCTGATCGCGGTCATGCAGCAGGTACAGCACCGGGAAGCGCTGGCGTGAAGCCCCATAGCACGGCGGGACGTAAATCGAGTAAGTGATTGATTCCTGTGCGCTCGCGCCGCTCAGTGAAAGATCATCGAGCGTGCCATCCTCATCACATGGGAAGGGGGTCGGGGTAGGTGTAAAGTCCGGCGTTTCGGTCGGGATCGGCGTGCGCGTCGAGGTCGGGGTTGCGGTGACAAACGGCGTTGGCGTGTAGGTGGGCGTATCGGTAACGATAATCACCACCGGCTGCGGGGCCATCGGATCGCAGGCCGCCAGCACCATCAGGATCACAAGCAGGCCGACAGTCGTCCGTCCTGTGTTTCGAAATAAAGGACGCAATTTAAAGCAAGCGCGTAAATGGTTTTCCAAAGACATTGAGTGCAATTAATCCTTACGGTGCGAGACGCGCATTTCTAACCTGATGACATTAAATTTCCATTTTAATCAGACAAATTCTAAAATTCCCCCTTGTCAAATACAAATGGCAGGGGTAAGATGTCAACATCTTGCGGGTGTAATTCAGTGGTAGAATGTTTCCTTGCCAAGGAAAATGTCACGAGTTCGAATCTCGTCACCCGCTCTGATGATAAAATCCCCGACCACGTGGTCGGGGATTTTTGTTTTACTATTCCGCAGGGTCATCAGAAGCATTTTCCGCTGAATCCCGGCGGCGAATGGGCTGTTCGTCAGGGTGCTTGGCCGTGCCGCTGTAACCCATCTCCTGCATCCGTGCCTGCTCCAGCTTTTCGAGCTGTTCCTGCACGCGGCCATAATCGGCTTCGGGGATGCGACGATCGATCCCCTGTGCATCGCGATAAAGATAACCTGTCCCGTCGCACCAATTGCAATCGACGGCATCACCGCTGAAATCGTCGATTTCCCATCCGTAGCCATCACACGAGACGCACCGGACAATCTGCATTGAAGAGTCGTTTCCAGTCATTGTCTAGCCGACGCCGCCCCCATCCGGGATATTCAGCGGGGTGAATTCATCCAGCCACAGCGGCGGATATACAGCGATATCCGCATTAAAGTAGCTATCCAGAATGCGGCGCGTGATCGGTGCTGCCACTTCCGAACCTTCGCGTCCGGCCCTTGCGACCGCTACAACCACCGCAATCTGTGGATTTTCCGCGGGGGCATAGGCGATAAACCACGCATTCGGGCGGTCACCGGCTTCAGCAGTTCCGGTTTTACCGCAGACGGTGTAGTTTTTCGTCGCTTCCATATAATCGGCGTTAAAGACCCACCACGCGGTCCCGAAGTCCTCATCAGCGGGCACACCACACATGCCCTGCTGGATCGTTGGCAGGACATCCTCGTCAAAGTCCAGCTCGTTGAGGATGGTCGGCTCGAACTCGCGCTGGATATCTGTGCCATCCACGCCACCGACCGTCTGAACCAGATACGGCTTATAGACCGTACCATTGTTTGCAATCGCCGCCGCTGCTACGGCCATCTGAATCGGCGGAAGCTGAACATCCCCCTGACCGACGGAGTCATTGATAGCGGTTGAGGCATCACGCGGCGGTGTCAGGCTGCCAGGAGGCTCCTGTACGGTGCCGCCGAAGATATTATAGGCGCTTCCAAGCCCCATTTCCCGGCTGTACTCGATCAATGATTGAGGATCACGCCTCCAGAGTATCGCTCCATACTGCCAGAAAAACGGATTGCAGGATGCCATGATCGCTTGTGCCGGGGTAATAGCCCCTGCTGCATCCATCCCATCAGCGACACGCCAGTCGGCACGTGTTCCGGCAGTATCTCCATACTGTGCGCCGTTCCATGTGAGATCGCAATTGAAAATGGTTTCAGGCTGTGTTACCCCCTGATCCAGCACGGCGGCAGCGGTAATTACTTTATAGACGGAACCGGGCGCATACTGGTCCTCGACGGCATGATTACGCAGCGGCTGACGGGGGTCGTTCGTCGCTGCCTGAATTAATGCGCCAGCCGTCGGGGCATCCATCCACGTGTCTGGGCTGAAGATCATCGGATTGAAAGTTGGATAGCTTGCCATCGACAGAATCGCGCCGGTATTCACATCCAGCACGACAGCGGCGGCGGGGCCAGCCTCACCTGACCAATGGTTGATGGCATAGGTATAGGCATCATACAGCGCTTCCGCTGTGGCAACCTGAAGATCGCGTTCGATCGTCAGCGTTACCGGGACAGGGGGTGAGCCTTCTGTGCCACCAAGTGCCTGAAGGGGAATTCCACCTGGATCGACCACACGCAGCAAACGCTGTGGTGTCCCGGCCAATTGGCGCTCGTACTGTTTTTCAATACCGTATCGCCCGACAACACTATCTCTCGGATAGCCCAGCCGCAGATAGGCGTCCAGTTCAGTCGCCTGTAGCTGACCCATGTACCCGACGACATGCACCATTGCATTGCCGCCATAATAGATGCGTGTCGAATACTCACGTGAGAAGGAAAGGCCGCACCACTGGGTGAAATTACCGCTCTCACGGCTGTAGGTGTCGATGTCAAGCTCTGCTAAAAGGAAATCGGTCGGGAAGTCTTTGCCTACGAAATTGGCGGCAACTTCGGAAATCGGACGATTGGTGAGATCCGCAAGATAATTCTGACAGTCCACCTCATTGGGCATGTTGTTGCGGTTGCTGTAGAGTGCAACCATCGTCCCTTCCCATGCGACGACATTACCATTGCGGTCGTAGATATTGGCACGGGTAGCCATATCCCCGCTGGACTGTAGGCTGGAATTCCCGGCCAGCATTTTGAAGATATCCATGCTGGACCATGCGACTCCCCAGCGGCCATTGATCCGCACGAGGCGCATCACGCGGTCAGTGTCCTCGATAGTGCCAAATACATCGGACTCGAAGGTGATATCGTAGTGCACCGCTGCCGAGTCACCCTGTAAAGTCACATCGCGGATGTTGAACTTTAGATCCGTGAAGTTGATCGCATCATTGGCGACTTTATAGCGGTCAGAGAAAACCTGTTCAGGGTACTGTTCCTTGCTGAGGTCACTTAGGAAGGCGTACATCGCAGCGGAGTCTTTCTGGTCCCACGCGTTGAGAAAACCAGATGCGACACCAGAGATCTCGTCTTGCTGCGCCCACACGATGTGATAGCTGCCTGTCAGAAGCAGCAGCGCCGCGAATGTGCTGATCATCAGGCTTAAACGCCGCAGCCGACCGCGCATCATCTTCCCTGAAACGTGAGGTAAAAATAAAGAAGTCAGTTGTACCTTCATCTGACATATTCCTCTATAAAAGCCTGACTGTCTACTATATGCAGCTTCCAGTCGCTCTGTCTATGGCGACCTTTTGCGTAAAACCCATGATTCGCCTACGTTGGATGGTGCTGTACTCGACAGCCTATGCCCCGCAGTCGTGCAGGTGGATCGTTCCTCGCCAATGCTTAAGTACCGCAATCCCCAAACCGATGTACAATCGACACAAATAAGCTTATTCAAATCCAACAGAATCCAAACACACGATGCAGGATTTCCAGATCCTTGTTCAACAGATTGACCAGTCTTCAGTGCCATCCACACTGGCAGAAGTACTGGTGAAACATTATATCAGCCGGGGCTGTTCTGGCTGGTGTCTGCTTTCCACCGGTGAAATCGTCGGTGATGCCCCCATCCCACCTGAACTCATCTTATGGCTGCGTGATGCCCGGAACCGTCAGCGGCTGCCTGCGTTTTATCCACTTGATTCAGTTGAAACTTTCGGTTTCACCCTGTCGGACGAAATCGCGACGAGCCTGACGGGTTATCTGATGCCGCTGCGGTTGGCACACGGTCAGGATTACGGTGTGTTATGGTTGGACCGTGTCGATGACAGCGCACTGCTTGTCGCTCGCTTGGTCGCGCAGCGCCTGTCTGACATGAACAGCGCCGATCCCCAGAAGCAGGTTCCGACTCTGGAAGGCCAGATCGCACAGATGATCCTGAATGAACTCGATCTGCCGGGGCTGGTTGAACGGGTGGCGCTGTTTCTTCAGGACGAACTTCAGCTCGAAGCAGTCGAAGTGCTGATGCTGGAGCATCCAGAGGCATTGGTGGTTGCTGCCTCTACTGTACAGGGCGGATCTGATACACAGTCTGCTTTGAAACAACATTCACCGGGCAGTATTTTCACGGCCACGGATGCGCATCTTCAGGTGATCGAGCAGCGGCATCCGTTTATTACAGATCAGCAGTTGATTCTGCCGATTGAGGGGGCTGAACGTGATACCGTGCTCGGCCTGCTGGTGCTCCACCCCCAGATGGAGAAGGCCGCGCTCTTCAGTTATGAAACCGAAAGGTTGCAAAATATTGCTGGCCAGCTTGGGATGGCCCTTCAGCAGTCCCGCGCACTGGCCGAACTGCGTGCGCGAATGCAGGAGATGACTGCGCTGACCGAGATCAGCCTGCTGGTAAACGCGACACTGGATTTGCAGGAACTGGCGCGGCGGGTATATGAAGCAGTGGCGGGTGTACAGGAGGTGACGCGCTTTCAGTTCGCCGTCCGTGATCGCAAAGGCGAACGCGTTCATCTGTATATCTTCGAACAGGACGGAATGCAGGTGTTGGACCTGCACCCTGACCAGCTTGTGGAACCGATCCGTGTCATGTTGAACGAGCTGATGCCGATCTTCTGGCGAAACGAAGCTGAACGCCGAGGCAGCGCTGAGTTCTTTGGGATGCACCATGCGGAAAGGCTGCCAGTCTCGTATCTGGGAATCCCGATGATTTCGAAGGAAGTCTGCATCGGGGCATTGGTCTCGCAGGCGGAGTGGGCAGATGCATTCGACGAGAACGATTTACAACTTCTGCTGACATTTGCCAGCAGCGCGGCGGTCGCGGTTGAAAATGTGCATCTGTTTGAAAGCACGTCCCGTCAGGTCAGGGAACTGGCCTCAATTAACGAGATCAGCGTGACACTTGCGCGGCAGTTTCGGGGGGAGGATGTTCGAACCTCCCTGCACGAACAACTGTCGGTGGTGTTCGATGCTTCTTCATATTATATCGGCCTGTTTCACCAGCACCCGCACACACTGGAATACTGGTTGCTCTCGGAAAATGGTGTGCGTCAGCCGGAATTCAGCCTGCCGGTTTCCGGGATGGCGCAGGCGCTCCATCAGTATGGTATCACCCTGTATTTTCGGGATCTGCCGGAAGAAGACCAGCGGCTGCAATCTCTGAAAGTGCGGCTTGTCGGTGATGAACCTGATGCAGATGCACGCTCATGGCTGGGGATTCCCTTCCGCAATCACCAGCACGATATCATCGGCCTGATCGCCGTTTACAGTACGATTCCGAATGTCTATACCGACGATGATCTGTCCCTGCTGACCACCATCGCCGCCCAGATTTCGCTTGCGCTTGATAATGCCAGTCTGTTGGAGGCGGAACAGGAGCGCCGTAAACTGGCAAGCACGCTGACCGATGTAGGGCAGGTTGTCAGCTCTTCCCTTCAGATTGAGGAAGTGCTGGATCGTGTTCTGGAACAGGTCCGGCGTGTGATTCAGTTCGACAGCGCCTCGATCCTGATGCCGCCAAAGCAGTCCACCGTCGAATTCGATGCAAATGAGTCACTGACGCTGACCGTCCGGGCGACACTGGGTACACATACTATCCGGGGACGCACGCTTCAGTTCGATAAAAATACCCCGCTGGTCCGTGTATTCCGCTCCGCACAGCCGATGATTATTCAGGATGTACAGCAGACCGAAGGCTGGGCAACCGACATCGTTTATCTGGGGGCAGATCGCATTCGGTCGTGGCTGGGGGTTCCTATGATCATCCAGAATCGGGTCGTGGGGTTCATCAGCCTTGACCGCTATCGCGAGAATTTTTACAACGAGCGGGATGCAGCTACCGCGCTGGCACTGGCACGTCAGGCCGCCGTTGCTGTTGATAATGCCCGCCTGCACAGTGAGTCTCAGCATAATCTGCGGGTGCTGCGTAAACGTGCACAGCGGCTTGCATCTGTCCATCAGGTTTCACTGATGACCAGTTCATCACTGGAACGGGATACCGTGCTGAACAATGTCGTCCGTCTGCTGCCACAGCTTTTCAACGTCGATCATTGTGGCATTGTGCTGACACGCGATGAGGGGATCACGGGCGAAGTGGTCGCCGAATATCCGGAGACAGGCGTAATCGGTACGTATATCGACCTCAGTCATAGCGCAGTATATAAGCGTATGCTCACAGAAAATCGCAGTGTGGTGGTGCATACCGAGGAGATGGTCGAAGAAGCGACAGCACATACAGCACTGCGCCGCACCGGAGCGCAAACCTCATTATTTGCACCGCTGGTAGTGCTGGATCATGTGATCGGCAGCATCGGGCTGGACAGTTATCAGCCGTCCCATGTCTTTACCAAAGGCGATCAGGAGACTCTGATGACGATCTGCGGTCAGATTGCGGTCGCCGTCAAGAACAGTGATCTGTACGAAGAAGCCGTCGTCGCCAACCGGCTGAAAACCGAATTTCTGGCGAATATCAGCCATGAACTCCGTACCCCGCTGAATGCCATCATTGGCTACAGCGAACTATTGAAAACCGGTGTCTACGGATCACTGACGAACAAACAGCTCGACAGGGTAGAACGGGTTCATGCCAGCGGCAGACATCTGCTGGCTCTCATCAACGATGTGCTGGATCTATCCAGAATTGAAGCCGGACAGGTGCAGCTTGAATTCACTCGGCTGGATGTTGACGAACTCGTTCGACAGTCCGTAATCGACATCACCCCGCAGGCCGAGGAGAAGGGGCTGGCGCTGGATGTGCAGATTTCGCCCACACTGCCAGAAGTGATCGGTGATGCGCAGCGTATGCGGCAGATCATCACCAATCTGGCCGCCAATGCGGTCAAATTCACCAAAGAGGGCGGCATCGCCATCACTGTGCGACCATATGCCGTCTACGGCGGCACCTCCCTCGACGGGCTGATACTGCCGCGTCATCTCAAAGTCGAGGAAGGTGACTGGCTGCTGATCAGCGTGCGGGACACCGGTATCGGCATTGCCCCAGAGAATCAGCACATCATCTTCGAGGCCTTCCGTCAGGCGGACGGATCGAGTGTGCGCGAATATGGCGGGACGGGCCTTGGTCTGGCGATTGTCAGACGGCTGCTTGAACTCCACCGGGGCCATATCTGGGTGGAAAGCCAGCTCCATGAAGGCAGTACGTTCAATATTCTGCTGCCCGCCAATCCCAGACCACAGCGCAGCACGATTGAGATCCCTGTGTTTCAGGGTGACGATCAGCGGCCTGTGATACTGGCAATTGATGACGATCCGGCGGCGCTTCAGCTCCTGTCTGATTATCTTGGCAATGAACCTTATCATCTGGTGTCTTTGCAGGACCCCACTTACGCGCTGGAACTGGCGCGGCAGCTTCAACCTTCCCTGATTGTGCTCGATATCATGATGCCGGGGATCAGCGGCTGGCAGGTGATGCGCGAACTGAAGCAGCATCCCGAAACCCAGACGATCCCAGTGATGGTGTTATCGATCCTCGATCAGCGTAAGTCAGGCTTCTATCTGGGCGCGATGGATTATCTGGTAAAACCAGTCAGGCCGGAACGACTGCTTCAGGCAGTGCATCATGCCGTCGATGAACGCGAACATGAGACGCTGCTGGTCGTTGATGCCTCTGCGCCACCGGGGGCCGGCCCCGCCGCGATGCTTCAGCGCGCAGGCTATTCTGTCGAGCAGGTGCCGGATCTGCATTCAGCGCTGGACGCACTGGAGCATGCGCTGCGCTTGCCGTCGCTGATCATCGTCAATAGTGTAAACCATTACGAACGGATGCTGCCGATGCTGCGGACCGCGCCGCTGGCGGGAATCCCCATCATCCTGATTGTCGATGAAGCGATGCAGCGGCTTTCTGCAGAAGAACGGCGCGACGGCCTGTATTTTGTATCCGCACAGCAGATGCACGACGGTTCCCTGCTGGAACAGGTACACACCACCCTGCGCGTCTCACAGTAGCACCGCTGGCAGTGCCACCGGTGCTGCCGTTGGCTTATATCAGCTTCTGCGCCCAGCCACCTCTACTCTCTGCGGCTGATTTCGGCTAGGATTGACACCCTGGAATTAAATGAGGCCTGGATCAGCATGCGTCAATTTCTCGCTGGGTTAAGTCTGTTCGTCTTTATCCTGTTTGCGGCGGCCTGCACACTGGAGGAACCACCGGAAACCTCAGGTGATGTTTCCGGCGATCTGTTTACTGTTGTGAAGATCATCGACGGTGACACCATCGACGTGCGACAGGGTGAGGTCACGTACCGCGTGCGTTATGTTGGAGTCAATACTCCTGAGCGCGATGAGGTCTGCTATGCCGATGCGACACGGGCTAACACCGATCTCGTCATGGGCCAGATGGTGCGTATGGAACGTGATCAGAGTAACACCGACCGCTATGGCCGCCTTCTGCGCTATGTGTATGTCGGTGATGTGTTTGTCAACGAACGTCTGGTGGCGGATGGTTACGCGGAAGCCGCGCTTTACGAGCCGGATGACCGCTTCTTCGATCAATTCAGCATACTTGAACACGAAGCGGCACTGGCCGGTCTGGGATGTCACCCGACGGGAATCTTTAATGATGGCTCAGTAACACGCTGATTCGCTTTAAAATGCCCCCCGTCTGAGCTATAATAAGCGGTATGATCACCAGTATTTAACCGCTAACTGCTTGGATGGCGTATGATGAACCCAGAGGTGACTCCGCTTCCTGAAGCCCAGGAGCACCATCGTCAGGAAGTACGGCGGTGGGTGATTTACCCAGTTGCTGGCGGTCTTATCCTTGTGGTGCTGCTGGTCCTCAGCACGGTATTTCTTACCCCGCGCGGACTGGGCACTGTTGCTAATTTTCTGCTGAGCTGTTTCTGTCTGCTGCCAATGGTGGTTTGCCTCTTCCCGCTCTATATGGCGGTGATGTCGGCTATTTACGGGATGAACTGGCTGACGAATTTCAGCCTGAAGAATCTCGAAAAGGCGCGGGAACTTACCGTGTCGCTGGAGCAGGGCGCGTCGGATGCTACCGACCGCATCAGCCGACAGGCCATCGATGTCAGTGCAGCACTGGCACGGCTGGACCCGATTCTGGATTTTTTCAACCGCTACCCCAAATCTCGCTCTCAGGGAGATCTGCCCAATGTTAAATAACAAGAGACAGGAAGAACTTGAGTCTGCCCGCACCCAGTGGAAGGCGCAGGTTTACGCGATCGGCGCTGCTGGCGGGATCATCTTCGGGATGCTGGCTTCGTATCTGTTCACCCGTGCCGCGTCTGAAGATATGGAACGCGAAGACTGGGCACCAGAGCCCGTACCAACCGGCCAGATCATCGCCCTGGCACTGGCCGCCCTTGCCATGATGCGTCAGATTGCCGAACTGGGCACCCGTAAAAAGTAATCACACCCAACAGCCCATTTACCATACCGCAGAAGACCATCTCATCAGACTAACTAACAGGAGAACACCAATGTGTGGTCGTTTTGTGCTTGATACCAGCCCGGAAACACTTCAGCAGACATTCGATCTGGTGACCGTGCCGGAGAGCCTGCCACCGCGTTTCAATATCGCTCCATCGCAGCCCGTGGCTGTCATCACCAATCGTGACCCGCAGCAGCTTGACTTCTTCAAGTGGGGGCTGGTGCCGTTCTGGTCGAAGGACCCGTCCATCGGCTACAAGATGATCAATGCCCGTATCGAGACGATTGCCGAGAAACCAGCGTTCCGCGAAGCCTTCAAGCGGCGGCGCTGTCTGATCCCGGCCACTGGGTTTTACGAATGGACCAAGTCCGGCTCTGATAAGCAGCCGATGTACATTCACATGAACGACAATCAGGTCTTCGCCTTTGCCGGTCTGTGGGAAACATGGAAGGATGAAAACGGCACGCCGCTTCATTCCTGCACCATTCTGACCGGTGAGCCAAACGAGCTGATTCAGAACTTCCACCACCGAATGGCCGTCATCCTGCATCCTTCAGACTACAAACTGTGGCTGTCGCCGGATGAGATGACCCCGGCGGAACTGATGCCGCTGCTTCAGCCTTATTCGGCGGATAAGATGGAAGCCTACGAAGTCTCCAAGATTGTCAACAGCCCGGCCAATGACCTGCGGGAATGCATCGTCCCCTTGAGTGCATAACCCGTTTGCTGTCCATCCATCCACGTACAATTAGAGAGCTTCGGCTCTCTTTTTGTCAGGCTTGTGGCGGCAGCGGTGGCGCGAAAAATATGCGCCGCCGCAAGTGATTTTCCCCTCAAAATCGGTGGCAGTGGCAGAACTGCGGCGTAAATGCGCCGCAAGACGCCGCAAATGCGCCATAATGCAATGCCTGTAGCAGCTTGTTGCTGCTGCTGCTGCCGCACAAAATTTTTGTGCGGCAACAACGGTTTTTCCCCTCAAAATGACGGACGGCGGCAGATTTGCAGCGTGATTCTGCTGCAAAGTGCAGCAACGTAAGGAGTCACGCAGACCATATTAAGGTGCAGGAACTGACATTATAGCACGAATGTTCTGATTGCGCGGTTCGAATTTTCAAACGAAGTGGACCAAAAAGTGAGCGTTTCCGCTTTAGAAATTATGTTGTGACGGTTGATAATCAAAACAGCGGACAGGGCAGGTGTTACACGGTGTAGGGATAGACCCCAAAGACCGTCATAGGGTTATACCCCGCAAGCGAAGCGGTTGAAGACATGACATCAACTTCACTTCATCGTTTGACGTGTTTCTG
>JAEZAF010000281.1 GCA_023430545.1 Chloroflexota bacterium
GTCGCATACTCGCAACGTGAAATCAAGGCGCTGCCTGAACCAATCCGAGAAAAGGTGATCGGCACGGTCAATGCGCCGAGCCAGTATGACCGGCGTGCGCTTCAGGAGATCCGCCCGGAGCTGGAACGTTTACAACGTGATGCCCGTACACTGGAGACCGACAACCTCACCGCCAGTGTGCGCTCTGCCCTGTTGTATCTGGGATTGTGGCTCCTGTTTCTGGTGCTGATGGGGATTATCATCTTCGTCACCGATGTCACCGGCGGTCGCCCGGAAGCCACCTTAATCACGCTTCTGATTCTATTCGGGCTGGCTGTGTTAGGGCTGCTGGCGCTGCCGTTCATGGGGCGTATGATGGAA
Source organism: Chloroflexota bacterium (assembly GCA_023430545.1). Lineage (GTDB taxonomy): Bacteria > Chloroflexota > Anaerolineae > Aggregatilineales > Phototrophicaceae > JAEZAF01. Next base: position 361 of record JAEZAF010000281.1, read on the forward strand.
AATCGCTATACCAACCGACTGCTGAAGATCCAGTCCGAATACGTCCAGACATTGGGCAAAGCGGCAGATCAGCAGCTTGATTACAGCATGCGCTTACGACGGGATGTGGTCGCACCGCTGACCCGTCTGGTCGAAGCGCAGACACAGATTCAGACTGAACAACTGACACGTTTACAACAGGTTGATCAGGAAATGGCGCGGATCGAGACCGACCTGAACAAGCTCGGTCGACGCGGTGTTTTTGGCATCCGCGCCTGATGCATGCTGCACCCTGCATGCTATATCCTGCACCTGCTATCGGTATCAGCTAAAGGAATAACATGGTGATACAACCTCTGGAAGGTCCGCTGGATGTTCTGCGGCAGCAGGAAATCAACCTGACGGCTGACATCGCAGCAGCACTTAACGAAATGGGTGAAGAAGCACAGGCAGACCGTACTCATCTGCTGGATGTCGCCCAGGATCTGCGGGAACTGTTTTATCTGGTCGTCATCATCGGTGAATTCAACGCCGGTAAATCGACCTTCGTAAATGCCCTGCTCGGTGAAGAGATCCTGCCGATTGGCGTGACACCGACCACCGAGATGATCGAGCTGATTCGTTACAGCGACATGCCCCGGCAGAAGCCAGTCATGCGCAGCGAAAGCCTACGCGAATGGGCGCATCCTAATACCGGTGCGCCGGGTGTCGCAATCGTCGATACGCCGGGGACTGGGTCGGTCTTTCAGAAGCATGAATCGGTTGCGAAAGAATTCCTGCATCGCAGCGATCTGGTGATCTTCATCATCTCCGCCAAGCGCGCTTTCGCTGAAACCGAGCGTTTATATCTGGAGATGGCGAAGAACTACGGCAAGAAGATCATTATCGTGATCAATCAGGCCGATCTGCTCTCTGGTGAAGAACTGGCCGTCGTCAAGCGTTTTGTCCAGCAGCAGGTACAGGAACTGCTGAACATCCAGCCGCTGATCTTCACTGTCTCGGCGAAGACAGCCCTGCGCAATGCCAAGGAAGGGACAGCGGATGACAGCGGGATGGACGCGGTACGGGCACATCTGCGGGGCGTGTTCAGCGAAGCCCCTCCTGCAAAGCAGAAGCTGCTCTCACAGTTATCGCTGACCCAGCACATCACGAAAAAGCACTACGACGAGATTCAGTCTCACGTAAAAATCGTAGGCAGTGATACCGCGAAAGCCCGACAGGTGCGCGAAGAGCTTGAATCGCAGTCCGGCAGCCTGGATACGCAGCTTCGCGCTGCCCGTGCTGAAGTGGATCAGGTCTTTGAGGGCATCCGTCAGCGCGGCCTGAACTTTCTCAACAACAATCTGTCGATCAAAATCATCGGCAGTGCGCCCAGTCGGGAAAAGCTTCAGCAGGAATTTCAGGATGTGGTGATTGGCCGCGCTACACGCGATGTGGCTGAGGCCACTAACGGCTATGTGAATGCAGTGGTCGATAACAGCCGCGCCTACTGGCGCAGCGTGATCGACCGCCTTAATCAGCTTCGCGATGTGATCGACGAGGATCTCGGTGGGCTGGATGCAGGCGTTTATGCCCAGCAGCGCGAAGAACTTCAGGAAGCGATAAAAATCGCTGAAACCGAGCTGAAGTCCTACTCCACCGGCGCAATTATTGGCGTGCTTCAGCAGAACTTCGAAAATGACCTGAGCAACTTCCGCACCAGTGTGCTGGCAGCCTTCAGCGGCCTGATCGTCGCCATTCTGGCCGCTTCATCCATTCTGCCGGGCGGACTGGCATTGAGTCCTCTCGCGGTTCCTATACTTGCAATAGCGACCCCTATCACTATTGGCGGGGCGGTCTTCGGCCTGCGCCAGTATCAGCGGATGACGGTCAATACCAAAAAGGAATTCAACCAGAAGGTCGATCAGTTGAAGGCGACCTACCATGAAGCTCTGGACAACCTCACCCGTAAGGAACGAGCACGACTGGCGACGTATGCAACACAGGTCCTGACCCCGATCTTCAGCCGTCTGGAAGCGCTGCAAACGCGCTATAACGAGTCGCTGGATCGCTTCAAGACCTTTATGGACCGCATCGAGGCCCTGCGCCAGAACATCGAAGCCGCTCAGTAACATTTCTGTAACCCCTTATGCAACTTCTCCATATAGATCCCCATCACCTGATCATGCAGATCAGGTGATGGACCGTCATCCCTGCTGATTTATAATACAAATCGTTATAAATCTTATACAAAATGCCCAAAATTATTGAATCTTCTACGCCGCAGGTTTAAGGTATGCTCGCGTTTGATCGTGCAGTTTTATCCCCTGCGATCACAACGCTGTGCCACACTGAGTAACAGAATTACAAAGGAGTAAGCAGCGTTATGAGAAAAAACCTCACCAGATTTACTGTGCTTTTTACACTTTTGGCATTGGTTTTATCCCTGCCAATCGCCATCAATGCCCAGAGTGACGAAGATCCGCTGGGTATCCTGGAAGACGACCGTTTCCACTGGGAAGATCTCGAACAGTTCCGTGGATTTGATATGGGCGGCGAGGAAGTCGTCATCTTTGGCCCTTGGCTGACCGGTGACGAAGAAGCCTTTCTGAACGTGATCTCGTACTTCAACAGCGTTGTGACCAACGGTGGCATCACCTATGTCGGTTCCGACAGCTTTGAACAGCAGATCGTGATCGACGTTGAAGGTGGTAACCCGCCGAACATCGCGGCCTTCCCGCAGCCCGGTCTGGCAGCCAACATCGCCTCGCGTGGTGGACTGACCCCCCTCGGTGACGATCTGGAACAGTATGTTCTGGATAACTTCGCTGGTGGTCAGGGCTGGGTGGACTTCGGCAGCTATGCCGATGAAGCTGGCGAAGATCAGTTCTACGCCATGTTCTACAACGTCAACCTCAAGAGCCTTGTGTGGTACGTTCCGGAAGTCTTCGAAGAATCCGGTTACGAAATCCCCACCACATGGGATGAACTGGTTGCACTGAGCGATCAGATCGTTGCGGACGGCGGCACCCCGTGGTGCATCGGTATCGGCAGCGAAGCCGCGACTGGCTGGCCGGCAACCGACTGGGTGGAAGACATCATGCTTCGCACCGCCGGTCTGGAAGTCTATCAGCAGTGGATCAATAACGAAATCCCGTTCACCGATCCGGCAGTCCAGAACGCGATTGAGCTGTTCGGCTCCATTGCCCGTAACGAAGATTACGTCAATGGTGGCGCAGTTGGTGTCCAGACGACTGACTTCCGTGAAAGCCCCGCTGGTCTGTTCACCGTTCCGCCGGAATGCTATATGCACCGTCAGGCGAGCTTCATCTCTGCCTTCTTCCCGGAAGATGTCGAAGTCGGTGTTGATGCAGACTTCTTCTACTTCCCGGCCATCGACGAAGAAGTAGGCAATCCGGTTCTGGGCGGCGGTACACTGCTGACCATCACCAAGGACAGCCCGGCAACTCAGGCCGTTATGCAGTATCTCTCCACCCCGCTGGCGCATGAACTGTGGATGACCCAGGGTGCCTTCCTGACCCCGCACAGCGGTGTCAACGTCGAACTGTACTCCAGCGACGTTCTGCGCAGCCAGGGCGAGATCCTGCTGAATGCCGACGTGTTCGGCTTCGACGGCTCGGACCTGATGCCAGGTGCCATCGGTGCCGGTGCCTTCTGGACCGCGATGGTCGATTATGTCGGCGGCGCTTCGGTTGAGGAAGTCACACAGGCCGTTCAGGATGCATGGGATGCCCTTGCAACCGAACCAGCAGGTGAAGAAGCGGCAACTGAAGAAGCAGCCGATTAACACCGGATACCGCGCCCACACTCTGAAACGTAACGTGTAACGAATGCGGGTAGCAAATGGGCGGGGCGTGCCATTCTATGGGCCGCCCCGCTCTTTGTAATAAAATAGAAAGGTCTGTTTTTGAGGAGTCGGTACGATGTCACAAATACTTAGCGCACTGCTCGTCATTGTGCTGGGCGTTGCAGGGATGATGCTTTATTTTTACGGGTCTAACCGTATTCTTGATACAGTGCTGGCCGATAAGATCACACCCGACGGCGCGGTCCTGCAATCAAGAGACAAAATTCGCGAGACCATACGCCCGTGGCTGTTTATTGGCCCGGCCATACTGCTGCTGGGGCTGTATCTGATCTACCCGGCCATCCAGACGTTTTTACTGAGCTTTTTCGACGAGTCTTCACGCAACTTTGTCGGCCTGCGCAACTACGAATGGGCGGCAGGAAACGGGCGGTTTCAGGTCGCACTGCGTAATAATATCCTGTGGCTGGCGATTGTCCCGGCCGCCTGCACCATTCTCGGCCTGCTGATTGCGGTACTGGCGGACCGTGTTCGCTGGGAAAGTGTCGCAAAATCACTTATCTTTATGCCGATGGCGATCTCATTCGTCGGGGCCAGTATTATCTGGGATTTCATGTACTACTACCGGTCTGGCGAGGTGCAGATCGGATTACTGAATGCGATCGTCGTCGCCCTCGGTGGAGAACCGCAGGGATGGGTTACCCTCCAGCCGTGGAATAACTTCTTCCTGATGGTCATCCTGATCTGGATTCAGACCGGTTTCGCAATGGTGCTCATCTCATCGGCGCTGAAGGGTGTCCCTGACGAAACGTTAGAAGCTGCCCGGATCGACGGTGCCAGTGAAGTTCAGATCTTCTTTCGGATTATCATCCCGCAGATCACCAGTACGCTGCTGGTCGTCATGACGACGCTGATTATCCTGGTACTGAAGGTTTTCGACATCGTCCTCACCATGACAGACGGTCAGTGGAACACTGAGGTGCTGGCAAATTACATGGACCGGTTAATGTTCCGTGGTGCGACTGACTACGGGCGAGGCAGCATGGTCGCCGTCGTCATTATGCTGGCAACCCTGCCCATTATGATCTGGAATATCAGACGCTTTAACCGCGAGGAGAAATTGAGATGAGTACCGAGTCCACTGCGGTACCGCAGGTTACGTATCCAACCCAGACAGCCCAACAGCCCGCAGCCACATCCCGGTTTGATTTAAAAGGTTTTCTCGGCTGGTTTCTCGTCAGGGCAACCCTGATCATCATCTGCCTGATGTGGATTATCCCGACACTTGCACTGCTGATCACCTCTTTTCGTCCACCGGATGCCATCGACCGCTCTGGCTGGTGGACGGCACTAAGCTCGACGCTCACCACCGGTTTACAGGCCAATACCGCCGGACCGGATGCCATGCAGGAAATCGACGGCCAGTTTGTCATTCAGGGCAACCTGTTTGAAGGGCGTGAAAACCCGCCGCTGATCGAACAGTTTGGCGTCAGCCGTACGGCGGGCGCAAACACAACCCCCGGTGAAACGGTGGAAGCACGTCAGGGCTATCAGATTACAGTCCAGACTAACGGTGATTATCAGGTCACGTCACCAGAGCCGCTGGAAGATCCCATCAGGGTGTACTACAACGCCTTAACCCCGCCCACCTTTACGTTTGATAACTATAACAATGTGATTCAGGATCAGGGCATCGGGGATGCCTTCATCACCACCGCCACTGTGACGATCCCATCGACGATCATCCCAATTGCGATTGCGGCGTTTGCAGCCTATGCCTTTGCATGGATGAAGTTCAAGTTCCGCAATGTGCTGTTTATGCTGGTCGTGGCGCTGCTGGTCGTGCCGCTTCAGATGTCACTGATCCCGATCCTGCGGATTTACAGCGGCCTCAATATCGTCGGTAGTTACCCGGGTTTATGGCTGGCGCATACCGGCTTCGGACTGCCGATGGCGGTCTATCTGCTGCGCAACTATATCGGAAGTCTCCCGCGTGAACTGATCGAGTCCGCCCAGATTGACGGCGCAACTCATTTCCAGATTTTCATGCGGCTGGTGCTGCCTCTGTCGATCCCGGCGCTGGCTTCTTACGCCATCTTCCAGTTCCTGTGGGTGTGGAATGACCTGCTGGTGGCACGTGTGTTCCTTGGTCAGACGGGTGATCAGGTACTCACCCTGCGTATCAAGAGCATGACCGGAACGTACGGCGACAGTTGGGAAATAATGACCGCATCAGCCTTTATCTCGATTATCGTACCGCTGCTGGTCTTCTTCTCGCTTCAGCGTTACTTTGTACGCGGTCTGCTGGCTGGTTCCGTCAAAGGCGGTTGATGCTCCACTGACGGCCTGCAATTGTCTGCACGGTCAAAGCCTTCGCATACGCGGAGGCTTTTTGTTTTATTCACAACACTACCAACTCCTCAGCAGATTTTCAGGTTTATATTCACTGTAACGTGTTATGTTAGCCTACGGAGTGCATTCTGACTTCACGAATTCGATCTTCAACGACCCAAGGAGTGAACTATGCCCTACCGTAAATCTACTCTTGCTATCGTTTCCCTCATCCTGCTTCTGATTATATCGGGACTGCTGTCAGTCATCGCTGCACAGGGTGGAACATCGCCAGTCGTGATTACACGAGGGCTGAATTCGCCACGCCATCTCAGCTTTGATGCAGAGGGTAACCTTTATGTCGCCGAATCCGGAACCGGTGGTGACTTTGATATTCAGGGGCCATTTGGACCGGCCAAGGCAGGAGGTTCTTCCAGTATCCATCGCAGCGGGACAGACGGCACTGAGACAGAGTTCCTGATCGGCCTTCCGAGCACGGATAACCTGAACGGCGAAGTGCTGGGTGCGGCAAAAGTCATGGTGCAGGATGAAAGCATCTGGCTGCTGCTGGCACAGGGATCGTTAGATAATCCCTTCACCTATTCGCTGCTGGAACTGTCCTCCGATAACAAGCGCGTGCTGACACAGGTCGATCTATACAGCTTTGAAGTGGAAAATAACCCTGATGGCGGTGTCATCGATTCCAATCCGGTGGATTTTGTCGTCAGCCCGGAAGGGGTCTTCTATATCGCGGATGCGGGAGCCAATGCAGTCTATACGTGGAGTGAAGCCGAGGGTCTGGCGGTCTTCGCGGCATGGGAAGACAATCCTGTACCGACTTCAGTTGAACTTGGCAGTGACGGCTCTGTCTATATCGGTTTCCTGACAGGCTTCCCCTTCCCTACGGGCGGCGCACGTGTTGAGCACTTTGACGTCGAAGGTCAACTGACTGAAACGTATGAAGGCTTCACTGCTGTAGTCGATCTGCTGTTTGCCAACGATACGCTTTACGCCGTTCAGATCGGTGAATTTGGCGATCAGGGATGGGCACCCAACTCCGGACGTGTGGTCGATGTGTTCAGCGGCAGCACTTACTTTGATGGTTTGTCCTTCCCCTATGGGCTGGCAATCAATCAAAACGGCAACCTGTTCCTCTCGACCGGTTCATCTTATACCGGCCCCGGCGGTGGACAGGTGCTGAGTCTGGATGGCGTCGATCTCAACGGCGCAGTCGTCACGCCACCGCCACCAACCCAGGTCCCACCCACCAGCACCCCCGAAGTGACTGAAGAGCCGGGTGAGACGGCTGAACCGACAGGCGAAGTAGAGTCAACGTCTGAGGTGACACCAGAACCCACCGAAGAACCCACCGAAGAACCCACTGAAGAACCCACTGAAGAACCCACCGATGAAGTTGAACCGACCGAAGAACCAACAGATGAGGTCCCGCCGACCGATGAAGTAGAGCCGACGGTCGAAGTAACTATCACAGAGCCGCCGGTTGAGACAGTCGAACCCACGGAAGAGCCGGGCACATAGGCCGTTAGACAGGCTGGCATCTGCTTACCTTAGAGCCAGCTTAGAAATTTCATCTGATCCGTATTAAACCTTCGTCTTGGTAAATGTCCGTTGTAAGATGCGGCGCTTACCAATCACGGAGGTTTTTAATGTCAAGACGTGGCGTAACGATACTGGGCGGATTAGTGGTTTTAGCATTGGTCTTCGGCGTAGGTGCCCTGCTGTATCTGCGCACCATTGGGGGAACAGGGGAAGCCAGTCGGGAAATTGAATCAGAGCAGCTTGCAGCAGAAGACAGCAATCAACAGGTTTTTCGCATCGACAAGGAAGCCAGTGAAGTCCGCTTTATTATCGATGAAGTGTTAAGCGGTAATCCGACGGTTGTCACAGGACGGACAAACGAGATCGCCGGCGATATTCTGGTCGATTATGATAACCCGCAGGCATCACAGATCGGCACGCTTCGCATCAATATGCGTACCGTCGCAACCGACAATGAGTTCCGCAACCAGTCCATTCGCGGCATGATTCTACAGACGGCAGAAGACGACTACGAATTCAGTGACTTTGTCGTTACCGAAGTCAATGGCATCCCGGAAACGATCACTTTCGGTGAGCCTTTTGATGTCACGATTGAAGGCACGCTGACGCTGCGCGGTGAACCGCAGCCGGTCACCTTTAATGCCACTATTACGCCTGTTTCCGAAACCGAAATCAGTGGGACCGCATCCAGCGTTGTGCGTTATGCCGATCTCGGCATTGATATTCCGCGTGTGCCGCCGCAGGTGGCAAACATCGGCGAAGAAGTGACACTCGAACTCGACTTCGTCGCACGCGCTGTTGATGGTGCTGATGCATCCGCGACACAGGAACCGGCTGACGAGTCTGCCAGCGGTTAATCCTTCCATTTTGCACTACATCGTCACTGGGTAAACACAAAAGGCGCGAGATGATCGCGCCTTTTGTGATATTCCGTTATTTTGTGCTGCGGTGGTCTACAGTGTCGAGGTGGCAATACAGGACTGAATCATACTCTGCACCACCTTTGGCTTTACAGCCGGATTCTGGCGAGGGCCGAAGGCTGGATAACCCGGAGGCAGCTTGCTTTCCTTCATCGGTCTGAAGAAAAGAACGCCGGTGATGGTCTTGTCCTTGCAGAGCTTCCCATACTGCTCGATATACATATTCAGATCCGTCGGCTCACCATAAAACGGTTTGTAGCCAAATTCGGTGATGATGGTCTTCAGATGCGGGTGAGCCTTGACGTACTTCTTCATGGATCTGCCATCTTCCTTGTAGAAATACTTGGCCTTTTTCCCGCCATCGTTATACAGATTCGTCAGGATTACGTCGAAGTATTCCGGTTTGATCGCTGGCGAAGAGTACAAATATCCTCTGACATCGTCTGAACCGGGGACAGAATTGGTACCGTTGAAGATCGCTGGCCCCAGATACACGTTACCGCCATTGACGACGCGGTATTTTTGCAGATAAGCCGCAGCCGTGTTTGCCCAATTGACCAGTGTGGCATAGTCTCCATGCCCGATACCAAAGGCCATCGATTCACCCGAACCGGGTTCATTCGGTCCAAGTGCGGCAACGAAGACATGACTGGTCCCGGCCAGCCCCTGCGCGACCTTTTCGTAGAACAGGTAGATATCCGATGCGCTCTTGAATTTGCACATGTTAGGATCGGGATAGCACAGTCGGATGACTGGAATCAGCCCCTGCCGGTTCGCCTCGATGACAAAGTCGATGGTGGCCTGAGCCTGTTTTTTCTCAGTCACCATCTGCAGAAGATAGCCCAGCCCGAGGTCAGGGACATACGGCTTAGGCTTATTCGGCTTCATCACCTGCCCACTCATGACCTTGATGATGATCTTCTCGTTGCCTACAATCGTGCCTTCGTTGATACCGGCTTTGCTGCGCACATTACGCGGAAGAGGCAGAAGCTCATCCACCACTGGATCGGGTTCCTGTGCTTCGATGGATTCGTTTGCTGTGAAGGAAATGGTGAGCGATGCAAGTAAAACGAGGACAGTTACACTAGTACTGAAAATACGCTGCACTAAACTAAACTCCTTGTGAATCCTCAAATCAGGTTGAGTTCAAAGCTCCATGTAAACTTAGCTTAGCACGGAATCTTTTAGAGAAATCAACACTAAATTGAGATTAGTGTAAGAGAATTGTAACAGTAAAGTGTGGGATTATTACGGGTACTTTATGACTATGTGAATGGATGAGGCAATATTGGAGGAGTTCGGTACATATAAAAGACGCGATGATCTCGCGTCTTTTTACCTGTTTGGGGATAGTTGTTCGGCCTATTTTGGAGCCATTCTAATCGCCCCATCAAGGCGGATCACTTCGCCATTCAGCATCGGATTCTCGATGATAGCCTGTGCGAGCTGTCCATATTCTGCCGGATCACCCAACCGTGATGGGAACGGGACCTGCTGCCCGAGTGAGAGCCGTGCAGCTTCCGGCAGGCTCGCCATCAACGGTGTATCAAACAGACCGGGGGCAATCGTCATGACACGGATGCCGCTGCGCGACAGATCGCGGGCAATCGGCAGTGTCATGCCGACAATCCCGCCCTTCGAGGCAGAATACGCAACCTGACCGATCTGCCCGTCATAGGCCGCGACGGACGCCGTGTTGATAATCACGCCGCGTTCCCCCTGCTCGTTCGGCGGGTTCTCCATCATCGATACTGCTGTCAGACGGATACAGTTAAACGTCCCGATGAGATTGACCCGGATCACGCGCTCAAAGACATCGAGTGGGTGCGCCCCTTCCTTGCCGACTGTGCGGATCGCGGCTGCGATCCCGGCGCAGTTGACCAGCACACTGATCCTGCCGAACGTCTCAAGCGCGAAATCAATCGCGGCCTGTACCTGCTCCTCACGGCTGACATCGGTTTTAATGAAGCGGGCCTGATCACCCAGATCACGGGCGGTTTCATTTCCTACTGTCTCGTTGACATCCAGCAGGACAACATTTGCGCCGTGCTCCACCAGACGCCGTGCCGTCGCCGCCCCCAGACCGGAAGCCCCACCCGTAACCAGTGCTGTAATTCCCTGAATTTGCATAACTGTAACGACTCCATTTTAAAAAATGCTGAAATAAGTCTGATGTGAATTTACGGCTTCCCCAGAAATTCGACGGTGAAGTCCATCGCGACGATATAGGAATCATCGATAATCAGCGCCTTCATATGCTGAGTGCGACCATGTTCGTCGCTTTCCTCTGGCGCAGCGCCTTCGATAATCTTCGTTTCCAGTCCATGACGCTCAAACGCCGAGGCCAGCTTTTCCGCCAGCGGCTTCGGCATTTCCCCGACCAGATCCCCGCCAGAGTTCAGCAGGTCCAGCAGTGGGCGGCTGACATTGAGATAGGTCGGGATCTGTCGCCACGGCCCGAACGTGCTGGTATAAGCCTGCATAAAATCGACCAGCAGCGCGTTCGAGTCATCGGGTCTGCCGCGGAAAAACAATCCAGCGGGTGTCTCGTTGTATTGGTAAAGCAGCGGATGACCGGTGTCCATAAAGCGCAGGTTACCGAACAACCCGACACTCACACGGTGTTCCTGTACACCAATCGCCCGAATGACGTAAGAGCGCTTATCCCGCAGGCCACCGCGCTGTTCATCGAGTTCAGTGGTCGTGATCACCATTTGCAGGGTTTCCGGCACACCGTCCATCTGCACCATCAGAAAGACGCCGTAGGACTTTTCACCACTGAGGTCATCGAGAAGCTGCTGTCGCTTTGGCATGTAAACCCTACTTTGCTGTTTCGGAAAGGTTCTGAGGACGGATACGATCTTCAATCCACGACGGGACCGGGTGCCCCACCGCATACAGATCAGCAATAACGGCATCAACATCATATGGGATACTGCGCAGGTCGATGTCTACCTGACTATTCTGAAACGTCAGAAGGCCATACTGCGCGTAACCGGGCTGGTCAATGGACAGGCCGATGCTGCCGACGTTGAGAATCTGCCAGCGGCCAATGGTGCGATTCATCTGGACGTGAATGTGTCCGCCAATCGCTAACCGCCCTTCACGGTCCAGCAGATAGTCTACGGCTTCTTCGTCCGGGGTATCCGGCCCCAGGATGGGCATGTCATCCCCCGGCACGGCGTGATAGCCGATGACGGTGCCATAACCTTCAACATCCTTCGACAATTCGCGCCCGATGATGCTGGCTAAAAACTGATAGGCGTCCCAGTCAAGCTGGTTCAGGCTCCAGTTTAGAACTGTATCGCGGGACTTCCACATCTCGGCACGGGCCTGCATTTCCGCCGCATCCTTCGCAGGCCCCAACGCAAAGCGCGATCCGGTCACGACATCGCGGTCGATGTTGCCGCCAATCGCTTTAAACCGTTTGCCTTCATCCACCTCGGCTAAGGCTTTGATACGCTGAATACACTCCAGTGGACGCGGCCCTGCCACCAGATCGCCAAGATACCATGTGAGATCGGCACCACCCTGTTTTTCGAGATCTGCCAGCACCGTCTCCAGCGCTTCCAGATTCCCATGCACATCAGAAAGTACAGCAAGCCGTAAGATCCCTGATGAATTCATTTTCGCGTTTCATCCTCCTGTTGACGACCAGACTATAACATGCTGTGTCCGCTGCTGCGATGACTAATCAGCTTTATGCGCTGTGTCTTTCGTCTCGCATGGTCTACCTTTGCGTTTTCTGAGGGAAAGTGTCCGATTTTGATTATCGTGCTATATTACTTGGTACAAATGGTTAGCTTTTATTAACCTCTCACGCAAAGGAGACTGTATGCGTCGCCTGCTCACGCTGCTTTCGCTCACCCTGATTCTAGGCTTTGGATTTTCGTTCAAAACGACGGAAACCGAAGCGCAGGGTCAGACCATCTATGTCGTGCAGCCTGGGGATAACCTGTACCGGATTTCCCTGCGCTACAATGTCACCATTGCCGCTATCGTCTCGGCGAACGGTATCCCCAACCCGAATCTGATCTACGTCGGGCAGCGGCTGGTGATCCCCGATGGGGGAACAACACCACCTCCTCCTGGTACACCGGTCCCCACCCAGCCTCCCGGACAGGAAACGATCTATATCGTCGTCCCGGGTGATACCTTAGGACGCATCGCACAGCGTTTCCAGACAACCATACAGGCAATTGCCGTGCGCAATGGCATCACGAATATCAATCTGATCTTTGTCGGGCAGCGGCTGGTGATCCCCGGCGGTGGTGGCACTGTCCCCACACCTCCACCCGGATCAACTCCAGTTCCGGGCACACCGGTTCCACCCCCAACTGGCGGTGGATTGACTGGCTTCCAGCTTGGCGGCCATGTGGGTCCGTTCTCCGCTGAGGAACAGATGCGCTCCGCCGGGATGACATGGGCCAAGATCCAGATCCGCTGGAATCAGGGCGACGCTGCGAGCATCGCTCAGGGTGCAATCGACTCGGCTAAAGGTCGTGGATTTAAGGTACTGCTCGGCATCGCCGGAGATAAGAACCAGCTTGCCAGCAACCCGACCCAGTACTATCAGGACTTCGCCAACTTCCTCGGCAGCGTGGCCGCGCTTGGACCGGATGCAATCGAAGTCTGGAACGAGCCGAATATCGACCGTGAATGGCCAACGGGTCAGGTCAGCGGATCGAATTATACGCAGATGCTCTCCGCCGCCTATCAGGCCATCAAAGCAGCCAATCCCAACGTGATCGTCATCAGCGGTGCCCCCGCCCCCACTGGATTCTTCGGCGGGACGTGCCAGTCCGGCGGCTGCGATGACAATATCTTCATCCAGCAGATGCGCAACGCTGGCGCTGCAAATGTGATGGACTGCGTCGGTATCCACTATAACGAGGGCATCCTGCCGCCGAGCGCCACCAGCGGTGACCCGCGTGGCAACAGCTCGCACTACTCACGCTACTATCCATCGATGGTCAACCTGTACAGCGCGACCTTCCCGTCCAAGCCGCTGTGCTTCACCGAACTCGGCTACCTGACACCAGAGGGCTTCGGTCCGCTGCCGGGTGGCTTCGACTGGGCGGTGAATACCAGCTTGCAGGAACAGGCCGAATGGCTGGGAAGCGCCGTCCGTCTGTCACGTCAGGGTGGACGCGTCCGCCTGATGATCGTCTGGAATGTCGATATGACCGAATACGGCGCAGATCCACAGGCGGGTTATGCCATTGTCCGACCGGACGGAAACTGCCCGGCCTGCGCGACCCTTGGCGCGGCGATGCAGTAAGCCGTTATCCCGCTTTAACCGCTTAAATAAAAACTGCGGACTCATCACCTGAGTCCGCAGTTTTTATGCGGGAATGCGAAGATCAGAAGCCGGACAGATAGCTCAAATCGGCCCGATCCTTCTGCATGGCGCTGATAGCCTGAAGCAGTGCGTGACGGTTTTCGCGCACGGCGGCATCCGGTGCATTGACCAGCACACCTTCACCCGGACGTTCGCCGAAGAACTTACTAATTACCGGCACCATCGGCACAAAGGCCTTCAGGAACTCATCGACATTCGCATCGGCGCTCAGTTTGCCCACTGCTGTCTGATAGGCTTCGTACAGTGCCTTCTCTTCTGGCAGTTCGAGGCGATTCACGTCTACCGTGTAGCGGTGCTCGTCATCGCGGGTGATGCGCACACAGCGGGCGAAGCTGTCGAGGATCGGTGCCCAGTCCTCACGCGCCACCCATGCGCTCAACTGACGTACACCGATCAAAGCGCGGTAAGGATTTTCCGGCTGCTCGGCCAGCACAGCGGTGACAACATCCACCGCCCAGTCCCGCTCCTGTAACCAGACACGCAGACGACCGGCGATAAATTCCAGCACCTGTTCCTTGGCCGTCGGGGAGACATCCACCGGCTGCGCGTCGGCCACCAGTTCGACCGCCTTCGCCAGATCAAGGCTGATCTCGCCTTCAGTCAGAATCTGGATGATGCCCAGTGCCGCACGGCGCAGGCCATACGGGTCCGCCGTGGATCGGGGAGCCAACCCAACGGCAAACAGCCCCACCAGACTGTCCAGCCGATCGGTAATCGCCAGCAGTGTCCCTGCCGGAGTCGCTGGAACCTGATCTTCAGCAAAACGCGGGAGCCAGTGTTCAAAGATGGCGGTTGCCACTTCCTGCGGATAATCCCCGCGCAGCGCGTACTCACGTCCCATCGTCCCCTGAAGCGAGGTCATCTCCACAACCATATTGGTGGCGAGGTCCGCTTTCGCCAGATGCGCGGCACGGGTCGCGACTGCGATATCGACTTCAGGCGTACCGATCAGATGACCGATACTGGCGACCAGCCCGGCCACACGCTGATTTTTGTCGAGCATCGAGCCGAGATGCTCTTCGAAGGTCAGCGTATTCAGGCGCGGCAGGAAGTCTTCCAGACGCTTTTCACTGTCCTGTTTAAAGAAGAAGCTGGCATCGGAGAAGCGTGCGCGCAGGACCTGCTCGTTACCATAGGCCACCTTATCGAGATGCTGGTCATCACCGTTGCGGACGGTGATAAAGTACGGCAGCAGATTACCAGCCGCATCCTCGACCGCGAAATAGCGCTGTTTGTCACGCATCACGGTGACCAGCACATCACGCGGCAGTTCGAGATAATGTTCCTCGAATTTACCGAGCAGTGCGGTCGGTGCTTCGACCAGATTGACCACCTCATCCAGCAGATGATCATCCTGTGGAACGCGGCCATTCTGCGCATCGGCGATGGCGTTGACCTGCTGTGCAATCGCGGTACGACGTGCATTATAATCCAGCACAATGCCCTGCGATTCCATAAACCGGAAGTAATCGGCTGAGGAGGCAGCCGCCTGTTCTGGTGATCCGAAGGGACGCAGGCCGCGTGTCACGTTTCCACTGGCAATCCCGGCATAGGTGAACGGGATCACCTGATCGCCGTATAACGCCACGATCCAGCGCACCGGGCGCGAGAACGTCACACCGGTTGCATTCCAGCGCATCGACTTGGCGAATTTCAGGCTGGCGATGAACTGCGGAAGCTGCTCCGCCAGCACCACCGACGCGGCACGACCGGTATACTTCACCTTCGCGGTAACATACTCGCCACCATCGATCTCGCTGACCACCAGCTCTTCGACATTGACACCACGACTGCGGGCAAAACCCTCGGCGGCTTTGGTCGGCTTGCCATCAGCATCAAAGGCACGGTTGGCAGGTGGCCCTTTCTCGATGGTCTCACGGTCCGGCTGACGTTCCGCTACCCGTTCCGCTGATACCACCAGACGCCGGGGTGTTGCCATCACGTTCAGGCCTTCAACAGCGAGATGGGCTTCATCAAACAGCGTCTTTGACGCTGCGGTCAGATATTCCAGCGCCGCATCAACATCCGCCGCAGGAAGTTCCTCGACACCGATTTCGAGGAGGAATGGCGCGGCGGATTTTATCTCAGCCGGAGCCTGCCCCCCCTCTGCCAACGCAGGACCAGCCCACTGCTCCGCGAGTTTCATCAGCGGATGGCCTAACTGCTCGCGCTGTTCGGCATAAGTGCGGGCAACCGTGCGGGTCATATCGCGCATACGGCGGAAATAGGTCGCACGTTCGGTGACACCGATGGCACCACGAGTATCCAGCACATTAAACAGATGACTGCACTTCAGCACGTAATCATAAGCTGAGATCAGCGCATCACCTTCCAGCGCACGACCGTATTCGCGCTCATAGGTGTCATAGACCTGCTTCAGCGCGTTGACATCGGCAATATCAAAGTAATAGCGGCAGTACTCGATCTCATCCTGAAGGAACAGGTCGCGGTACTGAAGCTGGCCTCCACCGCCCATCCAGTCGATGTCCCACGCGGATTCCTTGTTCTGAAGTGCCAGCACAATTCGCTCGACACCGTAGGTGATTTCGACCGAAACCGGATTCAGTTCAAGTCCGCCGGCCTGCTGGAAGTAGGTGAACTGCGTGATCTCCTGACCATCCAGCCAGACTTCCCAGCCTAAACCCCACGCGCCAAGTGCGGGGCTTTCCCAGTTGTCTTCCACAAAGCGGATATCGTGTTCACGGGGGTTGATTCCCAGTGCTTCCAGCGATTTGAGATACAGTTCCTGTGGGTTACCGGGATCCGGCTTCAGAATCACCTGATACTGATAATATTTCTGCATCCGGTTCGGGTTTTCACCATAGCGACCATCATCTGGCCGGACGGATGGCTCAACATAGGCCACACGCCACGGCTCAGGGCCGAGGACGCGCAGCAGCGTTGCCGGATTGCCTGTTCCTGCACCGACCTGAACATTATAGGGTTCCCAGATGACACAGCCCTGTGATGCCCAATAATCATGCAGTTTAAGGATAACTTGCTGAAAACTTAGCGGTGCGGACATGGATGACCTTTACAGATGGTTGACGTAGAAAGATTGTCTGGACGTTGTTGATACATCCTCTTGAGAGAAGTTCACAGGCAGGAAGACGACCATTCGAATGATTATCAGCGTAATTTGTAGCACAGCGAATGTAAATCGCCTATACTCTGGCTTCTGGGGACACTAGTATAGCATCCATACGCCAGTTGATCAGTCTCTACTGCATTATTTTTTATTGTCTGAAACTTCCACAGGCCATAGGCTATGGCTCTTGACTCACTCATTGGTAAAAAAATCGGAGATTTTGAAATCCTCGAACAGATCGGGCATGGAGGGATGTCGGTCGTTTATCGCGCCCGGCAGGCTTCCATGCATCGCGAAGTCGCGCTGAAAGTCCTTGCGGCAGATGAGAGCGAACTCGATCCCAGTTTTCGTCAGCGCTTCGAGCAGGAAGTGGCGGTCATCGCCACGCTGGAACATCTGCATATCCTGCCGGTGTACAGTCATGGCTTCGAAGGTGATCACGTCTATCTGGCGATGCGATTACTGCGGGGCGGCACACTGGCTGATCTCATGCAGCGAGAAAAACTGTCACTCGAACGGGTGGTGGAGCTTTTCACGCAGTTTGCCCAGGGGCTGGCTCATGCACACAGCAAAGGCGTTGTGCATCGCGATCTGAAGCCCAGTAACATCCTGCTGGATGAAGAGGGCAACACCTTCCTGACAGATTTCGGCCTTGCAAAAATCCTTGGCAAAGAGGTTGATATTACCCATTCGGGAAATGTCGTCGGTACACCAGCCTATATGTCACCGGAACAGTTGAAGGGCGATCCAATCGATCACCGGGCCGATATTTATGGGCTGGGGATTATCCTGTATCAGATGCTGACCGGACAGCGCCCGTTTGAAGGCGACAGCGCGAATATCGTCTCGGTCATCTACAAGCATCTGGAAAAGAAGCCCGTGACACCCAGCCAGCACAACCCGAATATCTCACCGAAGATTGACGCTATCGTCCTCAAGGCGCTGGAAAAAGATCCGAAGCGGCGTTTCTCATCGGTTGGGGAAATGGCAGAAGCCTTACAGACCGCCGTCGGTAAAAAAACCAGCCGCGTTTTTCCACCACCTGCCACGTCGCTGATCCGGCGACGTGCCAGACAGTCACTTCAACTGGCTGCCACCATCTCGCGCCATCGGATGAAGCTGACCGGGGCATTTGCACTGCTGGCCATCGCGCTGATCGCTGGTTTTATTCTGATACAGTCGCGCCCTACAGAGACACCAAAGGTCCCCGCCACGCTGATCGCTGACCGCAAGGGGACCATAGAGGATCTGATCCCAACCTCTGAGGAAGTGGAAATCGCCCGTGCTGTATTTGAGAACGGGCATCTTGCACTACTGCCCTGCAACATGGGCAGTCAGTACCATGCCACTTCTACGCGAGAAATGGTCGAACATGCGCGCACGTATGGTGTAAACAGCCGTGTCTACGATGCAGATTCGGACAAGTATCAACAGTCCATTCTGGTGGAGACTGCCCGTGCAGAAGGTGCAACCGCATTTATCATCTGTCCGCTGGATAACGAAGTCGTGCCTTCGGCGCTCGAAGCACTGGATGCGGCTGACTATCCGCTGGTGCTGCCCGCCACTTCACTGAATGCCAATCATCATGGCGGCGTCGTCATTACCACCGATAATTATCTGATGGGACGTATCCCCGGTGAGTATGCCGGAAAATGGATTCGGGACAAGCTTGAAGGCAAGGCCAAAGTCGCGATTCTGGATTACATCACACTTGAGGAACTGGTGCAGCGGGCTGATGGGCTGGAAGACGGTGTCCTCGAATATGCCCCTGAGGCGGAGATTATCGGTCGTTTTCCGGGTGCAACGCGGGAAGCGGGAAAAGCATCAATGATGGAGCTGCTGGCACAGGATATCGTACCAGATGTGATTGTCAGCATCAATGACGCAGGCACCTATGGGGCAATTGAAGCGCTCGAAGAAGCCAAAGTACCAGAGTCTGAAGTCGCGATTTTCAGCATCGATGGTGAACCACTGGCACAGTTATATATCCGTGATGGACACTATCTGAGGGCCTCGATTGAGGTCGCACGGACTGAGTATTCGTTCGCAGCCGTCGATGCCATCATCAAGCAGACGGCAGGTGCAACCCTGCCAGAAACCATCGTGCTGCAACCGGGCAAGCTCATCACATCCGAGTCACTTGCTGCCGAAGCATCATCGTAAGAATCAGGCATCGGCACGATGATCGAAGCCGTCACCATAATGCCCCAACCTCGAATAACACCTAGCTTTAATCGTCAGATCACTAAAGTGTATGGCAGGATAACTGAATGACCGAGTCAAATTCCATTACCGCACGTAATGGAGGCAGCATCAGCTACAGTGGAAGCGGAAATACCAACAGTGGAAACGGTAATGGCAGCAGTCTTTTAAGCAAAGACATCCGTTTTCTTGGAGATTTACTGGGGGAAGTCATCCGGGATCAGCATGGGATGTCTGCTTTTCTGGCCGTTGAGGAAGTGCGGCGTCTGGCAAAGGAGCGGAGGTCAGGTAACAGTGCCTCTGCTGAAGAACTCAGCCAGTTCATTAGCACGCAGTCCCTTGAGCAGAAGGAGGTGCTGGTCAAGGCTTTTGCCAACTATTTCCAGCTTATCAACATCGCTGAGGATCTACAGCGCATCCGCACACTGCGTGAACGGGAAGCCAAAGGTCACAATACCGAGACAATCGATGAAGCAATTGATCTCTTACAGGCCTCAGGCATGACAGCGGCTGAAATGCGTGCCCTGCTGGAACGGGTACAGGTGCGGCTGGTTCTCACCGCTCACCCGTCCGAAGCAAAGCGGCAGGAAGTGCTGATCAAGCTCAAAGACATCGCAGAATATATGGCGCTCCGGGAACGGATGGATCTGCTGGAGCGTGAAGACCGGCACCTGGTGGATGATATTGTGCGGCGCATCGAGCAGCTTTGGCAGACACGCAGCACGCGTACCAGCAGCGCACAGGTACAGGATGAAGTGGATTTTGGCCTGTACTTTATCACCGCAACCGCCGTCGATGTGCTGGTTGACTTCTATCTTGATCTGCGTGCCAGCCTGCGCCGCGCATGGCCGGACGCCGACTGGAGCAACCTTCCCACCGTCCTGCGCTTTGCATCATGGATTGGCGGCGACCGTGACGGTAACCCCAATGTGACACCAGAAGTCACACTGGCAGCACTTGAAAAAATGCATCAGGCAGCGCTCGAAGTCTATCTGGAAGACATCGAATATCTGAAAGCGCGGCTGACACAAGCGGAAAGCGAAGTTCAGTTCTCCGATGAACTGAGGGCACGTACAGCAGCCATCCCGGAAGCAACGCGCCAGCGCTACCCACATGAGCTTTACCGCCAGTATCTTCAACATATTGCGGATAATCTGAGACAGCGCCGTTATCAGAACGCCGAGACGCTGCTGGATGATCTCATGGTGATTCCAAACAGTCTTGAGGAGAATCAGGGGCGTCACTCGGTAGAGGGGACACTCAAACGACTGATCATCAAGGTAAAGCTGTTTGGCATCCACCTGCTTCCGCTGGACATCCGCGAAGATATTCGCCTTCAGACTTCAGCAGTCAGCGAGATGCTGAAGCATTACCAGATGGCAGATGATTACGCATCGATGTCAGAGCCGGAGCGCCAAGCACTGCTTACCCGTGAAATCCAGAGCAATCGCCCTCTGTTCCCACTGGTCCCAGGATTTTCCGACAGCACCAACACCATCATCAATACATGGCGCATGATGGCAGATGCACACAGGCGCTACAGTCCATCGGCTATCAATACCTATATCGGCAGCATGACACAGCATCCCAGTGATGTGCTGGCGATGCTGTTGTTCGCTTCTGAAGTCGGCATCGCAGATACACTGGACCTTGTTCCATTATTCGAAACGGTAGATGACCTGAAAAATGCGCCGGACACAATGCGGGCACTGTTCCACAATGAGGCCTATAAACATCATCTGGAGATGCGCGGAAACCGTCAGCAGATCATGATCGGCTATTCCGACAGCAACAAGGACGGCGGTTATATCGCATCCAACTGGAATCTGTATGTGACTCAGCAGGCACTGAGTGAGATCTGTGCTGAACACGGGATCGTTCTCGAACTGTTTCATGGACGTGGCGGAAGCATTGGCCGTGGTGGTGGCCCGACAAATCGTGCGATCCTCGCACAGCCTCCCGGATCCATGCAGGGGCCGATCAAGATCACCGAACAGGGAGAAGTGATCGCTTATCGTTACAGCAACAAAGAGATTGCGCGGCGTCACTTCCAGCAGACGATGAACGCCGCCCTGCTTGCGACTCATCAGAGTACCAATGCCAACCGTATTCCGGAAGCGTGGCGCGAAGCAATGGATACACTGTCGCAGACCAGCTACGACGCCTATCGAAAATTCGTCTACGAAACCGACGGTTTTCTGGATTACTGGCGACAGGCCACCCCGATCAACGAGCTTTCGAATATGCGGATTGGCTCTCGCCCTGCCAAACGCAAATCTGGCGGATTTGACTCCATCCGGGCGATTCCGTGGGTGTTCTCATGGATGCAGAGCCGCGCCATTATCCCAAGCTGGTACGGTGTCGGTCACGCACTGAAGACCTTCTGCGAGACACGCCCTGAGGGTCTGAATCTGCTGAAAGAGATGTATCAGGACTGGCTGTTTTTCCACAATCTGATCGAGAATGTGCAGCTTGATGTCGCTAAAGCCGATATGGAGATCGCGGCGCTTTACAAGGCACTCGTCCGGAATGAAACTCAGCGCGAGATGATTTTCGGCGATCTGAGTTCAGAACACGGACGTGCGTGTGAATACATCTGCAAGATCGTCAATCAGGAAGAACTGCTGGAAGCGATGCCAGTGCTCAAGATCTCAATCGAGCGTCGCAACCCCTATGTCGATCCGCTGAACTTTATTCAGGTCGATCTGCTCCAGCAGCTTCGCCAGATACAATCCGATACCCCCGAATACGAAGCGGTCATGCATGGTGTGCTGGCGACGATCAATGGGATCGCGGCTGGCATGAAGACCACAGGTTAAGCAGGTTATCACAGGATTTTCACCGTCAAAACGATCAACAGGGGATGAATTAATCGACGAAATGAAGATTGATTCATCCCAATTCGATCTTTTTGTTGGTTTCATACTCAAAATTCAGTATAGTTTCCGGTACTCATCAACATGGTGCCGGAAAGGGCTGATGGGTGACAATCCTTTTCTCACTGTGACTCCATGAGAGTAACCACACTTAATAAGGAGCAAAAGAATGAAAAAGAGTTTATTCCCGTTTTTTGTGCTGCTGATCGCCGCGCTGCTGGTTGCGCCGTTCGCAGCACAGGCTCAGTCGGAAAACGGTTATATCCGTTATCCAATCAATCCAGACCCCGAACATCTCAATCCCTTCACCGGAACCACCATTGCGATCAGCACGATCGAAAATAACATCTACGAAGCACTCGTCTCTGCTGATCCCGAAACCAGTGAACCGATCCCGTGGCTGGCGGAAAGCTGGGACGTCTCGGAAGATAATCTCGTTTACACCTTCCACCTTCGTGAGGGTGTCCTGTTCCACGATGTGCCTTGGGTGGAATACGAAGACGGTGACCGCGAATTCAAGGCTGATGACTGGGTATGGGCGGCTAAGCTAAGCCTGAGCGATGACGAAACTGTCTCGCAGCATCCGGAATGGATGGAAAACGTCGTCGGTGCAGCAGAATTCACTGAGGGCACCGCTGACGATGTCGAAGGTCTGAAGATGATCGACGACTACACGATTGAAATCACCCTGACCGCGCCGAACCGTCTGTTCCTGCGCAAGCTCGGTGTGCCTGCTGTCCCGCGTGAAGCCTATGAACAGCTTGGTGATGACTTTGCCGTGCAGCCGGTCGGCACTGGCCCCTATCAGTTCGTTGAATGGCTGCGTGACGATCACCTGACACTGGAAGCTAACCCCGATTACTGGCAGGAAGGCCTGCCGAAGAATGCAGGTATCGAGTTCATCAATATCCCGGATGAAAACACGCAGTTCCTCCAGTACGTCGACGGAGATATCGACTTCCTGTTCGCTTTCCCCGCAGGTCAGCGCACCCAGATCCTCGAAGAATACAGCGCAGAAGCGACCGAAATCCCCGGCCTGAATGTCCGTTACTTTGGCTTCAAGATGGATCAGGGCTTCTTCGCCGAGAATCCGCTGGTGCGCAAGGCATTTAACCATGCCTTCGACCGCGATCTGGTCTGGAATGAACTGATGGAAGGCGCACGCTTCCCGGCAAATCTCGGTGTGCTGCCCCCGTCGCTGCCTGCATCAACTCCATCAGTAACCTACGAATACGATATGGAAAAAGCCGCCGCCCTGCTGGATGAAGCAGGCTTCCCGGCAAATGCAGACGGCGTGCGTGAAGGCATCCCACCGCTTGAGCTGTATGTCTTCTCTGGTGCTGCGCAGGAACTTTCACTGCCCGTGCTTCAGGAATCCCTTTCGCAGCTCGGCGTCTCGCTGGAAATCATCTCGGAAGATGCTTCGACCTACTGGGATCACATTGGCGAAGATGAAGTCCTCTTCTTCCTGAGCGGCTGGAGTGGTGGCACCGATCCGTCAGACTTCCTGGATTATCTGTTATACGACGCCCGTGATGATACCGGATACTCTAACGAAGAAGTCAATGCGCTGCTCGAACAGGCTGCACAGGAATTCGACGCGGACGCCCGTGATGTGCTTTATCAGCAGGCTCACGATCTCATTATGGAAGATGCCCCCTGGATCACCAGCGCTTACAGCAAGGTGACCTGGCTGCAGAAGCCGTATATTGAGAACTTCGTCCCAACTGGTGCCGGAACGTACAGCGCACCGCTGTGGGAAGTCAGCGTTACCCAGTAAAAAATATTCAGTAAAACAGGCAGGGCTGTCCTTCTGATGGGCAGTCCTGCTTTCAGGCAACTGTCCCGGAATTATAAAATGTCTAAATATGTACTCCGCCGTGTACTTCAGGTTATTCCGACACTACTCGGTGTGTTCACCGTTATTTTCACCCTTACCTATATGATGCCCGGTGATCCGCTGCGGGCCATTCTGGGTGAACAGTATAAGAAACTGCCCGCAGAAGTGATTGAGGGTTACAAGGAAGAACTGGGTCTCAACGACCCGTTTCATGTACGTTATATCGAATTTCTAGGACGCGCCCTGCGGTTCGACTTCGGTAAATCCGATATTCTGGGGGACAGCGTCAACAATATCATCGGATACCGCTTTCCTCGCACACTGCAGCTTATGGTCGGAGGAATACTGGTCGCGATGGTGCTCGGCATTCCAGCCGGGTTAATCGCCGCAGAAAAACAGTACAGCTGGATTGATCAGCTCCTGATGATCGTGTCTCTGGTCGGCGTATCGGTCCCGGTCTTCTGGCTGGCACTGCTTGCACAGCTTTTCCTGACTCAGGACCGCTACGGCATCTCCCTCTTTCCGGTTGCGGGTTATGACAATGGCAACATCAGCCACATGATCCTGCCTTCACTGGTGATCGGCACTGCCCTTTCTGCCACCATTGCACGCATCACACGCGCCTCCCTGCTGGAAGTCCGCAGTCAGGATTATGTTCGTACTGCCCACGCCAAAGGCATGCCGTACCGCGTGGTCCTGCTGCGCCATCAGTTCCGCAACGCACTCATCCCGATTATCACCATCATCGCGCTCGATATCGGCTATCTGCTGGGCGGCTCCATCGTGACGGAAACGATCTTCAACTGGCCGGGACTTGGACGCGCTGTTGTGCCTGCCATCGAACGACGTGACACCCCGGTGATTTTAGGTATTCTGGTTTTCGGGTCATTCCTGTTCATCATCCTCAACCTGATTACCGATCTGATTTACGCGCTGGTTAACCCGCGTATTCGTTATACGGCTTAAGCAGCAGGAGTCAATGCGTGGCAACCAATGTTCAAATCCGTCGACCCGAAACAATTATTGAAATTGCCCCACCCAACAGCAATACAAGACGGTTTATCCGTGCATTCACCCGCAATAAAGTTGCTGTACTGGGATGTCTGATTATTATCCTCATGGGTCTGTCTGCCCTGTTCGCGCCTGTAATTGCACCCTATGACCCGATTGAGCCGCACTACACGGCACGTTTTCAACCGCCCGGAGACCAGTTTCTACTCGGCAGTGATGAAATCGGGCGTGACATCTTCAGCCGTCTCTTATACGGTGCCCGTATCTCACTCGTCATCGGCTTTATCGGTCAGGGTGTCGCACTGGCGATTGGAATCACCCTTGGCGCGATCTCTGGCTGGTATGGTGGCTGGATTGACGATATTATCATGCGTATTACCGAGATATTTATCGCCATTCCGGGTCTGCTGTTCCTGATCGTCTGGGTGACCATCTTCGAATCGAATATGCTGACGATTTTCGTCGCGCTCGGTTTGATTAGCTGGCCGAGCGATGCCCGAATGATGCGCAGTCAGGTGCTTGCCATCAAAAATCTCGATTACATCACAGCGGCCAAAGCACTTGGCGCGACAAACCGCGAGATCATCCTGCGCCATATTCTGCCGAACTCGCTCGCACCCCTGATCGTGATCGCGACACTGGGTGTCGCCAGCGGTATTCTGGCGGAATCAACGCTGTCGTTCCTGGGCCTTGGCGTTAAGATCCCTGATCCAAGCTGGGGGACAATGGTTGATGTTGGCACAACCTACATGATGAATGCATGGTGGTATGCGATCTTCCCCGGCTTAGCCATTATGCTCACTGTCCTCGGCTTCAACTTCATCGGCGATGGGCTGCGTGACGCGCTCGACCCAACGCTTTATGACTGATGCTTTTCAGCATCACAAAGACACCTGAAATCCGAGTCCAATGATCGCCTCTGAGTCATCCGAACGCATCACCAGACCCGTCGTGGTCTGGTTGATGCGTCTCATGCTGTCAGTGCTGATGAGTTTCGGCTCAGAGCTGCTGCTGTGGAATGATCTTCCCGCCAGAGAAGTAATCGATTGGCTGCTCGTGCTGATTGGGATGCTGGTCATCAGCACAATCAGCATTGATCTGCTGATCCGCCTGCGCCTGCGCGATCTGCCCGGATTGATGACCCTGGCCGGTGTCTATGCCCTACTGAACGCCCTCGTGATCAACCCGGACTCCACCCTGTTTGACATTCCCCGCACCCTGGTGACACGGGTGACAGGTGCGCACGCCCTGATCGGCCTCGAAATGCTGATCCTGTTTCTGGCGCTGCTCAGCGGGCGGCGGGGATTGTTTCAGCGTGTCGTCCTGTTTGGCGCGGTGGTCGTCGGATTGGCATGGGGTACATGGGTGCGCTGGGCGGTGACACTGGACGACGGCCCCCAGCTCGTCTTTGACAGCACAGCCATCCTGGTGACCACTATCGCTGCCGGTCTGATGGTCTTCCTGATGATCACCCTCATCATCCGACGCGGTGCAGAACTCCGACCTGAGGAGGTGCTGATGACCCGGGCCGAGTGGTTTGCGGCTGTCATTATCCTGCTGGTGATGGTAATGATTCAGCTAGGACGAGGCACACTTCCCTCACAGGCGATGCTGATCGTCGGGATACTGCTTGTGCTATGCTATGCAATGCTCTGGTTTCGCCGCAGCACACGGCTGGAAGTCTTTGCCGATCAGGTCTTTCCGCCGCAGCGGTTCAATCCACTGTGGTTACTCGCCACTATCGGGCTGTTTATCGCAAGTGCAGCGACTGCCTATGATGCGCCAGAATTCCGTGCCGGAGATCTGAACCAACTGTCGATCATCGTGTATGGTTTCACACTGTACGGGCTGGCATGGCTGCCGACGGTCTCGCTCTGGCTTGGGATGCGGGCCTATCTGCGGCAGGTGATGTCCCGACAGCAGTGATGGGATCTGCCTAGAGCACGCCGCTGTCATTGGGATCAAAGTGCCCCTGATACGCCAGCACGTCATCAAGCCAGACCTTCAGCGAATATGCTTCTGTCACACTGACATTCGAGAAAGCAAGTTCCAGCGGCTCATCCACCTTGAAATCCGACTGCTGCCACCGCCAGACCCCGCCAGACATCTCCTCACGTTCGACACGAAGCTGGAAAACCCGATCCTCTTCTGCTACCGCTGCATGAAAACGCATCACCGCCCGTTCCGCGTTCAGTGCCACGTCCTCGATGTACGTCCAGCGGCGGTTGAACAGCATATAATCGGCCCGCACGGTGATCTTGTCACGCCATGCCTGCCAT
This sequence comes from Chloroflexota bacterium, assembly GCA_023430545.1. Classification (GTDB taxonomy): domain Bacteria; phylum Chloroflexota; class Anaerolineae; order Aggregatilineales; family Phototrophicaceae; genus JAEZAF01. Next base: position 27,614 of record JAEZAF010000281.1, read on the forward strand.
AGAGAAGCAGGCAGAAGCGAACGCAGCAGCGTGTATTCCGCATCAGACCGGCACCAGATAAATTGCAGCGCCTCAAGCCCCAGTTCACGCGGGATCAGGGCCTGTGCGCGTCGGCTGGTCATCACTTCGTCGCGTTCATCACTGCGGACGAATGAGTCATGATAGATCAGTTCAAACGGCATTTCGGCAAAGGCGCTGGCACTGGTAAATGTCTTATGTACCGTGGCCGGATCACCGGCGCTGAATGCGACCTGCTGCTGACACAGCACCGCTTCGAGGTCAAACAGCAGACACACTGGCACCGACCAGTTCGCAGCACGACGCTGATCGCGGGATCGAATGCCTTCCATCGACCACAGGTCCGGCACACGGGGACGAAAATACAGGCGTACGGTATCATCCCAGCGCGAGGTATTCTTCCCACCGCGGCGTGCAGTAGACTTCAATGCACCATCTTCGAGGATCGCGGTCATAGAGGAAATATCGACATATCGAAACAGGAAATACGGCCACCAGTAGCGCGATCCCAGCCACGGCGAACGCTGAAGCGTCTGGATGTGACGCCGGAATGCCGAGGCATCACGTTTCTCGCCAGTCGTGCGGCGTGTGGCATGACGCTGCTTAAACGCATCGACTACGGTACTCGCAGATGCTGGCCGGGGCGCACGAAATGCCTGTCCTGCATTCAGATCACTGACCAGATCGCGGAGCTTTTCGTCATAGAGGAATTCATCAGCAAAATCGAGGTAATTGAGATGCTCCAGATGCAGCGGACGATCTGCGTCTGACTGTACCAGCAGCGGTACAATCCGTTTCCCTTTTCGCGCCGCGCGAAGCTGTTCAGCACGGCAGTATTCCGAGGTAAACGAACCGTGACTCATCAGCGCCAGCATGATATGACAGCTCTCAATCGCCTCTTCGATATCCTGCGACCAGACTGCACCCGCGCCGATTTCCCGCAAATCCACCCAGATGGAATAGCCTAAGCTCGTCAGATCATCACGCAGGCGCAGCGCAAGTGCCTTGCCGTCTTCACGCGCATAGGAGATAAAAACCCGAAGTTTGTCCTGCGAATGCGTCACCATGTTATCCCGACAGATTTCAGACTATTCATTATCATGATCGTGTTCATCAGCATGTATCATGGGCGGCTCAGTCATCTGCCGGACCACTTCCGAACGTACAGAGGGCTTGCGCGGTGGGGGCTGATAATGAAGCCCCAACTGCATTGCCTCTTCGCTGTCCCCCAGCTCAACCGGCCTGATGTAGTCCAGCCGGGTTAACAGTGTCACCAGTACATCCGCGTGCTGTTCCAGTCCACCGGGCAGATTGTCTGGCAGCAGATAACCAGCCGCACAAAGGCTGATCCACAGATCTGACAGCAGCGACTCTGACAGATAGACACTCTCGTTTTCACGTTCAATCGTCAGGCTGCGTGACTGGTTTCGGGAATTGCTGCGCTTACGTTCCGGCACGACTTCAAAGTCAATACCGTCTTCGGTGGTGAAACGGGTGACACTGCTCACCACACGCGACAAATCACGCCAGAATTTCTCGAACGGGATGTCCTGTGGCAGATTGGACAGTCGTGCGCTGATGGCACGCATATTACGCGGCTGATCCTGTGGTGAAACATGGATATAAACATTCAGCGGCAGTGCATCCAGATAAGACGCCATCAGGGGGCGCACTTCGTCATGCCAGTCCAGCGCGATTGTCCCTTCGGACAGCACCGGGAACGAGATCGATGTGATCCCCCGTTCGGCATAAATCGCGGCAAACTTTTGCAGGCCAGCTTCCAGCACATCCAGTGTGATGTCGCTGCGCCAGTGCGTTTTCACCGGAAAGTTGAGAATCCATTTATGAGGGGTTTGATACAGGTAAAGCTGCCGCTGCTGGAACTTCCCCGATTCACACAACTCGCGATAGCGCTCGGCCATTTCCGGGTAGAGACGCTTGAAATCACCAGAGAGTCCCTTGCCCATCATCCCGGCAAGGTTCACAGGATTCACCAGCACTTTCGCCGGGCTGAACAGCAAATCACCATTGATGTATGTGATCATGAAAACCCTTGAAGGTGTTGAGAATCAGCGACAGTCATAGAACGTATATTCTCATACAGACATTCTAGCAAAGGTGTCTGATTGGCGCAAACGGAATGCGATCCATAGACACAGAAACAGGCAGGAGATTGTGTTGTCACTCGATCCTGCCTGTCTGATAACGATTATTTCATTATATTGCAATTACCTAAGACCGCAGCAAAACACTGCGACGCATCCTGCACTGCTGCTGAACTACGAACCCGCTTCTTCAGTGGCTTCTGCTGTTTCCTCAGCTTCTTCGGTCGCTGCTGCTTCATCTGTACCAGCGGCTTCCTCTGTCGCAGCCGCTTCTTCAGTTACGGCTGCACCTTCGGTGGTGACAGGTGTCGGCGGGACGGGTGTCGCTTCAGGTGCTGGTGTAGAAGTCGGTACAGGCAGCCCCAGACCTTCAGTCAGGTTGAAGCTGTTCATGACATTGACTGCATCCGTGGCCGTAAAGCCAGCATCTGCCGGAAGCGCGTTCAGGTCGAGGTCTGCGAACGGGATGCGGATGCTGGCAACGTGCAGCAGATTGTCGCTGCCGTTCAGCAGGACAGCGAGACCACTCTGGCCTTCTCCATCCAGTGTACGCTCGTTGTAGGCTACAGCAAACCCGCTGCCACCGTTACGCTCCACCGGTGTGACTGATGCCACCGACGCGCCCGGACGCAGGTTTTCGAAATAGGCCTGTGCGGCGGCTTCATCAGCCACCTGCTGCTGTGCCGGGACTTCGATACGCAGGATTTCACCGCTGCCACCCTGAATCGTCACAGGGATACCAATACGACCATCAACCACGGCCCAGTTGGTCGGATAGCGGATAATTTCGCCACCCTCTGGATTGTAAAATGAGGTCCAGCCAAGGGTAGCATCTGCAAACAGGTCGTTCGGCTTCAGCGTCGCAATCTGGTTTTCCAGCAGATACAGCAGCAGATCACGCATATTACTTGGTGCAATCACACGAACACCATAAATACGCCCGTCTTCAGCCCATGCAATCTGACGCCCAATATAAGACTGGCGCGATTGTGTGGCTTCAAAGTCGATGATCGAGCGATCATTTTCAACACGACGACCGGTTTCACGTGGGCTGGAGTAACCACGAATCACAGCACTGACATCTGAAAAATAACTACTCACTTCATCAGCATTGGTCACTTGGGCCGATGGCGCGACAGTGAAGCTCTCCACATCCGTCAGATACTGGGGGTTCTTCATCGTGATTGATGCTTCAAGACCTGTATTCAGAGGTGTCCCCGGTTCCCATCCGGTCGGCTGGGCAACGGTGAATAAACCGGAGTTGTGAAAATAGGTGTTATCAAATGAAATGCTGTTCACATCCGCCGGTGGTGCAGGCTGAGTGGCAGTAGGGATGGCAGTGGGTTCAACATCCTGTACAACAGGGTTATTCAGGCTAAAAAGTGGAAAAATGACGGAAAGCGCCATGAGTGCTGCGATAAAAATCGCAAAATAGGTGTAAAGGCGCTGAGATTGTGTTCTCCTCATAGCGAAATTCGGCTCCGGTACGGCGATTGAAATTAAGTCGGAAAAAACGGCTGTATCATAACGCAGAATCAGCGGCGTGTTAATGGTTGGAACGTATCAGCTCCAACCTCAGGCGCACATTAGGCGTATACGGCAGAAGTAACTCTACGCAATCCAGCCAGTTTGCACTATGCTTTTCGTATGAAAAATCTCACTCATACACCCAATATGAACCTAACTCGATTATGCACAGCCCAGCGCCTGATGGTACTCAGCATCCTGTTTCTGCTGGCATCATGTCAGGCATTAAGTCCGGAAGATGACCGCATCCCCCTGCAAACACAAGCCGCCAGCTACGAGACAGAAATCACGATGCTGCAAACACGCAGCGTTGAAGAGGTGGCGAATGCACAGGCAACCTTCGCCATTGACCGGGATAAAATCGCTGCCGAGAATGCGGTCAACCAGCAGCTTCTGGCAACCCTGAGCATTCGTATCACCCCTACCCCCCGACTGACAACGGACACCATGCCAGACGATACAGGACTGATGGTCACAACCGGTGGCAGCGGCCCTGACAGCGTGGTCGATCCGGCGGGTACTACAGGGAACACAGGTAGCGCGGGTGGTACAGAAACGTTCTCTGATACCGGCTCACCGTTTCTCATCACCGGCATGGCGACCAGTGTCCGCGCCAGTGATGGCTGTGTCGAGACAACGACCAGCAGCTTCTCCGTCAATACACCTCGCGTTTATGCGACTTTTGTCGCCAACAACCTTCAGGCGGGCACACCACTGCGGGTGGACTGGGTGCAGAACGGTAACATCATGTATTTCAGCGACTGGACACCCGACCAGAATTATCCTCAGATCTGTGTGTGGTTTTACGTCACCAATGCCGATATTGCCTTTACTCCGGGTTCCTGGTCAGCCCGTTTCCTCGCCAATAATCAGCTTATTGAGGAAATCCCTTTCTCCTTCGAAGGTGGAGAAACCGAAATGACCGACGACGCGCAGATGCCTTAAGCGATGGTGCGTCGTTGGTGTTTATCGGCTGCCTATGCTAAGATAGCGCGCTGTCTTGCCTTTATCGAACATCACGCATCAGGATTTCCCAGACAGTGATTGCTTCGCGCCGGTTACGCAGGGTACTTAACCCGATACTGCTGAGTTTACTGCTCGGCCTATTGATGATTTCACTGCTGGCTTCTGCCGGACAGCAGCCCATCGTCCATGCACAGGATGAAGCGGCAACACTCACACCGACGCCGATACGCAATACGCTGTTGGTCGCAGATGCATTTGTCCGCAGTGGTCCGGGCAACTCCTATTTAGAGGTCGGGCGCGTTACACCAGACTCGGTTCTGCTTCCCTTAAATCAGAGCGAGGACGGGCTGTGGGTATTAATCCGCTACAATCGCGGGTTCGGCTGGCTGCGTCGCGACCTCGCCTACTGGGTGATCAACATTGATGCGCTGCCAATTCTGAGCACAGCCCAGCTTACACCGACAGTCCCAACAGGCGCACCCACTGCGACCGCCTTCTTCCCTACGTCCACCCCCACCGGTGATTACATCAATGTGACCGCTAACAGCGCCTATGTCCGTGCTGGACCGGGGCGCACTTATCTGCGGCTCGGACAACTCTACAGCGGTGATCCGATTGAACCTGTCAGTCGTAATGCGGATACGACATGGGTGATGATCCGCTTCAATGACGGCTTCGGCTGGATCAATCGTGGTTTAGGCGTATGGACGACCGATCTTGAAACACTGCCGGTGATTGTTCCGCTGCGGTTGACACCGTCGGTGACCTTTACCCCATCACAGACACCATCAACAACGGCTACTGCATCAGCGACCGCAACGGCTACCGAAACAGCAACATCGACACCGACTCCAACAGATACACCGACGGAAACAGCCACCGCGACCAGCACGCATACGTCTACGGCAACCATCACACCGTCTCATACAGCGACATCGACAGCAACTGAAGCACCCACGGAGACAGTAGCTCCGACATTGACTCAAACACCGCAGTCAACGGAGACTTCGACCCAAACGTCAACGGCATCAGCAACAGCGACATCGACACCTGCCCCAACCGAGACGCTGAATCCGTCCGAGACACCGACCGTTACACCCAATCCAACTGACACAGCGACGGTTACGCAGGCTCCCTCTGAGACAGCGACACCGGAACCACCGACCGCGACAGAAACAGCCACTTCGACGCCAACATCAACGCTAACCGCATCACCCAGCCAGACACCGGCTCCAACCGATACTGAAGCCATTACCGTGACTGCTCAGAGTCCGTTGATTTTGGCTTCACCCACCGCAGCGGAGACGGCAACCGAGGTCGCGCCATCTCAGACGCCTGTGCCGCTATCTGAAACACCGACACCGCAGCCGCTCGAAACAGAAGAACTGACGGCAACACCGGACAGCGCGGCAATCCTTGCAACCTCGGCTGCCATTGCGACTGGCGCGGCGGAGGCAACAGACACAGACAATGTCACTGGTGGCACGGAGGATGTGGAGTCGACACAGGTCGCCGCGCAGGTCTCCACCCAGACTGATATCCCGACAGAAATCACTGCGACCGCGACAAATGAAACCGCGACTGAAGAGACCGGTATTGTAATTGCAGGGACTGCTTCGTCTGCCGATACTGAGGGAACCGAAACACCGCCTACTCCATTAACCCCATCTACTGATGATCCTTCAGCAATCAGAGGTGAGAGTGATGCAGGCCGCTTCCCTACCGAAGCAGTGGTCGGCGGGCTGGCACTGCTGCTGATCCTGGCTTATGTCGTGTTATATCTGCGCGGGTTAAATGCGGTCAACCGCTACGCCAGCGGATTTATCATCGATCAGTGCCCAGTCTGCCGCCGGGGGGAGCTGATCGTGGAGAACAATTCCAAACGCACGCTTGGAATCCCCGGTACACGCCGGACAGTCCGCTGTACCAACTGCCGTTCGGTACTGCGTGAAGTAGGTGAGCATCGCTGGCGCTATGCCGTCGACCGGATGGAGAATGTTCCACTTTACGATCGCCTCAACAACCGTGAAGTCGATGAGGAAACCCTCCGCCTGCTGCTGGAAAACCCGGTTGAAGGAGGTCGGCCTGATGCACAGATCGACTTCATCGACGAAGACCGCAGCTAGCCATCGGATTGAGGCCCGTATGCCGTGGGTTGAATGTGTACCGAATTTCAGCGAAGGCCGACGACCAGAGGTGATTCAATCGATCGTTGAAGCCATCACCACTGTCGATATTCATCTGCTCGATGTCAGCAGTGACAAGGATCACAACCGTACGGTCGTGACCTTTTTCGGCGAACCGGACGCCGTCAGTGAAGCAGCCTTTCGCGGGATACAACGCGCCTCACAGCTCATCGATCTGGATCAGCATTCGGGCGTACATCCACGTATCGGGGCTGCTGATGTCGTCCCACTGATCCCCCTGCGGGACATCAGTCTGGAAAGCTGTGCGAAACTCGCTCGTTCATTAGGTCAGCGGGTAGGTAGAGAGTTGAAGATCCCGGTTTATCTCTATGAAGCGTCAGCCCTGCATCCCGAGCGAACCAACCTGGCCTATGTCCGCCGTGATCCGTATGAGCGTCTGAAGGAAACCATTCAGACTGACCCTGATCGCCTGCCAGACTATGGCCCTTCGCGGCTCAGTAAAGCAGGTGCAACCGCAATCGGGGCACGCGGCCCACTGATTGCCTTTAACGCTTTTCTGAATACCGCCAATGTCGAGATCGCGCAGACCATTGCCCGTAAGATCAGGCAATCTGGGGGTGGACTGCCCTACGTCAAAGCGCTAGGGCTGCTGGTCGATGGTCAGGCGCAGGTCTCGATGAATATCATCGACTTCCGTCAGATGCCGCTGTCAGTTGTACTGGAAACTATCCGGCGCGAAGCAAAACTACTGGAAGTCGAGGTCGCACGAACGGAGCTGATCGGCCTGATTCCACAAACCGCCCTGTTCGATGCTGCTTTCGATTATTTACAATTGCCCCCGGCCACACGCCAGCTTGTCCTTGAAAATCGAATCGGTGCGGCGGTGAACGATTACCGTCCCATCTCATTCGAATAGCCCACCAGCCTACTTCCCTATGCGTATATACTCTGCATTCGTCTTATTCTGTCTTCTGCTGCTCACCGCATGTACGCCAGAAGAACAGACCACCCCATTTCAGGTGACTCTGCCCAGCACACAGCGCGCCGCAGCGCTGGCAACAGCCGTCCCCACGACTGCCCGTCCCCCCACTGATACACCGACACCAACACCGACAGCAACGCTCACCCTCACGCTAACGGACACACTGACTCCAACCTCGACCTTCACCCCCAGCCCGGTCCCGACACTGGCGAGGGTCGAGCACTTCTATTTTGGCAGGCCGATCTCACGTAATGGAACTGATTACATCGACCGCAACTATCCATATGGCAGCACACAGTTAGGCCGCTATCCGGTTCATTCCGGTGTGGAATTTCAGAATCGACGTGGGACACCAGTAATGGCCATCGGGGATGGTGAGGTGTTTTACGCGGGGACCGATGCGGAACGGCAGTTCGGACCCAGACTGAACTATTACGGCAACCTCGTCGTCATTCAGCATGATGTCCCAACACCAGAGGGTGAACCGATCTTCAGTGTCTACGCCCATCTTGACCGTATGGATGTCGCGACCGGAGACACTGTCGAGCAGGGTGACCGCGTTGGCATGGTCGGTGATACCGGCATCGCGATTGGCCCGCATCTGCATTTCGAAATCCGCGTCGGAGATCCTGAGGATTTTTATTCCACACGCAACCCTGAAATGTGGATGTATCCGTATCCTTCATTTGGCATGATCGCCGGTAAAGTCACCGACAGCTCCGGACGGATGCTGCGCGATATTCAGGTCAAGGTGCGCTCACTGAGCAGCAGTGCGAACTGGTATGCATATTCGTATGAAGGTGAAGAAGCCACACCGGATTTCCTGTGGGGTGAAAACTTTACCCTCAGCGATCTGCCCGAGGGGAGTTATCAGGTGGTTGTGAGTGATGAAAACGGCAAACGACTGTTCGAACAGGATGTCAGTGTCATTCCAAACCGGATTGCATGGGTGGAAATTACCCTCGACCGGATTCCGTGACGGGTATCAGGCGGGCATTGGCAGCATGCACCATCGCCGTCATCCGTGGAATCTGTTCAGCGATAACGTCGATGCTGCTGCGCCACTCGAACATACTGCCGATACCGCCGTATTCACACGCAATAATGTCCGGTGCTGACCAGCCATCGCTGCCAAGCTGGTCCAGGACCCAACCGAATAATTCCCAGTCGTCTTCGCGCATGGGCATGTGATCCGTGCGCAGACCTTCGGCATTGTAACCCAGGCCGGTGATATGGATTTCACGCAGGCGATGCACCGGAAGTCGATTGATGTAGTTACGTGGGTCAATCGCCAGATGTTCGGCTGTACGGCGGGCGTGTCCGATGTCCAGCAGCAGACCACAGTCGCTGCTCTCGATGATCTGTGTAATGACCGCCAGATCAACAGATAATCGGGGCATAACACGCATAGTCTCCGGAAAAGGGATATTCTCCGCGATGACCCGATCCGCTCCAAAGTGATCAACCAGCGGCATAAGGTCCTTCAGCACCAGTGCAATCAGTGCGTCGGCATCATCAGGATCACTCAGATCCTCAACTCTGGGGACAATATGTGTGTTCACAAAACGCGTGCCAGTACGCGCCAGCCACATCTCAGCAGCACGAAGCTGCGCCTGCTCAACCCGATGCCATCCCGCCTGAAATTCAAAATGGATATACGCGGGTTTCTGTGCCTGTGCTTTTGGCACCAGATTATCCCAGGGCGGACACTTATACAGGTCGATGTCGATCTTCTGCTGGCGCACAAGTTCTGCGGCCTGAGGCGAGTAGTTGAGTGCGAATTTCATGCGGGTTCATCCTGACACTGCGAGACTCAGCTTTCAGGTGTTGTACACCCGAAGTGCATCGAAGTCTCAGCATCTCAGACCACACTGAATTCAATCAGCTGCCGTACACTCATCATAAAGTGGAGTCGATAAAAATGGCGTTTATGGGGCATGGGTCGTGCCTGATATCCAAGCGGTGCAACTGTTCCAGCTATGGAGCTATTCCATCACGACGCGGAAACCGATGGTCCCATAGCGCGATACAGGGTTTAGGTAGAAATGAAAGTTTGTGCGCGCACGCTGGGCAACACTGATGAAGGACCCGCCGCGTACTGCTCTCATGGTATCAGTTTCACCCGGGGTCGGAGACAGAACTTTGGTGCCGCTGTATTCAGTATTGCTGCACCATTCCCACACATTTCCAGCCATATCGTACACACCAAACGGGCTGACACCGCCTTCGTACTTGTTAACCGGGGTGGAACCTCTCAGGTTTGACTCCTTGGTATTGGCACGCGACTTATCAAACCGATTACCCCACGGGTACAGACGATCATCATTCCCCTGTGCGGCCCGCTGCCACTGCTGTTCCGTCGGCAGGGTGACATACACACCCGTTTTCTCGCTCAGCCAGCGGCAGAATGCCATCGCCTCGTACCAGCAGATACCAGCACGCGGATGATCACCGTGACCTTTTTTGGGTTCCATCGGCTGTCCATTCTGGCGGAACCATTCACGCGCATGGGACGAGAAGTCCCACCACTTCGTGTTGCAATAACCGTCAGACGCATCGGCGAAAATCTGGAACTGCGCGTTCGTTACAGGATATTTACTAACATGGAAGGCATCAACAAAATAGGTAATCTTACGGTGTTCGTGCTCAATTGTGACCTCACCGCCGGGGACATCACACCATTCCAGCATCGGCAGCAGGATAGTTGTGCAGATGGATGCAATCCCATCAGGATCATAATCCGCGAAATGCGTGCGGAATTTTTCGAATGCTTTCATCCCCAGTTCGCGGGTACGGGTACGGTTCACCAGCGCCACAATGGGGCGGTATTCACGCTCGGCTTCACGCAGATACGCCTGTTTTTCCAGGGCACTCTCCGCCTCCGCCAGCATTGAGTCGATGTTAATAAAGCGTGACTCAATTCCTGTGACGCGCGCATGTTTGAGAAGGAAAACGGCACGATCGTATTCCGCGCTCTCCATGGCATCGGCGATATCGTCGATTAATGTACCCGCATTAACAGGCGGCAAAGGATCAACCTTCTGCACCGGGTCCGGCGAACGGACATATTCGGTAAAGGCAGTGCGGTTCGGCTGGGTAACTGCCTGACGTTCTGCAATCAGAATCGAATTGAGCACCTGCTTGACTGCCTCAGCCGTCAGACCGTGGCTGAGGTCAGCATACTGGATATGTGTCAATTCATTGGGGATCGTAGTCCCCATGTGAATCAAAACAGGGAAAATATGCTTCCCCAGAGAACGGGCAATGTGCATTTCCTTCTGGCAGTATTCGGAGCGCACAGAATCAGGTGACAGCAGGTATACAAGGCCATCACACCACTGGAGGCGGCGCTGGATCTCATCCCACCACTGCTGTCCAGCGTGTAAGCGTTTGTCGTACCAGACATCATGGACGTCAAGTGTCTCGACAATCTGCGCACAATAGTGTTTATCTACCCTTGCGTAACTGATGAATAGTTTCATACTGGTCTGTGATGGTTACTCAGGATTCTGTCACCAACGAAGTTGAAGTGTTTGGAGGCATATAAACTATTTCCAAACATTTCCATAATGTCACTATAACCCTGGAGTTACGTTTCTTCCATAAACGTTACAGAAAAATCTGGGAAATTCATTGTTTCTTTGTTAACAACGTAAGAAAACATCATGTCAACTATCATACAACTATTGCTGGCTTATATAAAAAGTTCATCAGGTTTTATCATAAGATTACTATTTATTTCAGGTTTAATGACCTTATTTCTACCTGAAGCCGTCCGCATAAATCTGATGGCACCGCAAAAAGTCGAAACCCAGCTTCCGCAGTTGTGTGTGCATACTCGCTTAATTGATGAAGTGCAGGAATGGGTGATACAAAAGTCACTGATTGATGTCCGTGAACTGGGCGCACAAACTATTGTCGAATTTTTCCCATGGGCCTATATCGAAAATCAGCAGGGTCGGTATGAATGGGCGCAAACGGACCGTATCATTCAGCATGCGCAAAATCAAGGCCTGACCGTTATTGCACGCATGGGGCTGGTACCGGAATGGGCACGTCCCTCCACCAACGAGCGTTTTACCACCTTCAATGAACTTCCCCCGGAAGCATATGAGGATTTTGCGCACTTTGTGGGGCTGTTTGCCGAACGTTATCGCGATTCCGTCCAGCATATCATCGTCTGGAACGAGCCAAACCTGTCTTTTGAGTGGGGCTATCAGCAGCCAGATCCGGCGCGTTATGTCGAGCTGCTTTCGGTCGTATATCCTGAAGTGAAGGCGGCCAACCCTGACGCCATCATACTCGCAGGGGCACTTGCCCCTACGATCGAACCAGCCGGAAGCCCACATGCCCTGAATGATCTGTTGTATCTGGAAGGGATGTATGAAGCGGGCGCGTCACAATGGTTTGATGCACTCGCCATCCACACCTACGGCTTTACGCATCCAGCCGATGCTGAACCGGCCTTCGATCAACTGAACTTCCGACGGGCAGAGCTGCTGCGTGAGATCATGGTCGAATATGGTGACGCCCATAAGCCAGTGTTCATCACCGAAAGCGGCTGGAACGATAACCCGCGCTGGACACTGGCCGTCAATCCAGCGGAGCGCATCGGATACACGCTGGATGCCTACCGGCTGATCGAAGATCAGTGGGACTGGGCACAAAGCCTCTGCCTGTGGGCGTTTCGCTATCCCCGTCCCACTTACAGCTATCCAGATAACTTCACACTCGTGACATCGGAATTTCAGTACAAACCAATCTACTATGAGCTTCAGTCGATGGCACGAGGCTGGAATATCAGCACCTCCAACGTTGAAAACCAGAGTGAGGAGCAACTGTGGCTGCCCGCCCCCATAACCCCATAGCGACTCGTATCGTAACCATCAGCCGCCTGGTTTTCACCGTTGTGGCTGTGTGTATCGTGATCGCGGTACTCGCACGCTGGAACAGTCGACACAATACGACTCCACCGCTGGACGTGCTTTTCCCTTCTGGTGAACTCATCATCGCTGTTGATCCGAGCTATCCACCATTTGCGGCCTTTGGTGACAATGGCTTATTCGGCCTCGACATCGATCTGGGAAAGGAGATCGGCGCCCGCATTGGGCTGCCTGTTCGCTTCGTCAGCATGGGCTATGACGGATTGTACGACTCACTGCGGGTTGGGCAAACCGACGCGATTATTTCGGCACTGCTGATGGACGGCAGTCGTCTCGGAGATGTACGCTACAGCCGTTATTACTATGACGATGGGCTGGCGCTTGTCTCACCTGTTGACCGTCCCAAAGCCGAGATGGAAGCGATGGTTGGACACCGGCTGGCCTATGCCTTCGGCTCCACAGCGGATGCAGAAGCTCGTCAGTGGCTTCGGCGGATTGGGCCATTCGAAACGGCTCCGTATGAACTCCCCCGTTATGCACTGGATGCGGTGCGGCTTCAGATGGCCGACGCGGCACTGGTAGACGCTACGACCGCACGCCAGTATCTCACGGAATACCCTGACTGGGACGCGGATTTCGAATATGTGACGCACTCGCTGTTCGCGATTGCCGTACGCCGCGACCGGGTGTTTGAATGGGAACTGATCGACGAGGCCATCCAGCAGATGAGGGATGACGGGACACTGGATCAGATAATCAACCGGTGGTTGTAATCAGTGGTAATTCAAATCATCGAAATACCATTCGAGCTTCTCTTACACTCATAACGAATGTGGGACGGCACGCAGGCTCTCCGCTGCTGCCATTTATCGTTATGGCTCCAGCTATGAACCTCAAATTCCGTGTACCACGTCTGGTATCTGACCTCGTCCACCGCTATACTGACCGGCATGATTCACATTGGCATCGACTCCAGACTGACCTACTATCGCACCGGTGGAACAGCGACCTACATAAGGGAACTGGTCCGCGCACTGCACGCGCTTGATGACCAGAACCGCTACACCATTTTCCGAAGCCGCAAGGACAAATCCCCGGACACGGTAGGCTTTCATCAGGCGCATTTATGGACGCCAAGCCATCACAAATGGGAACGGTTGTCACTGTCCGTAGAACTCCTGCCTCACCGGCTGGATGTATTTCACAGCCCGGATTTCATCCCTCCACAGTATGGAGCGCATCGTCATGTGATTACGGTACATGACCTGACCTTTCTCCATTATCCTGAGTACCTGACGGCTGACAGTCGACGCTATTACAACGATCAGATCCAGTGGGCGGCTGAACATGCCGACCATATTCTGACCGTCAGTGAGTCTGCGAAAAGCGATCTGATCCGAATGCTGAACGTGAGTCCCGAGAAAATCACGATACAACCCCACGGTGTGGACCATCAGCACTATCGACCAATGGATCAGTCTCGCCTGACGGAACTTCTGACACGGTTCGGAGTCAGCCCCGGATACTTCCTGTTCGTCGGGACCATCGAGCCGCGCAAGAATCTCGACCATCTGCTGACGGCTTACGCTGCCCTACGGACACAGTCTTCGACTGTGCCTGATCTGATATTGATCGGGAAGCGCGGATGGCTGGCGGACGCCCTGATCGAACGTATTGGTGACAGCGCGAACGTCCGCTGGCTGGATACTGTAACCGACGCGGACCTACCCGCCTTCTATAACGGGGCAAGGGCACTGGTTCTGCCCTCATTTTACGAAGGCTTCGGCCTTCCGATACTGGAAGCGATGGCCTGCGGGACTCTGCCAGTCGTCAGTGACCGCTCATCCCTGCCGGAAGTTGCCGGAGATGTGGGCCTGCGCCTGCAACCCGAGGAGCCAGCGAGTATCACGCAGGCATTACACGCGGTGCTGGACGCGGACCCGGACTGGTTACAGGCGCAGCGTGAGGCAGCACTGGCGCGGGCGGCGACCTTCACATGGGAACACTCGGCCAGGATTGCGCGGGATGTGTACCAGAAGACAGTATCCAACCCATGAAAATACTGATTATTACCACCCAACTTCCTGATCCACCTGCATCCGGTGGCGCACTGCGCGTCTTGGGCATCGTTCGGGGACTGCATGATGCGGGTCATCAGATCACACTGATGAGCTTTGCCACCCCGACGGAAGTGCGTGAGGCGAAACGACTTTCGGCATTATGTGAACGGGTGGTAACCATCCCGCCTGCCCCACCGCGCACTGTTATCCGGCGTCTGAGAGATCTGGCACTCACACATCAGCCAGATATTGCATTTCGCTTTTACGATCCGGCATTTGAAGCACAACTGCGTCAGTTATTGGCCGAAACACCGTTCGATCTGATCCAGATTGAGGCCATCGAAGCGGCCTGCTATCTGCCCACTGTCAGAGACACACAGCCGGGTGCGAAAGTAGTCTTTGATACCTTTAATGCTGAGTATCAGCTTCAGCGCGTGATTGCGTCGATTGACCGACAGGAACTGAAGCGGCTCCCCGCAGCGGTTTACTCCCTGATCCAGACACAGCGACTGAAACGTTATGAAGCCCGGATGTGTCAACTGGCGGATGCGGTGATCGCGGTCTCGCCTGAAGATGCTGAAGCCCTGCGTCCGTTCCGCAACGACGGCAAGGTGTTCATCGTTCCCAGTGGGATTACGGTTGAAGACTATACGAACCCGTCGGATACCGCAGCTCAATCTGACAATCTTCACCCGAACAGCCTCGTCTTTACGGGCAAGATGGACTATCGACCGAACATCGATGCGATGATATGGTTTACAGATGAGATCCTGCCGTTGATCCTGCGTCAGCAGCCGGATGTTCACCTGTACATCGTCGGGCAGCAGCCCCATGCGCGGCTGGAACGGCTGAACGAACATCCAAACATCACACTGACAGGCCGTGTAGACAGCGTGATCCCGTATCTGCACGGCGCGGATGTATACATCGCCCCGCTGCGAATGGGAAGCGGCACACGGCTCAAACTACTGGAGGCGATGGCCTGCCGGTGTGCGATTGTCGCGACCACGACGGCCTCCGCCGGACTGCTGGATGAGGCGAAACAGGCCATGCTGATCGCGGACGATCCGCAGACCTTCGCGGAGGCTGTAGTCGAACTTCTGCGCGATAGTGATCAACGTCAGGCGGCGGGTGTGCAGGCTTACGAACAGGTCAGCACACACTATGACTGGTCGAAACTTATTCCAAAACTGCTGAACACCTACAGGGAAATCGGCCTTGAGTCCTAACTCCATCACCAAGACGGCACAGGCACGTCAGGTACTGGCGATGCGAAACAGCGCGATGGCCGAAGCCTTTCATCGCCAGCCGTTGAAGTACCGTGTGCGCCGGACGATGCTGCATGGGCTGTCGCGCATTCCGTTTACGCCTATCCCACAGCCACGCGGCAGTGTCGAGCGTATTCTACTTATACGCCCGGATCATCTGGGGGATGTACTGCTCTCCACACCGGCGATCCGTGCCCTGCGCGAGACTCGGCCTGAGGCTGAAATCTACATGTTGGTCGGGCCGTGGTCCGGGCCATTATTGAGCCATTACCCGGAGATCGACCGCGTGCTGACCTTCCCGTTTCCGGGGTTCAGCCGAAGCCCGAAGGCCAGCCTGCGATCCCCCTATGAACAGGCGCTGACTGCGTCCCGACTGCTGAGGCGGATTGGCTTCAGCAGTGCGGTGATCCTGCGACCGGATCACTGGTGGGGGGCGATGCTGGCGCACCTCTCCGGAATCCCGCGCATTGTCGGCTACGATCTGCCGGATGTGAACCTGTTTCTGACCGAAATGCTGGGTTATCAGGCTGAGCATGTGATCCTGCAAAATCTGAGACTGGTTGAACCGTGGACCGGTCCAGTGAGCCAGCGCGAGATCCAGTACCGTTTTGGGCCTGAGGCCAGCGACCGCGCCTATGTAGACGGATATCTGTCCGAATGGGGCATCGCGGATGAGGCCCCGCTGGTCTGTATCCACCCCGGCAGCGGGACGCAGGTCAAGCAGTGGGACATGGCGAAATGGGCGAGCGTGGCCGATACACTGAGCGAACAGCTCGACGCCCGAATCATCCTGACGGGCAGCGATAAAGAGATCCCACTGGTACAACAGATCGCCGCTGGCATGACACAATCACCGATTCTGATGGCTGGTGATACGCAGGTCGGGCAGCTTGGAGCGCTGTTCGCACGATCGAAGGTCGTGCTCGGCTCCGACAGTGGTCCGCTGCACCTTGCGGCGGCGGTGGGGACGCCAACCGTTGCGCTGTACGGTCCGGCCAATCCGCTGGAATTTGGCACATGGGGCGCACCTAATAAGCACATCATCCTGACCTCAGACATCCCGTGCCGACCGTGCGGCATTCTTGACTGGAGCGGCGACGACCCCGAAAATCATCCGTGCGTGACCGAGATCACGGTGGGACGGGTACTGGAAGCTGCACGGCTGGCAGCGCATTACGATCAGTAGAGCTACAGGCCAGAGTAAATCAGCGCTTGTTGCAGCAGCA
>JAEZAF010000105.1 GCA_023430545.1 Chloroflexota bacterium
ATCATTTTCGGGAGCACACGCAGGTGCTCCCCTTCTTCCAAAAGGTGGTGGCGATACATGGCGGGTCGGCTGGTTACTCCGCATGAGCTGCTTGTTGTTTGTAGCTGTTTGCTGCTGCTGCTGCTGCACAAAATTTTTGTGCGGCAACAACGGATTTTCCCCTCAAAATGAACGACGGTGGCAGATTTGCAGCACGATTCTGCTGCAAATGTGCTTGTAGCAAGTTAGGGTTGCTGCAAACACCAGACACGTGCGCAGCATTGAAAGCCTCCCCTATATGCCTGTGATTGTTAAGGGGCCGGAACATTATAGTGTAGCACGAATGTTCGGATTGTGCGGTTCGAATTTTCAAACGAAGTGGACCGAGTTTTGTGGAAATGATGGTGGATAAGGTGGGCGGACGGGGCGGACAATGCAGGCATTTTCCCTACAGAATAGGCGGGGGGAAGATCAAACGGGCCGGAAGAATCCGGCCCCATGCGGATGAAGGTCAGGACGGCGGTCGGCGGACAGACAGGGCAGGCCCTGTCCCTACGGAGTACGCGGGTGGGAATGGTGGTGGATAAGGCGGGCGGACACAGGTGTTACACTGCGCCGGACGCCGCAGGCATGGCGATTTCCAGCGCGTGTCTGAGATCGCGTGCTTCGACCAGTGTCAGGCCTTTCGGTGCGTCGATCTTCGAACGGTGCATCTTCGGCAGCAGCACGCGCTTGAAGCCGAGCTTGGCCGCTTCGTTCAGACGCACACCCAACTGCGAGACGGTGCGCAGTTCGCCGCTTAGCCCGATCTCGCCGATGAAGGCCAGATCCGCAGGCAGCGGCACCTTGTAGTAGCTGGAAGCCATCGCCATCGCGACCGCCAGATCGGATGCGGGTTCATCGACCTTGATGCCGCCGATCACGTTGATGAAGATGTCGCGCTCGTTGAGCTTCAGCCCGATCTGCTGGGTCAGCACTGCGCTGATCAGCAGCAGACGGTTATAGTCGATGCCGTTCGGCGTCCGGCGCGGGTTGCCGAAGGGTGTCGGACTGGTCAGCGCCTGTATTTCTACCAGCAGCGGACGTGTGCCCTCCATTGTCACGGCGACGGCGGCTCCGGAAGCGTTGATCGCACGTTCGGCCAGAAACACTTCCGACGGATTGCTGACTTCCATCATCCCGCCGGACGTCATCTCGAACACACCGACCTCATTGGTCGCGCCGAAGCGGTTTTTGACGCCGCGCAGCAGACGATACATGCCAAACGAGTCGCCTTCCAGATACAGCACGGTATCCACGACGTGTTCGAGCACACGTGGACCGGCAATCGTACCGTCCTTGGTCACATGGCCGATGATAAAGACACTGGTGCCGGTGGTCTTCGCCAGCATCTGAAGGCGTCCGGCGCACTCCTTGACCTGAGAGACACTTCCGGGCGATGACTCGCTCTCCTCGAGATAAATGGTCTGGATCGAGTCGATAATCAGCACGGCGGGTTTGATGGCGCGAACGTGCTGCAAAATGGCGTGCAGATTGGTTTCGGTGACGAGGTAAAGCTGATCCGCCCGCAGGCCGAGACGCTCCGCCCGCATCTTGATCTGGGTCGTGCTTTCCTCTCCGCTGACGTACAGCACCCGCCCGATACATGACGCGATCAGGCAGCTCACCTGAATGAGCAGGGTGGATTTGCCGATGCCCGGTTCACCGCCGATCAGCGTGATGCTTCCCGGCACGATACCGCCGCCCAGCACGCGGTTGAACTCGCTGAGAGGAACCAGCATGCGCGGCATCTCCTGCGACTGGATTTCGTCCAGCATGCGCGGCGTGGTATTGGGAAGGACCACGCGCTCCTTCTGGCGTGCAGCCCGCCCCACCTCGATGACCTCTTCGACCATCGTCGAGAATTCACTGCATCCTGGGCAGCGCCCCATATAACGCGGTGACTTTCGACCGCATTTCTGACAGATATACTGGCTTCGTGTCTTGACCGCTACCATATCGATAATCCTCGAATATTTGTTCTATATTTTACCACAAAACAGCCCTCAATACCGACTCTGAAACACGGTTTTTCAGGCGTATTCTGAACCTGAAAGATGAGAGAATGGCGAAGGTGGGAACGGCTCTGGTCAAAAGCGGATAAATGGCCGAGACTATGGGGAAAACATACACTCTGCCGACCCATTTACAGATCTGCGATGCGCATTCCGCATCATATCGTGTGCCCTGCTGATTTACCTTCAAAAGCGAGAGGAATCACCTTCATGTGTCACCGTGTTATTCGCGCCCGGCATATTCTCCCCATTCTGCTGATCAGTCTCACCCTGCTGTGGGTGGTCTCGGTCCGGGCGCACACCGATCAGCACGATATGGGTCAGCATGAAACACACAGCCCATCGGGCAGCCCGGTGTCCACTTCAGCCACGCCAATTACACCTGAGGTGAATCCCGGTATCCCACTGCTGATCACCGGACTGGTGCTCGTCGCCGTCGGCGGAGTCTTCGCCTTCCGGCTCCAGTGGAAACAGCCTGGTTTTCAGCACGCACTGGTTGCAATCACTGTAGTCATCGGCACGCTGGCGGCGGTAGCAGGGGCAGGACTTGCACTCACACCACCAGCACTGTCGGGTGAACTGCGGGCCGAGGATGCCTGGGCGCGGCCAGCGCCGCAGCATTCAAGCGGCGCGGTTTACCTCACACTCGAAAACGGCACCGCTGATGACGAGCGCCTGACAGGGGCTTCCGCAGCGGTGGCGGCGCGTGTCGAGCTGCATGAGACCGTGATTGTGGATGATGTCGGGCAAATGAACGCGGTCGAAAGCGTCGAGCTGCCATCCGGCAGCACACTGGAAATCGTGCCGTTTGGCATCCACCTGATGCTGATCGATCTGCATGAAGCCCTGCAGATCGGCGATACCTTCCCCCTGACACTGGAGTTTGCATCCGGTCAGCGGCTGGAAGTCGAGGTCGAGGTCGAGGTGAAGCTGGACGGGCAGTAATGCAGGGACGATGCGGTGTCATCACCATGTTATAGCGGTCTTCTGAACGGGCGACCACATCGGGTCGCCCCTACGCATTAATATAACAGGGTGGCATTGCAGGTTCAGTGTATGCAAACCTGAATTCGAACTGGCCCCGTGGTTCATCATCTTCCATCATATAACGCGGTGCGATCGTTCGCGATGTGCTTCCTTTGGAAATGGAAAGGAAACAATGATGTCGGGATGGATAAAGCTGGTTTGGATGATCCTGACGGCAGGGTTACTGCTGGCTTTTGCCTCTGTTGGCCCCTGCCTGACCTCGCAGATAACGCCCATGCCAACCGTTACACCGCAGCCTGAAATCCTTCACATCGAGACCGAATCCGAGACTGTCAGGTTTGCCATCATCGGGGATTATGGCAAGGCGGGACCGAATGCCGAAGCCGTCGCGGAGATGGTCATCGAGTGGGAACCGGAGCTGATCCTCACGGTGGGGGATAACAATTACGATGTCGGCGCGGCGGAAACGATTGACGAGAATATCGGCCGGTACTATCACGACTTTATCGCGCCGTATGTCGGGGAGTATGGCGATGGCGCTGGTGATGAAGCCGAAGACAACCGCTTTTTCCCCACGCTTGGCAATCACGACTGGCTAACCGACGCCGCGCAGCCGTACTTTGACTACTTTGAGCTTCCCGGCAACGAGCGCTATTACACTTTTACTGCCGGAGATGTTCAGTTCTTCGCGCTTGATGGCAATTACGATGAGCCGGACGGCATCCGCCGCGATTCCGTGCAGGCGCAGTGGCTTCAGGCTGCGCTGGCGGAGTCTGCTGCCGTGTGGAAGGTGGTGTACTTTCATGTCGCGCCATATTCGTCAGGGGATTCCGGTTCCAACCTGGTTATGCAGTGGCCGTTTACCGAATGGGGCGCGAGTGCCGTGATCGCCGGTCATGATCACATCTACGAACGGCTGGAAGTGGACGGCATCCCATATTTCGTCAACGGCGTGGGCGGCGGTGCGATCTATGCGCTGGGTGACATACTGCCCGAAAGCCGCTTCCGCTTCAATCACGGCTACGGGGCGATGCTGGTCACGGCGTCTGCTGAAGAACTGACATTCGAGTTTTACGCTACCTTCGACAGCAGCACACCGCTGGACAGCCTCACCCTTTCAGCGACAGCACAGTAGAATCTGGTTTAATTTGGGATAAATTGGGATAAAACAAAAATATTTTTGATCATAACCGTAAACCGATGCTATCGTAAGACGATGACATGGCAGTGACACAGACGATCCACAGGCGGACGGCGGCAGCATGGAAAGATTTACAAAACGGGCACGGCTTATCCTGAATCATGCACAGGATGAGGCCAGAGCGATGAAGACGTCGGTGATCGAGCCGGAGCATATCCTGCTTGGTCTGCTCAAGGATCAGAATGAGGTCACGGCGGATGTCTTTCAGGAACTTGGCATCGAATACACTGCGGTGAAAAAGAGAATTACTGTAAATACACAGGTAAATGAAAAGCTGTTTGATTCTGATGATATGGATCTTTCCAGTGATACAAGAAAGCTGCTGGAACACGCAGTGACTGAAGCGCGGCGCATGCGCCATCAGTATATCGACTGCGAACACCTGCTGTTAGGGATATCGCTTCTGCCGAGAACCAGAGTCACCCGACTGCGTAAGCAGGCTGGCATCCCGACCGCGCAGATCTATACGGTCACCCGGCAAATGATCAATCGTTGGCGCGCAGCACAAGGGCTGGCCCCGCACCCGATCCCGACCACTGCATGGCATTCCTCCTTCACCGATTACGCTCGTCGGCGCGGGTTCGTATATTATGAAGCACTGGAGAGCAGTACACGGCATTACGCTTTGCAGCACGAACTGACCTGCACGCCGCTGTCCGATGCATTGATTGATCACCTGCTGGCCGCCGTCGATGAGACACGCCAGATGAAACTGCGTCGAGTTGAGCCTGAACAGATTCTGCTGAGTCTGGCGCGGGACGCCGCATCAATGCGCGACGCCACCGGAATTTGGTATAATTTGGGATATCGTGAGGCCGAGATCAATACCCTGTATGACAGATTGAAGGCGCAGCAGGCCCAGAGAGCGGAAGAGGAGCAATCCGTGACGTCGAACAAGGTGCAGCGATTGACAAGCCGTGCACGATACGCCTTAAGCCGCGCACAGGAAGCAGCACTGACATCGAAGCAAAGCGCAGTCGAACCCGGCCATCTGATGCTCGGCCTGACGCTGGAAGAAGGCAGCATCGCGCAGCGTGTCTTACAGCAGCTCGGCGTTGACTATCCGGCTGTCAAAGAGGCCGTTAAAAACGCGATGGCTGGCACGGTGGATAACACGGTCACCGATACAATCAGTCAACGGGCCGCTGCCTCAGTTCAAGACACGGCTGCGCCAGATCAGGATACGCCCCCCGACCTCTCGGAAACCGTTAAGCAATTACTGAATCTGGCGGTCGATGAAGCACGCAAACGTGATCATAGCTATATCGACACCGAACATTTACTACTCGGCTTGTCGCGGGTTGAATCGGATCAGGTGACGGAACTATTCAGGCAGTTGAAGATCAGCCCGGCACAGATCCAGACCACCACCGATCGCATCCTGCATGAGCCACCGCCGCAGGTTACCCACGCCGCCGCTAAGATGCCACGCGCCAGAAACCGCTGGTTTTCATTTGCAGGGATCAGCAGTCGGTTTCGCAATTTCAGTTTGCAGCGCGAACTTGATCAGACGCCGCTCTCCGCTGAAGCTCTGAAAGGACTGATGAGCGCGATTGAAACCGCCCGTCAGACCGGAAAGCCGCGGGTTGAGGTCGAGCATCTGCTTTTAAGTCTACTGGAAACACAATCAGAGATTTGGGATAATTTGGGATATAATAAAGAGGAGATCGAAGCGCTACGCGATAAAGTCCGCCAGCGTGTGACCACATCAGACCGGCGTGAGAACGCCTCACTGTAGCGTAAGACGTAAGGCAATTCCTGCGTCTGCATGGTGAAGCGGCCACGGGTGATCACAATTGACCCGATATCGGATCAGGTGGCAGCCCTGTTTATGGACCGTTCATCGCTGATGCAGCCCGATTTTACGTAATTCGGCCCATAGATCGTAGTTTCTAACAAAGCATCTACAGAAAAGTCGTGTACTTTGGGATATAATTTTAATTATCGTTCAAAGTAGTCAGTATCATCAGTGACTCTTTAAAGTGGTCTTACTCTGGCCGCTGATCAGGAGGACGGATAACCACTTCCCTCGGAATGGTTACCAAGTGTCGAAGTGAGGGATTAAGGACGGAGGTTTTATACCGTGCCGAATAAAATGGAACGATTTACACAACGGGCGCGGCGTGTGTTGAGCCTCGCCCAGGAAGAAGCAGAACGCCTTCAGCACAACTACATCGGGACGGAGCATCTGCTGCTGGGCCTGATGCGGGAAGATGGCGGGGTTGCAGGCCGTGTCCTCCGTGAACTGGGATTGGAACAGCGCCGCGTTGAAGAACTGGTGGAACGCCTTACCCGCGCCTCTGCCCGGACCAGCAGCGTTCAGCTTGACCTTTCTCCCGGCACGAAAAAGGTGCTGGAACTGGCGGTCGATGAGGCGCGCCGGATGGGGCATCACTATATCGGTACTGAACACCTGCTTCTGGGTTTGGTGCGCCAGTCCGAAGGGGTCGCCATTGAGGTTCTGAAGCGCCTCGGTATCAGCCCCGAAGAAGTCCGCAAGGCCACACGTCGTGTCCTGCAGGAATCCCCCATGCAGTCCCAGCCCAGCAATGAAGAACGCCCACGTCCAAAAGGTGCCAGCAACAAGGAAACCAGCAAGACGCCGCTGGTCGATCAACTGGCAACCGACCTGACCGATCTGGCCCGTGACGGCAAACTCGACCCGGTTGTTGGTCGTGAAACCGAAATCGAGCGCGTCATTCAGGTTCTGTCTCGCCGCCGCAAGAACAATCCGGCCCTGATCGGTGAACCGGGTGTCGGCAAGACGGCGATTGTCGAAGGTCTGGCGCAGCGTATCGTCAATGGTGATGTGCCCAAGCCGCTGTTCGGCAAGCGCGTGCTTCAGTTGGATGTCGGCTCACTGGTCGCAGGCACCATGTATCGCGGCCAGTTCGAAGAACGCCTCAAGCGCGTGATTGAAGAACTCAAGTCGTCGGACAGCATCCTGTTTATCGACGAAGTCCACATGCTGGTCGGTGCTGGCTCTGCCGGAAGCAGTGTCGATGCCGCCAATATCCTGAAGCCCGCCCTTTCGCGTGGTGAACTTCAGTGTATCGGTGCGACCACGCTGGACGAATACCGCAAGCATATCGAAAGCGATGCCGCGCTCGAACGCCGCTTCCAGCAGATTCTGGTAGACGAGCCGACCATCGAAGAAACCATCGAAATCCTGCAGGGCATCAAACAGCCCTATCAGGAACACCACAGCGTCGAGATTACCGACGACGCGATCGAAGCCGCCGCGAATCTGTCCGCACGGTATGTGCCGGACCGCTTCCTGCCGGACAAAGCGATCGATCTGATCGACGAGGCCTCTGCCCGCCTGCGGATGTACAAGAGTCCGGAAGCTGCACAGGTCCGCCGCCTTGAAAACGAGCTTTCCGATATCGATGCTGAAATCGAGATCAGCGAAGGCGAGGAAGAGAGCGAAGAGGAAGGTCTGGAGCGCCTGCGTATGCAGCGTGAAGGTCTGGTCGCCAGCCTGACGGACCTCAAGGCCAACTGGAACAGCGAAACCGGCCAGCCGCGTCTGGTCTCGGAAGACATCGCGGAAGTCGTGGCGATGTGGACCGGTATCCCGGTGATGCGCATGGCTGGTGAAGAGACTGCCCGCCTGATGGAAATGGAAGAAGTGCTGCACCGCCGTATTGTCGGGCAGAACGAAGCCATTGACGCCATCAGCAAGGCCGTCCGCCGCAGCCGCGCTGGTCTCAAGGACCCGCGCCGTCCGATTGGTTCGTTCATGTTCCTCGGCCCGACCGGTGTCGGTAAGAGTGAGCTGACCAAGACGCTGGCAGAATTCCTGTTTGGCAGCGAAGAAGCCCTGATCCAGCTCGATATGAGCGAATTCATGGAACGTCATTCGGTGGCGCGTCTGGTGGGTGCCCCTCCCGGATACGTCGGTTACGAAGACGCCGGTCAACTGACCGAAGCCATCCGCCGCCGCCCATACAGCATCGTCGTCTTTGACGAAATCGAGAAGGCGCATCCCGAAGCATTCAACATGCTGCTTCAGGTGATGGAAGAAGGCCAGCTCACCGATGCACGCGGCCGCCGTGTCGATTTCCGCAACGCCATCATCGTGATGACCAGCAACGTCGGCGCGGATACGATCAAGCGCGGGACACAGCTCGGCTTCAACTTCCCGGTGGATGAAGAACGCACCGAGAAGGAAACCTACGACGAGATGCGCAAGAACGTGACGGAGCAGCTCCGCCGCGCCTTCCGCCCCGAGTTCCTGAACCGTGTGGACGCGATGATCGTCTTCCGTTCACTGACCAAGGATGAGATCAAGCAGATCGTCGATCTCGAACTGAAGAAGGTCGGTGACCGCCTGATTGAACATGCCATCTCACTCGATATCACAGACGAAGCCCGCGGATGGATCGCCGACCGGGGTTACGATCCCGAATACGGTGCGCGTCCGCTGCGCCGCCTGATCCAGAACGAGATCGAGGATGCGCTGTCAGATGGTATCCTGTCCGGCAAATTCCCGCTGGCGAGCGTGGTGCGCGTCGGCGTGGGTGAAGACGGCGAACTGACGCTGGCAAACACCGAAGAAGACGAAGTCGAAACGCCTGCCTCTAACGCGTAAGGCTTCGCAGCAGTCACAAAACAATAAGGACGTGTCCGAGTGGACGCGTCCTTTTTTGTTCGGTGTGTAACGGTTCCTACTGCATACTCAGCGCGATGTCGATCAGTTCTTCTTTTCCAAGCTCGCCATGACCTTCAGAACCGCCCATTGCCCTGATCTCGTATATCATTCCACCGTCAATCCACCGCAGACGTCGATCTGGTGCTTCAGAGATCCAGGTTGCTGTCTCTGTTCGAATGCCCTTCGATTTATCGATATCTATGTTGGCAGGTTTAACGAACCAGCCACCCTGCACATATTCCCCTTTTAACGATCCAATTTCAACTTCGATAATATCTGCATCAACCCCTAACGGCCACTCACCCTGACCTGCAAATTCAATCGGCTGCTGTGTGATATTCAGTCCTCTACCAGTTAATGTGTAGATCAGCATCGCGCTGTGATACTTCTCTGAATATGATACACCACGAAATCTGTAAGAATTCGGAATCGCAGTAGGTTCAGTGATATCAAAGCCAGACAGCATCTCAGCCTGTTCGATGGTCAACAGTGTGGAGTAGTATTCTTCCTCTGTGAGTATTTCCCACTCAGTCTCTGGAATGAGCCTATAAGTGCTCATCCTCTCATTGCTCTCGGCGCGGGTGAACAGGCTGTCGATAATGTCCTGTGCCAGTGAGCGGAAAGGGGGCACAAACAGAATGACCAGCAGCAGCAGACCAAACGCCGCCGCGATGGTTGTCAATCGACGGAGATAAACTGTCATCCTGCGCTTTGACTTCACTAGCAGGTGTTGATGACTCCGTCGCAAATCGTTTTCAAGGGTGTGAAGAAATTCTGGTGCAGGGTCAATCTGCTGCACGGTGTGATGCAGCTTATCCATAAACAGCTCATCGTCTCGGTTCATGCTGCTCTCCTTTAACTAACAACTGCCGTAAATCCCGCACGGTACGGGACATCAGCGCGTAAACGGCATCTTCACTTCTGGACATCACCGCAGCGGTCTCAGCAACACTCAGATCAGCAAATACTCTCAGTGCGATCACCTGTGCGCGATCTCCGCCGATCAGTTTCAGCGCGGCCAACACTTCCTCAAGCTGAAGTTCAGCATCAGATGGTAGTTCACTGCTATCATCGATGAGATCGGCCGTGGTTTCGCTTTCGAGTGACTGTGTCGCTGGATGCCTGCGAAAATGATCGAGCCGTTTGTGATTGGCGATCCCAAATAACCAAGTGGAAAAGGCGCTCTGTCCGTTAAATGTTTTCAGTCCTTCAAGTACCGCAATGAAGGTCTGTGATGTCAGGTCCTGAGCATCGTGCTCATCTCCAAGTTGACTGATGAAATAGCGGTAGACGCGAGTGACATAACGCTGATAAAGCGCAGTGAACGCTTCGGCGTCATGCGACGCTTTTAGGATCAGCTCACTGTCGCTTAGGGTTTGGTGCAGTGACACATCATCCTGATGCCGATCCATTCAAACTTCCCATGAGTTGTTTACCTTTATTGGTTAGTCGAAGTTGGCTGCCATTTTCTGACAAACTGGTTATCTGCGAACGAAAAGGTGCATCTGCTCGGATATATCTTTTTGCTGTGGGTACGCGGTATCTTCGCATATAATCAAGGATAAAGTGAAGATGATCCAGCGCCTAACAACTTTCGGTTTTGATAAGGCCTTGTATGAAGTTACCCAATTGGGAAAAAGCGGTTATAGCAGAATCTAAACTGGTCCGTTATCTGCTTGACTTAACAAGTGAAAACGGGAAGGCAAAAGCACAGTTTTTTCTCGCATTTGGTTTTACAATTGAAAATTGGCAGATCATGGCAGACGCACTTAAGCAACATGCTAATGACCATGAGGTAACGAAGGTTGAAGAACGTCCGCCTTTTGGCATCCACTATGTTGTTGAAGGAACACTACATACACCTGATGGCAGAGACCCTTCTGTAAGGGTGATATGGATTATAGATGATGGAGATGATGTTCCCCGTTTGGTGAGCGCATATCCCTTGTAAGGAGAGGCACAATGCAGGAATTGGAACGCGTTGCACTCACAGAAGATCTGGCCGAACATGGCCTGAAAATGGGCGATATCGGCATGATCGTTCACATCTATGGGGACCACAAAGGCTATGAGGTCGAGTTTGTGACACTGAGTGGCGAACTGGTCGCGCTGGTGTCGGTCTATCCCTCTCAGATTCGCCGAATTGAAAACAATGAGATCGCCAGTGCCCGTCAGGTGAAATCCGCCTGAGATCTGGAGCATTGAACTAGAAGCAGTAGGAAACAAAAAGGACGTGTCCGAGTGGAAGCGTCCTTTTGATTCTCAGACGGTAAATGATTTCTAACGCTCGGCATCCCCGACTCGAATCCTCACCGGCAATACCCCGATCACGCCGTCGATGACATTTTCACCATCAGCCGCAAGATCGACGATCTGCGCCGCTGATACATCGTAGTAGTAGACCTTCACCCAGAGCTGATAGTCCCCCGGTGCGAGGTCGGATGGCAGACGCAAAGCACGGTGATCCCACAGGGGCAGGCCCGGTTCCCACAGAGTCGTCGGCGCGAAGGTCGCACCCGGCCAGGTATTTTCTCCGGTGACGACCACACCGCCATCCTTTGCCAGATACCACGCGACGGTGTAAAGCTGTGTATGTGTGGACTCCGTCTGCCAGTAGAGCGACAGTGGCAGCCAGTCCCCCGGTGCATAGGTATCGCCACTGGGCAGCGTCTGACCGATCAGATCGAGGGTACCGCCTTCCAGTGCCTGAAAGCGCAGATCGACAGCCTGTTCTGCACCGCGAAAGGCATAGGGATCTGGTGCATCGGCGGTATGATATTCCAGCAGACGGGTGTTGACCGAGGTCTGACGGTTCGCGGTCTCCGGCCCACCAGAGACACGGTAGTAATACATCCCCATGAAACGCTCCATCGACCGGACAACACACGGCAGCGCCGGTCCGCTGGACGCCAGCACCCACAGCCGGTCGTGATGGTCGGCGAGATGGTTAATCATGGGTACGGTGTAGATATCCAACTGCGCCATCGGATTCTGCGCTTCGACACGCAGCGGCTGGTCGCAGCTTGCACGGTCGCCTGGATGGAATGGAAAACCGAGCATGCGTATGTGTCCGAGTTTTCCATAATTCAGGAAGAAGAAGTTACCCGCAGCGCCGTAATTGCCATAGTTGTATTCGCGGTCCGCCAGCAGGACAAATTCCCCCGGCGGTACTTCCTGACGGATCAGATCGACCATCTCATGCAGGTCGGTGCGGGAGCCTGCATAGGCTGGGTCGATATAGATGGCTCGCAGCAGGATATACACCAGCAGCAGATGCAGCGGGATCAGCATGGGCAGCCATGCGACGGGCACCCATGCCATCCGACGCGGGATAATCCGGTGACGCACGATGCCCCACGTCAGCCCGAAACAGATCAGTGCGAAACCAGCGAACACCAGTGGAATCCACCAGACGCCGGTGCGTGTCCATGCGAAGTTGAGCGGGTCGGTGGTCCACAGCGGTACAAGCACGACCGGACGGATATAGCGCGGATCGTTAAAACCCGGCAGCCAGTAGACCAGACCGCCCTCAGAGATCTCATAAGTGGCACGGCTGTAGGACTCCCAGCGGAAGGCGATGCCGCTGAGCTGCCACCAGAGGCTGTACAGTGCCAGCGCGACAAACACGATCAGCCAGAGGCGGTTTGCAAACCGGCGGTCGATAGACCGTTTGAAGATGCGATCCAGCGCCGGGAAGATCAGCCAGAGCACGAAGGGAAGCACAGGCAGCAGAAAACGCTGGGGCCAGATCGTCCCGCCGAACCACTCGGAGCCGCGCAGCAGGGCATAACCAAAGGCGAATGCAAAAATCATCAGCAGCGCGGCGCAGACATGACGCAGGCGGTTTTCCCGCCACAGCCAGTATGCGCCGGGAATTGCGAGCAGCGCAATTGGTGAGGTCCCCCAGATGCTGCCCCCCAGACTGAAAAGATAGGTATGCAAAGCGGTATGTGTGTAAACTGTCTCGATGACAAACGGCCCCGCCAGCGGAATCGTGGCGACTTCCGGACTCAGCAGCAGCAGAATGTCGGTAAAGGCGACCAGTCCACTGATCACAAACCCGACGACAATGCCCACCGCCAGCAGGATCTTTGTCGCACGCGCCTGCCAGAAGGAATCGGGCAGCAGAAGTGCAAACAGCCCCGGCAGGGCCAGCATCACCGCGTCCTTACTGAAGAACGCCGCGATGCCCAGCACGACCGCCAGCAGCAGCCAGATCCAGCGCCCGCCCCTGCGGACACTGCGAAAGCGCTCGATGGACAGCGCACACAGCAGCAGCAGCAGCATCATGAACGGCTCGCGGAAGAAGGTCTGCGTATACGGCCAGATGATCGTCAGCAGGCCGAGGCAGATCGCACCGATCAGCGCGATCTCCAGCCGGTAGCCGAGCATCACGCCGTACAGGAACATCACCCCACAGAGCAGGGCGCTGACCCAGATGTTGAAAAAATAGGTGGCATGCACCAGCCCAACACCGTCGAGACGTTCCGCCAGCCAGTACAGCGGCGCGGCAGCGATGATAAAACCCGGCTCCGCCACCGTATCGCGCAGGGCATCGGACTCTCGCTGCGGATAGGAACGCGGCATATTTTCCCACATCGAGATGTCGAGTTTGAAATCCCCAAACTGTGCTGCGCTGCCGGTGGCGTCAAAGTACTGCATCTGATCCGCGATTTCGATCTGTCCGCTGTAGGAAATGGTATAGACACTGGCGAGTCCGAGGACCAGCAGGGTAAATATCAGCAGAATACTACGGCGCGACGGATGCGAGGAATCAGTCAGGGGGCGCTCGGTGTGAGATTGAGTTGTGGTCATTACCATTTGGGCTTAACGCTAAAAAGCAGATTAAAACAGTGAGTATACCGGCCAGCAGATGACAGTTAAAACCACAGGGATCACGTCACGATCACCTGAGCCGGTTGAAGTGTAACGCAAACGGGAGGATTTCGAGAGGGCTGCCCCGAATCAAAAGCGGGCCATGCCTGGCCCGCCTCTGCTTAATCGTGAGTACTGATGGTTCGGACCGGTCCGCTAGTCCGCCAGTGATGCATCAAGTTCGTCGAGTTCGTCCGGTTCGCTTTGCTCCGTCGGGCGCATGGTGAACATATAGCCGACGCCGCGCTCGGTACGGATGTAATGCGGATGATGCGAGTCGGTTTCCAGTTTGCGGCGCAGGCGGTGCATGTGAACGCGCAGTGTATCATCGCCGACATTTTCATTCGGCCAGACCCGAGTCGTCAGCACGCGGTTTTCCACCACCCGACCCGCACTGCGCAGCAGGACATGCAGCAGCACCGACTCGGTTGGCGTCAGGCCGATGGACTCATCATTGAGGATGATGCGGTTATGGGCAAAATCGATGCTCAGGTGATTATCGATCACGATCACCGGTTCGCTGGCATAATCCAGTGTGGGCATACGCGCCAGCACCACCTGAATACGCGCTTCCAGCTCGCGCAGCTCGAACGGCTTGACGATGAAATCCTCAGCGTATTTCTTGAGGCCCTGCACGATGGTGTCCGTATCGCCGGTAGAGGTGACGAAGATGATGGGGACATCCGCCATCTGCTTGATGCGGCTGCTCAGCTCGAAGCCGTGCATACTGGGAAGCCCGAGGTCGACCAGTGCGATATGGGGCAGGCCGCGCTGGCGAATGTGATCGAGGGCATCTGGCGCATCGTTCACAATCGTTACTTCGTAATCATGCTTGGTCAGATAATCACCGACCATCTTGCCAATCGCAATATCGTCCTCTACAAACAGCACTTTCGACTTCTTCATATCAGCCATATCCCAAGCCCCTGAATTGTAACAGTATGAATTTCTTTGTAACGAATATACCTTGAGTGTAATATTGAGTCAATTGATTTTAGCCTTAAGATTAATGATGTGTTTCAAAAATGTTTGACGCCCCACGAACTTGCGTTCTATAATGAACTTAGTTAAGATGTTACGAGATTTATAAAGGCAAGCATTGATGCCCGTTAAGTTTGAAAAAGCTCGTAAATATGTCTATGCGCACGGGGCCTTGTGGGAGCGGGTGCTGTTCAGTCACCTGTTTGAAGGGGCATCACTGGCGCATGTGCATCAATGCCTGACCTGCTACAAAAATCCGGATGGCGGATGGGGACACGGGCTGGAATGCGACATCAAAACACCTGACTCGCATCCGCTGGCATTAGAGTTTGCTTTGCAGATCGTCCGCGTGACAGGCATCCGTGCGAACAGTCTGTTCCATGATGCACCGGAATGGCTGGCCCGTAACCGTGCGCCAGATGGTGCGCTGCTGAATCCGCCAAGTGTGCTGGATTATCCGTGTGCGACACACTGGAAAGAAACCAGCGGACAGACGATCCCGGCATCTACTGTAGGCAATCTGATGCGGCAGAGTGCGGTTCTGGGTGATATTGAGATCACGACACAAAGTTGGGTGCTGGATCATCTGACGCTGAAACGCATCCAGCGCAACGACCGCCTGATCGCCGCCTATCATGCGCATGATTATTTTATGAACGTCAGCGACTTCCCCGATCTGCCTCTTTACCGTGCCGCCGTTCTCGAAAATATCCTGTCCCTGACGGATGCCGCCGAACCACACCATTACTATCAGTTCGCCTTTTTCGCCCCAGACCCGGAAAGCCCCGTTTCACAGGCGGCATCGCCTAAACTGAAGCGGCGGATTTTCAGCGCACTGGCGAAGATGCAGCAGTCGGACGGCGCATGGCATGACGAATACAGCAATCCGCACTGGGCGGTATGGACGACGATCATGGTGCTGCATGTCCTGCGTCAGCATGGGTACTGGCAGCCCGATGAATTCAACGAAGGCATTCGCGATGGCGGTCACGCCTCAACGCGGCGCAGTATCGCCCGGACCGGTGCGCCGCATGCTAAATCGAGCTTGAGAGGCAGCGCGGTCAATTCGTAGTCGCCATCCGGGATGCCGCGCAGCATCAGTGTTTCCAGATTGACCATCCTATGCCGCCGAAGCGCATGATGGCACGGCAGATCCTGACTGTCGAACGCATCGACCGACGGCGAATCCAGCCCGATCAGCTTTACCCCACGCTCGGCCAGAGTCTCGATCAATTCAACCGTCAGATACGGAAACTCGGTCGGGAATACCTCATCCGGCATATCACTCACATGGCTGTGGATCAGCAGGCGTTCGATGCCGTCAAGCTGCCCCGGCGCGAAATCCGCTGGAAGCAGTCCCCCGCTGCGTTTTGTTAACGTGACCACCCGCGCTGGCCCGACGTAGGACTCCAGCGGCATGGTAGCGGGATGATCGCCATCCTGTTCATAATGGAAGTAAGCATCGGCATGGGTGCCGGTATGTGCGCTGAGCGTCAGCGTCATGAGGTTGACACTATGCCCCGATTCCAGCGAGAGCGCGGGCTGCACCTGATAGGGTGTATCTCCGGGCCAGACGGCCAGCGTGGGCCTCACCGTGCGTGTAATGTCATAGAGCATAACTATGCCTTAACTGTCTGTCCCGTACAGCGTGTGATAGATCGAATAGAAGCTGTAGATACGCTGGACATAAAGCTGCGTCGAGTCGATGCTGATTGTATCCATAAAGCGGTCGGGATCACTGCCTGCGGCTTCCAGCCAGTTGATCGCACGTCCCGGCCCTGCATTGTATCCGGCCAATGCTGGATAAACATTGCCGTCGAAGCGCTCCAACTGCTCATCGAGATAGAACGCCCCAAACTCGATACCGACATACGGGCGGAACAGATCGTAATCCTCATCATAGCCCAGCTCTCCGGCGATGTAATCGGCTGTCGGCGGGATGACCTGCATCAGCCCCTTTTCACCGGCGGCGGCGGTCGCATTGGTATCGAAAAGGCTCTCGTGACGGATCAGCGACAGCATCAGCAGCGGATCAATCCCGCGTTCCTGGCTGACGCGCAGTACTTCATCGCGGTAATAAGCCGGGAAGCGCATCCGGGCGATGTAGGGCGGTGCGTCGATCGTGGCGATCTTCGCGGTGGTGATGATATTGGCCGCGCCCTGCTGCGAAGGATAGTACGCACCCAGTCCGCGCAAAAACAGCGACAGCCGGTAAGAGGCAAGCGCATCAGCTTCATAGCGCTCCAGCACATCGAAGAACTCGCTCTCAGCCGCTTCGAACGCCCCCGCCTGCCAGAGTTCACGCCCGCGCAGGATATGCGGGTCCGACAGCAGTTCCGGCGACATAGGCCAGAGCGGGGCTGCGACTTCTTCGGGAATGCTGAAGGTGGTCCGCAGCCAGTTCTCCGCTTCGGCGACCTGTGCAGCATCATCAAAGGTAAAGGTGATGTTCGTCGGCGGTGTGAACGGCGCACGACCGATTTTCAGATCACGGGCACGGGCGGCAAAGTAGCTGTCCGGCGCGGCGCTGATGGCCTGATCCAGCAGCGTATTGGCGTTGGCCTGATCTCCCTTGCCCAGAAGCAGACGCGCAAGCTGAAAGGCGACTTCGGCTTTGGTCTCTCGTCCGGTGATTTCCAGCAGGCGACCGTACAGCACTTCAGCGCTGCCAGTGTCCCCGGCGGTCTGGGCGGCTTCGGCGGCGATCAGCAGGCCGCTGCTGGCCTGAGGGCTGTTCGGATAGGTATCCGCCAGCCTTGTAAAGATCTCGCGTCCTTCGGAAAGCTGCTGGCCGGTGGTATACAGATAACCCGCACGCCAGAGCGCTTCCGGCGCGACGGTCTGCAAATTCGGGTTGGTCTGTGCGATGTCGAGATAGGTCTGGATTGCGCCAGCGGTATCGCCATTCATGAAGCGCGTCCGGCCCTGTTCCAGCAGCGCCTCACCGAACAACGGATCGGTGGGATACTGCGTCGGAATGGTCTGAAAGGCGATCAGTGCCGCCGGAGAATTGCCGATTTCGCGGTAGGCGCGCCCTAACAGAAGGTGGAATTCCGCTGGAATATCCGAGAGCAGGACGGAGGTCGAAAACTGATTGAAGGCGATGACAGCGTTCTGATAATCCCCGTTATAGTAATACACCTGTCCCTGCTGATAACCGTTCAGAGGACGCTCGTTTTCGAGCAGGACTTCCATCGCCTGAAGTGCCTGTGGTGTGGCGGGATAATTGTTGAAGATACGCTGCATGCGCATCAGGGCATTGTTGATATCGCCCTGATCCAGCAGGGCCTGCGCCGCCGCGAGTTCAATCTGCGCCTTGTACGGGGCATTCTCGGCCACCGCCAGAATCGCGTCATACTGGGTGACGGCTGCGCTTGTGTTGCCCTGACTGAGCTGAATGCGGGCGATCTTTTCACGCAGGGCCAGGGTGGGCACCAGACTGCGCTCGGCACCTGCCGCCTGATCGTAGGTGGAAAGCGCTTCGCCGGTCTGCCCTAACGCGATCTGGGAATCCGCAATACGTTCATAGGCGTAACTATCGAGCACACCCGGGCGCAGACGCAGATATTCGCGGAAGTCGGCAATAGCGGCATTCCAGTCCGCCAGCCCCATATAGGCATCTCCACGCAGGAAGTGAGACTGCCCCAGGCGGTAATCGCCGGGATAACGGGTGATGAGCGTCGTCAGTGCGGTCACGGCCTGATCGAACAGGCCAGCCCGCAGCGCGACCTGAGCCTGTGCAAACGCGGCTTCGGCCCTTTGATCCTCGGTGGCGTCCGGATAGTCGATCAGCACGCCGAAGGCATCCACGGCTTCTTCATAGTAACCATTACGCGCCAACTGATGGGCAGCCAGCAGCGCCTGATCCGGCGGAATCTGCGGGGCGGCGGTAAAGGTCGGCTGCGGTGTCTCGGTCGGAGCCAGCGTTGCGGCTTCGGTCACGATGGACTGTGCATTCGCGTCCAGCGCCGGACTGCCGACGAGGTCAACGGCATTCTGAGCGTCCGAAGTGACGATCACATACGTGACAGGCGGATCACCGGCAGCGCCGTTACAGCCACTCAGCAGGAAGCCCAAAAGTATGAAAAGTAAAAAGCGCTGAATGGAGGTGCGGATTTTAATACTGGCCGATGTCAGGAAAGGGAAGTCAGGTAAACTGGTAATCAGGTGTGTAGTCATACGGGCATTATTCTCGGCATCCTGACAAGTGTCAATAGCGTTCAGGGATGCTGACGGCTGTCTTAAGGCCAATCACTTATCATAATCCTTATCGGAAGCAGGGAAACAGAATGACAGATTATAGCCCGGAACGGGTTGAAGAATTTGAACATGCGGTACGCCGCGAATGGTATGCGGATGGGCAGATTCTGGTGATTTACATGAATCAGCAGAGTCAGGCATCAATTACCATGTGGGGGAAAGCCTTTCTTGAGATCATCGAGAACTGGGATCAGACCCGGCCCATGTGCACCATCGCTGTTTTTGCTGGCAGCGCCCTGACGATGCCGATCAGCGCACGGGAAGTGGGCGCTCAACTGCTGGAAGGCTCCAAGCGCATGGCCCACAGCTACTCGGCGGTGGTGGTGGAAGATCAGTTTTCGGCACAGATGGCGAACATCGTCGCGAGTGGGCTGACGCTGCGTACGCGGACAAGAGGCCACGAAATCCGTGTCTTCAGCAAGCTGTCCGCCGCGCTGGACTGGCAGATGAAGAACCTTGCCAAGCACGATTAGAGCGGGCTGCGGGTATTACCCGGCAGGATCTGTCTTTGTTCGCATCGCCCTCAAGAGGTTCCAGAGGTCAGCGGACAAGGCAGGTGTTGCACCTACAAAATGATAACCGTTCAGGGACGCCCTGCCCTGTCTGCCCGTTGAGACACCCGTTCCCAACCGCCAGACCTCACGGATTCAGCGGTTCGATGAACTCCACACGGTTTCCAAAGGGATCGCGGAACTCGAAACGGCGATAGCCCGGAATCGGGATCGACTCTTCAGGCGTAATGCCGTTCTCCTGTAAGCGCGCTGCCCAGTAATCAAGATCCGTCACCTGATAGGCGATGTGAGCTTTGGTCTGGCGGCGCGCTTCGCTGTCCTCGACCCCCAGATGAATCTGCACCTCACCCAGCTCCACCCAGAGGCCGCCGCGCCCACGCAGCGACTCCGGCTTTTCGATTTCGCGCAGGCCAAGCAGACGGCAGTAAAAGTCACGAGCCTGTTGTTCGGCTTCATCACCCGAGGGAATAGTAATCTGCGCGTGATGCAAACGCACCACACCGGGTCGGCGTGGATACAGGATCTGCATCGGCAGGCCGTGGGTGTCATATTCGGGTATCGGTGGGATGCTTGCCAGCGTGCCCATTCTGGCGGTCACGGCGGCGGCCAGCGCATCGACCACATCATCGCGACCGAGTACACTGCGGGGATAACGCTCCAGCGTACTGGTGATCAGATCGCGTGCGCCGGGCAGATAGCCTTCCAGTAACGCGACACGTTCCTCGTATCCCCCGTCGGTGTGCTTGGCAGACTGCATCGGGCTGCCCGCCAGCCCCCAGAAGATGACCTCCGGATGGGTTTCCCGAAAGACACTGGCGGCGATGGCATCGGTTGTGAGCAGGGCATCGACTTCGCGGATCTTCGGCGTGATATTCCATGACTGACGCGAGAAGCCGCGTCCGGTCACCGACCAGTTGAGGCTGGAGCCTTCAGCATAAGCGGAGGCGTAAACGGCAGCGCGGACAGGGACCGGAAAGACCGAACTGCGACGCCTGCCCAGAAGCTGACGCGCCTCGCGGTCTACACTGCGAGCGCCGTTTTCCGGCAGGCCGATGGGGATATCGATCAGGATCAGCTTTGGGGGCTGAGATCGAAAGGCGCTCCACAGCTTTGTGATGTTCTCAAAGACCTGAGAATGCGCCTGTCCCTGTTCATCCAGCGTGACGACAACCCAGCCACCCTTACATGCATCGACCCCGATGTGCAGTGTCATACTGGCCTTCTCCTCTGTGTGGAACGCTGAGATATACCGCATCAGAAGCGGTATTGCCAGCAGATCTGAAAAGCCCTCATCCCTGTTTTCAAAGGCACGTATTTCCCGATTGGCGCTGGTTGCCCCTCACCCTAACTTCACAAGGTAGGTATTTAATTCACAGTTCACGTGTTTACAAGCGGACACGGCATGCCGTGTCCCTACCCCGCGCATGTTAAAGGGTGTGTTGTCCAGCACCTCCAAAGCTTCAATGAAAATACCTACCTTTGAAACCTCACCCCAACCCCCTTCTTCCTCTCCATGCAAAAACTGTTTTACAGGGGAAGGAGCGTGGTGAGGTTTTTAAGAGTACACAGCAACTTCTAGAAGAAGCGCTTGGCGATGGTCAGGATGCCCTGGCTCCACGGGACGCGGTGCGAAACACCGCTCTTGTTCTCGAAATTCTTCAGATTGGCGACGTACCAGTCGTAATTGCGGATCAGTGCGTCCTTGTTGGAGTACTTGGGCGCAAAGCCTAACTTCTGCTCGGCCTTGTCGATCGCGACGAACGAGTCCTTGACGGCGGTTTCGTACACCCAGGGATACAGCGGCGACAGCTTCAGTTTGTCCAGAATGCGCAGAACCCAGAGCGCCGGTGCCACCGGAATCGAGACGACCTTGCGGCCGTGCCCGGCGTGATCCAGCACCGCCTGAAAATCACCTCCGAAAGTGCCGAATTCCTTCGCGCCGATGTTGAAGGTATCGTTGACCACGTCGCGGTCGAGCGTGGCGCACAGGTAAATGGCGTCGCACAGGTCTTCAACGTCGAGATACTGATAGCGGTTATTGCCCTTGCCCGGGATCGGGAAATTCTTGCCATCCTTGGCCCAGTCGTACAGCAGGGCGAAGACACCGAGACGTTCCAGCCCGATAAACGACTTCGGGCGGATGACCGGCACGCACATACCCTTGTCGCGGTATTCGAAGCAGACCTCTTCCGCCGCGATCTTGGCCTTGCCGTACGGACCGACGCCGATCACCTTGTCCGTCTCGTAGAGCGGATGATGATCGGGCACGCCGTAGACGGCAGTCGAAGAGATATGGATGAAGCGCTCGACATTATTACGGAAGGCCGAGTCGATCACATTACGCGTGCCGTCGATGTCGGTGGTGTAGATGTCTTCATCCGAATACAGCGGCAGCGCAGCAGCAGTGTGAATGACAATGTCGATCCCCTGCATGGAACGCTCGACCGCCGCTTTGTCACGGATGTCGCCGGTGATCTCGGTGATCTGTGGGCGCTCCGGATAATCGAACGGCTCAATATCCAGCGAGACGACTTTGTGCCCACGCTTCAGCAGATAACGTGTGATGTTGATGCCGAGGAAGCCCGCCCCGCCGGTAATCAGATATGTCTTTGGTTCGTTGATCAAGGTTCACCGCCTGTGATTTTGTCTTACACCCAATGATTTTCATTGTAGGGCAGGACTTTCACAGTGTGTAGTGCAGAGCGCGGAGTCGGTGACAAACGTCCGGTCATCGTATTGACGTTTAACTGCACGGTTGCAGCAGCAGCAGCAGCACAAAAATTTTGTGCTGCTGCAATATTCTGCCGCAATGAAGGTATGGCGGCGAAGCTCCGGTGGCGTGATTATGCGACAGCGGCAATTTCCGGGTGGGTGCTGCATGGCATTCGCTCATGTTAAGGTGCAGGTGTTGGCTGTATCTCATTTTAGCACAAGAGTTCTATACTTAAGGTTCGAATCTTCAAACGAAGTGGACCCAAAATTAGGCGATCATCGATCTAATCGGTTTGCGGAATGCCCCACAGGGTGATGGTGTCCTCGTGCGATGCCGCGATCAGTGTCCCTGCCGGGTTTACAGCGACATTGAGGATGGGCGTTTGAGTTTCCTGAACGGTGTGCAGCAAATCACCCGCCATAGCATTCCAGAACTGGAGCTGCCCGTCTTCTGTGACAGCAATCAGCAAGTCACCGTTTGGCGTAAAGGCGAGATCGTGGATGACATTGAGTTCACTTATGGCTGTAGTGGAGCGCTGGCCTGAAAAGATCGATGTTACCTCTGGTTGGTTGTTACGCTCCGAGACACGACTCAGGCTGAGTTGAGGGTCGCTTTCCAGGAGTGTAGACTCATCCGAAGCGACGGCCAGCACCCCGTCGGGGCTGAAGGCCAGCGCCTCGGCAAAAGCGACATGCTCCAGTGGTAAGGCCGAGTTGATGGACAGCGTGCGCTGAGCCAATGCCTTCTGGACGTCCCAAAGATAACCGCCTCCGCCCTGATTACGGGTTGCCAGCCATTTTTGATCAGGACTAAATGCGATGGCATGTGCTGCCTGGTCTCTTTGCAGTTGCAGGACGGCGACCTCCGTCCAGGTGTCGGTCTCGAAGAGTACAACCCGATCAATCAGATCG
Source organism: Chloroflexota bacterium (assembly GCA_023430545.1). Lineage (GTDB taxonomy): Bacteria > Chloroflexota > Anaerolineae > Aggregatilineales > Phototrophicaceae > JAEZAF01. Next base: position 23,128 of record JAEZAF010000105.1, read on the forward strand.
ACTGAACTGCCGACTGCAAACAATGAACCGTCAGGACCAAACGCTCCGACGAAAGCATCTTCTACTTCTATAACTGTTTCTGCGCCGGTGGTGATGTCAATCAGGATGAGGATGTGAGCGTATGGCGCTTCCTCTTCCTGGGAGATGATGGTGAGCAGATTGGGATCGCTGGGCGCAAAGATCACATCGCTGGCGCGGTAATCTAACGGATAGGTGGTGTTCGTGGCTGTGTGATAAATCAATACGCGGTCCGGTGTACCGAGAGCCAGACGAGCGCCGTCTGCGGACCATGAGAGGCTTTGAACGGCGGCCTGATCCGCTTCGATCCGGGTGATCGGTTCAAGCGCACTGAGGTTTTCGGTGGTGATCCCGGTCAGCGACGCAGTTTCCGTCATGCTCTGGGCGCGAGTAAGCATCACGGCGGCGAGGATCAGCAGAAGCGATAAAAGGCGGGTTGTGGATTTCATGAGTTAAGTTCCTGCTTTAAACGATCAAGATGTAGTGTGTCAGTGGGCAGGATAAGCTGATCTAAAATCCGTCTAGCTTCGGACTTGTCGATGCTGCCATAAACATCGAAGGCACTGTGCAGCAGGCTGCAAAAGATAAAGTCATGCCAGCGCTCTTCAGAAATCAGCCGGAGATATAGGGGATGTTTCAGCGCATATGGAACAGGACCGGAAGCCATCAGTACTCTTTCCAGAACGATCTCCGATGGAGCGCTGTCGATTATGAAATTCCAGGTTTCTTCCACTGCTTGCGGGTTTTCGAAGAAATCACACCAGAGGGTATAACGTGCCGGGTTCGCAATCGCATCATCGGATGAACTGATACACTCACGAAGCCATGTCAGGCAGCGAAGCCGCTGTTCATAGGTCAGTCTGCGAAACGGTAACCAGCTTAAGTATGCATAACAGGGCATATCAGCGTAGATCTCGAAGACCACCGCCAGTTTTGTATCGACCGGAACATCCTGATTGTCCCACCAGATACTGGTGTTGATGTCTACTGTAACATCATCAAGGTCGTCGGTAAGTTCAGGCATTCGACCATAATCTGCACGTGCGGAATCCTGCCAAGCCGCATGACAGGCGGCGGCATAACGTTCGGGGCCGATCAAGTCAATGATGTCGGTTTTTCGCATTCGACCCGTCCATGTTTGTACTCTGATATGCAGGATCAGATGGCAGAAGGGCGACAAGAATGTCGCCTCTACACTGTCACATTGAGGTGCGATCGTTATGACGCGGTTGTCGCTTCATCCATCAGCTCGGTGAGACGTGCCTTGAGCTGTTCGCGGCGGTGGCGGTAAACGTCGTGGTTGATCTGCCCGGCGTCGTGCTGCGCGTCCAGTTCCGCGATCTGGCGGACCAGGCCGTCGATCAGGTGCTGTTTACCGACCGGCGATGATGTGCTCGGGGTGCGCCGTACCAGTGTGAACACACCGCCCGCGATCACCACGCCGACACCGAGAATCGCCAGCATCGGCAGCAGGGTATCGCTGGTGACAACGCCCGATGCGCCTGTCCCGGATGCGCTGGACGCACGAGCGGCATCGGTGGGCAGGATGGCCGCATCGCCGCCTTCGCCGGTCAGCGTGTAACGGATGGTGGTCCCCGCTTCCAGTGTGACGCGCTCGCCGTAGCCCTGATATGTTACGCCGCCGAGTTCCTCTTCTCCCTGTGAGGGCAGCAGATTGCCTTCCAGCGTAATGGTCGGGTTTTCGAGCAGCACGCGAAGCTGACCGTCCAGCTTATAGGGCATGGTGTATTCGATCACCGCGCCGCTGGTGTAATCCAGCAGATAGGTGACCTGAATAAAGCGCTCCTCACCGGGCTGGAGTGGGCTGGTGTCGTAGACGGCGTTGGCTTCCTCATCGTAGATATAACGCGGCTGATCGACAATCCCGACGACCAGCGCCCCCGGCGGCAGCGTGACCTGCATCGACCGGTAGCGGCGGCCATCGGCTTCGGGTTCAAGTGACGTGAACAGCCGGTCTGAGGTATTCACAAAACGCACAGAGTAGGTCGCTTCGAGCGTGTTACCGCCGATCTGAATCTGCGTGACTGAGGCGTTAACCGTCAGTACCGAGGGATCGTCGGTCAGCTCGTAGATCAGAATCGGCATTTCCAGCGCCGGTGATGCCGGGTCTGGCTGATAGATGCCGCTGGCGAAGTCCCGGTTAAGGTAACTGATCGCGGTCAGGTACACGTGTTCAGGATCATAAGGCACATCGGCAAACTGATAGCTTCCGTCCGTGTTCAGGGTGGTGGTCTGTGTCAGTTCCGGCAGCGGTGACAGATCCGCAGCGGTGTAGACCTGAAGGCTGACGGTCATGCCATCCGGCACGGAGCCACCCTCGGTCTGGTTGGTGACGGTGCCGGAGATGGTGAGTGCATCGGAACTGGCTTCGAGTGTCGGCTGCATCTGCGGCGGGACAATGCCACCAGTCGTTGTGGTATCGTCCGGGACCATCTCGGTCGCGACCTGCCCGATACGCGATTCGGGTGTGAGGGTTGTCGTCGGGTCCACTGTCTGCGAGCGGCCACTGCCATTCGAATCGAGGGTTGGCTGCAGGTGCGGCGGGACAATACCGCCGGTGGTGTTACTGCCATCAGGGACCATGTCGGTCGCGACCCGCCCAACCTGCGATTCCAGTGTGGCGGTCGGCGGCTGACCTGGCACCCTGACCAGTGGATCATCATCGGTGATCGGCTGGAGGTTGGTCAGGCCGAGGGTGCGGGCATAGGCCACCACCGCCCGGATTTCCTCGTCGCTGAACTGATCGCCGTAGGCCGGCATCAGATCCGACTGACCTTCGTTGACCATCACGAACATATTGGCATCGCTCAGGTCATTCAGGGATTTAAGGGATGTCAGGGCGGCGGCGGGATTCTCCGGATGCTTGTTGGCTTCGGGACCATCACCGTTGCCGGTATCGCCGTGACACTCGGCGCAGTCACTGTAGAGAATGCTGCCGAGTTCAAGCTGGTCGGCAGTGTAATGCAGCGTGTAGGTGTACATCGCCACATCCCAGCGCTCCTGCTCGGTGAGGGCGTCTTTCCACGGGGGCATCAGATTCTCAATGCGGCCATTGGTGATGGTGCGGAACCAGTCCTTAGGGTTGATGGTGCGGACATATTCCTCATCCTGAAAGCTGTGCGGGGCCGGGACTTCGCCATTCAGCACAAGCGGACCGTCGCCTTCCCCGAGGGTGCCATGACAGGCAGTACAGCGCTGGGCGAAAATTGCGGAGCCATTCACGAGATTCGGCGCTGCAGCGGGGTAACCGAGATCCCCGGGGGCTTCCGGTGTCTGGAGATCGTCAACCGAGATCCCGAAGCTGGCGAGTGAGGTCGGTGTGGGGCCGGTCCCCTGTGCGACCTGCGCTGCATTCGGTATTTCTTCGGTGCTTTGCAGCGCGACGGGATTATCAGCGCTGGCATTCCCGCTGGCATTCCCGATCGGAATGGTCGCGACGATTTCCGTATCACCGGCTAATCCGGTGCAGGCGGACAGCGAAACGATTGTCATGACGCCGAACCACAGAAGCAGAGTCCACCGCAGGCCGCGCTTGGTCATAAACTGGATCATCCTGTTATGTCTTCAAATGAGATGTTGATCAATCGGACGTTGAGACGCGGGAAAGCATATCCAGCGTCTAAGGCAGTATAGCGCCAAAGCGGAGGTGTGAATAGTTGGGGTGGATGGTCAGACGCTGTTGGAAATGGCTACAGATGCGCCCGCTGCTTCTGGACGGCGGCTTCGATGGCCGCTTCAATTGAGGCGTCGAGCGCGGCATCATCGGTCAGGATGTCGGCCTGACGCGGATTTTCAGCGGAAGCACTCACCAGCGGCGGCGCATCCTGCTGATCGAGGCTGTCCAGTGCCTGAAGTGCGGCGACACCGCGCTGCGCCCAGATCTCGCGCTCCTGCTGATATTCGGCTTCGTCCAGTTTGCCGACCGTGAAGTCTTCGTCCAGGTCATGGATATTACGCAGCACACGGCTGTAATAGAGGGTGAGGCGTTCGCGATGGTGGCTGACAATATCCTCGGCGTGCGCGGTGTTCTCGCGATCCGTCCGGCGCAGCAGCGGCAGGACAATCCACACGATGACAACCAGCGCCAGTACCAGCGCCGCGAAGAGTCCGGGCAGGCTCATAATGCGCCCTCCTGTGCGGCGGTTCCAGACGCTTCAGACGCGAGCAGCGCATCCAGCTTTTCGGCCAGTTCCGGTCCGGTGACGGGTCCGAGGAAGAAGTGATAGATGTCGCCGTTACGGTCGATGATGAACGTCTCCGGTGCGCCGGTGATGTTGTATTTCTCGGTGATGCGTTCGCCGACATCGAAGCCGTTGGTATAGGTCAGATTGTACTGGTTGATGAAGGCCAGCGCGCTGCGTTCGGTATCACGGAAATCGACGCCGACGACCTGCACTCCCTTGTCAGCATAGCGCTGCTGGATGGCCTCCAGCTCTGGCGACTCGGTGCGGCATTCGACACACCAGCTCCCCCAGAAGTTGAGGACGATGATCTGTCCGCGCTGCTCTGACAGGGTGAATTCGCCATCGGAGCCGAGCAGCGGCATGGTGAAATCCGGCGCGGGGCCGGAGTAAGGCTGCGCCTGTGAGCGGCGCATCAACTGTAAGCCGACGACGGCCACCAGCGCGATGACTCCGAACAGCAGCACCATCGTGCCGAGCGAGGTCAGGGGACGGGCGGCGGGCTTAGGGGGATTTTCCTGTGGTAAACCGGGGACTTCGACCTGCATTCCTGAACCTGAATCAACTTAACAGCAGTGCCTTTAGTGTCGGTCTTTTAAGGCAGAAAATCAAGCGCGATCCGGGTCGCTTCCGAGCCGGTGATGAGCGGCAGTCAGCACATCAGCCTTCACGCTTCGGTTTGCCTTTCGGTTTGCCTTTGGGCTTCTCGGCGGAGTCGTCCGATGCACCATAACCATAGAGCGCTTCATCCTCTTCGACCAGTGTCTGCACCCAGTCCGACTCGCCCTGATAACGGGTCGCGAGCCATTCCTGACTTCCCGGCACAGCACTGTGCATACGTGCCCGACGTGCGGTGCGATCCTGAAGTGTCAAACGCGCTATCAGAGGCACAAAGAGGATCAGAACCGCCGCAACGATAAAGATCTGAATACGGTTCGCCTGCGGAGGCATACCGGCATAGATCAGCAGGCTGATGATGACGATCAACGTACTATAGAGTAGATACAGAACGGCATTCCGTTTGAACAACTGGCGGTTGTTCTGCTGTATGAGCCGCTGTGCATGTTCATCATGGTTCATGATGGGATGCTCCTGTCTGGACTGAGGCGATTGAATATTCAGTACGGCGGGCGGGAAGAATCCCGGCCCCTATTCCTGTCGGCGCTTGGGCTTCAGTTCATATTCGATTTCATCTTCGTCATAAAACAGTTCGCCGTCGTCGCTCAGACGATAGGCGGCGTTTCGCCCTGTGTTGTAACGCTGCATTTCATATTCACGGGCTTCGCGCATCTCGGCGTCGATTTCCATGTCCGCGATGCTGTGAAAGCGCGACCAGATCAGATGCAGCACAAAAAGCAGCCAAATGATGCCGGCCGCGATCAGGGCGTGCAACGAAAAGTAATGACTGTCCAGATAGGAAGAGGCTTCATCAGGAAAGTTATTTCTGCTCATAAGGTATAAGTTACGTTCGGCAATTAAAAGGCCTGTCATGAAGATTGTCAGCGCCAGATGGATGTATAACCATCCACGCCGCCGGTTGCGCCGCAGCCCTCGCTGACGTATCCCACGAGCACTGAAGTAGTCGTCTGTCGATGTATGCATCCAATCCGTCTCCTAACTACTGTTTTTGCGCTTGGGCTTCTGTTCGTATTCGCTCTCTTCTTTGTCATAAAACAGTTCACCGTCATCGGAGAGGCGATAGGCCGGATCACGAGCCAGTTCATAGCGGCGCAGTTCGTATTCGCGAGCTTCGCGCATCTCGGTGTCGATTTCTGCGTCGAGTTTTTCTCGTGACTGTCTCACATAAGCGTGAAACAGGAGAAGCAGCCAGAAAATTCCAGAAGCCAACGCCACTTTAAGTAAAGCAAGAAGAATTTCAGTTCCATTCAACGTATTGTTGGGAAGAAAAACATCCGTATCTAACAGCACAAGAAAGGTAATCCCGATGAAAACCATAAGCGTTATAAAGACATGGATTCTGAGTGCCTGTTCACGCTGATAGCGCTGCGTAATCCGTTCTTTAATCTCAGCCTCACTGAAATACTGATCGGTTTCCAGCCGCTTCTGCATCAGGCTAGCCTTTCAACTTACGCTTCGGCTTCACATCATATTCGATTTCTTCATCATCATAGAACAGTTCACCGTCCGCAGAGAGGCGATAGAGGGCCTCGCGGTCACTGCGGCCATGCTCCAGCTCATAACGGCGGAGTTCGTACTCGCGGGTTTCGCGCATTTCACGATCGAGGATCTTCTCCGCACTTAAGCGTGAGACAACCCAGGCGTAATGAAACGGCAGGGTCAGCCATGCCGCGATCAGTATGGCAGCGCGCTGTGGCCCGGAGAAACCACTCCAGAAATTATCCAATATCGCTGCTGTGCCGGAATGTATTTCAGACAAAAACTGTATGACGGCAACAGAATCTAAAACGACAAATACAGTGATAACCAATACGAGAATGAGATGAAGCACTAAATACAGATATCTTTTTTGTCGCTGGTCGATGCGGCTTTTAATCGCTGCCTGACTGAAATATTTATCGGTTTGTGGCGGGTTATTCATCGGGACTACCCTCCATGTTTACGCTTTGGCTTCAGATCGTAGGCGATTTCGTCTTCGTCATAAAACAGTTCACCGTCCGCAGAGAGGCGGTAGACCGCGTCGTGCTCGAATACATCACCGCGCTGGTAGTGACGGGCTTCGCGCATCTGGGCGTCGATTTCAGTCTCGGCATGGTCGCGGGATCGCTTCCAGACCACATGGGCGGCGAAAAGCCCCACCAGCGCAGTCTCGGCAAGTAAAAACAGCACACCACTGTAATACAGGCGCGTCGCCAGATAGGAATATACCGCAAGGCCGAAGACGGTGAGCAGCACGGTCAGAATCAAATGCAGACGCAGGGCAGCCTGCCTGCGGTAGCGCCGATTTATACGTGTCTGGATCGTTTCGGGGTGAAAATAATCTCTGCGCTGCATAAATTTACTCCTGCGGTATCGCTCGTCCGCAATACGCAATTTTCTATAAAGAGGATGTACGAAATACACAACAGGAAGTTGCAGAAGGGGCGGTAGAGGAAACCGCACACCCTACGAGGATCAGGGTGTGCAGTTCAGAGGATGATGGGGATGCTACCTTTCGAGGTCACGTTCCAACTGCGAACGGTAGTGGTCGGATACGGGATCGCCCATCGGCTGTCCTCCGCCGGATGCCGGTGCAACAGGACGGCCACGGCTCCAGCGCAGGAAGGTGAACACGCCGACCATTACAATCACGATCAGGGCGATCAATGGCACATAGATCGACAGGTTGCGCAGGCTTTCGTCCTGCGGGATGCCGAGCACCTGATCTCCGAAACGGGCGACAAAGCCGTCGATGATCTCCTGATCGGTGCGGCCTTCGGCAAGCTGCACGGCGATCTCTTCTTTCCACTGCACGCACACCGGGCTGTAGCATTTGTCCAGCGGGATGTATTCACACTCCGGGCAGTACATCCCGGCGGCGACGCGGTTCACATCATCAAAGGTGACACCTGCGGCGGGATCGACAGGTGGTTCCTGTGCGGAGATAGTGGGGACGAATGTGATGAGGATGAGTAGAATGAGAATTGAGAGGGCAGAAAAGCCCCCCATCCCCCGGCCCCTTGCCCCCAGTGCGCGTCCGGCGGGAAGGGCATCCGCCAGACGCTTCGAGGGAAGGGGAGAAAAACAGGTCACCCTGGTTAATTCCCCTTCCCTCGGAGAGCGCAACAAGTCGCGCCGAGTGGATAAACACTGCTTGCTATGCCGAGAAGGGGGGCGCAGTTCTATCACGCCGGGATGGGGGGCAGTGGACAACGCGGACCCTGTGCCTTCAATGTTCACGTTTGAAGTTCTCGGAGATTTCATGCGCCTGCCTCAGCCCCTGTCAGAGCGCTGGATGCACTGCGTTCGCGGACGCTGGCGGGCATGGTTTCCCTCGGCCAGACGGAGATGAACGTCCCGATAATCAGGATGATGCCGCCGAACCACACCAGATTCACCAGTGGGTTGATATACACCCAGAAGCGTCCGGTGCTGGTAGCGAGATCATAACCACTGAGCAGCACGTAGAAATCATTTTCCAGCGTGCTGTGCGCCCCGGCGATCGTCATGGTCATCTCACTGTTGGGGAAGTTATCAATGCGCGGTTCCAACTGCGCGACTTCCTGCCCATTACGGAAGACCGTTACATAGGCGCGGGTGATCTGACGTTCATCTGCAGCGACACCGGCCTCGAAACGGTCAAAGCGCAGGGTGTAGTCCTCGATCTGCATGGTCTCGCCCTGGACAAGCACCCGTTCGGTCTGCACCTGAAAGACCGTGCTGCCAATCACACCGAGTCCGATGACGGTCACACCCAGATGGACGATATAGCCACCGTAGCGCCGACGGTTGCGCGTCATCAGCGTCCATGCGGCGGAGAGGAAATTCTCGCCACGGGTACGGCTGCGCGCCCGCGCTCCACGGAAGATCTCATAGAGGGCGACAAATCCCGACAGCGCGACGATGCCATAAGCCAGCAGCGCCCACGGTCCGCGTGTGTCGGTGAAGAAGGCGATATACGCGACCAGCAGCAGTGTCAGCAGCAGCGGGACGGCCAGTGCCTGACCGAGTCGGCGCATGGTGGTCGCGCCCCATGCAGACAGCGGCGCGATACCCATCAGCAGGAAGAGCGCCAGAAACAGCGGCGGCGTCACCATCAGATAGTAGTCGGTGCCGATGGTGATCTCGGTATCGTAAAACATCTCGGAGATGATCGGTGCGCCGAAGCTGCCCCAGAAGACCGCCACGGCCAGCGCGACGAAGATGATATTGTTGAGCACAAACAGCGACTCGCGGCTGAGCAGACCGGCGAATTCGTGCTCGTCGCGCAGCTCTCCGCGACGCCAGCGCCAGACGATCAGCCCGACCGAGATGACCGTCATCAGCGCCCAGAACAGGAACATCGGCAGGCCGATCTCGCTGCGGGCGAAGCTGTGGACGCTGTCCACGAGACCGCTGCGGGTGGCAAAGGTCCCGAAGAGGACGGCGGAAAACGTCCCGATGACGAGGAACATATTCCACAGTTTGAGCATCCCGCGCTTTTCCTGAATCATCACACTGTGGATGAAGGCGGTCCCGATCAGCCACGGCAGGAAGGCGGCGTTCTCAACCGGGTCCCAGCCCCAGTAGCCGCCCCATCCGAGCACGTCATAGGCCCAGCGCCCGCCGAGCAGCAGCCCGAGGCTCAGAAACAGCCATGCGATCAGTGACCAGCGGCGCACAGCGCGAATCCAGTTGGTGGACAGGTCGCCGCTGGCAAGCGCCGCCATCGCGAAGGCAAACGGGATGGTGAATCCGACAAAGCCGAGATAGAGCATCGGTGGGTGGATAATCATACCGAAGTGACGCAGCAGCGGGTTGAGTCCCTGCGACTGTTCCGCCAGCAGTGCGGCTGGTGGTGCAACTGCCCCCGGTGGGATCAGTGCGTAGGGTTCAGCCGCCCCTGCTGTCTGCCCTTCGATAAACCAGAAGCGGGTAAAAGGATTTTCAAGAAACAGATTCAGGCACAGGAAGAAGGCCAGCATCGCCATCAGATAGGCGATCACACCCGGCATCAGACGGCGGTCACTTTTCCAGTTCAGCAGGATCGCCCCGAAGGAAAACAGGCTCATGATCCACGACCAGAACAGCAGCGATCCGGCCTGCGATCCCCACAGCGCGGTGAAACGGTAGAACATGGGCGTGGCCGGGTCGGTCACAGACCACACATAGCTGATCTGATACTGTTCGGTCAGCAGTGCGTACAGCAACAGACCGGTGGAGACGGTCATCAGCGGGAAGGTCATCAGCGCGGCATTACGTGCACTCAGCAGCCAGCGTGTGCTGTGGATGCGTCCGCTGTAAAGCACGGCGGCAATGGCATACAGCGCCGCGATCAATGCGAAGAGTAAACTCGCCTGTCCAATTTCAGCGATCATGGAATTTTTTAGTCTTCTACTCGAAACAGATTGTGCTGCTATTTTAAACCCTGATGGCCGGGGATTACAGGACGATTGGGTTAGAGAAAAAAGCAGGTCG